>NZ_CM001775.1:3376803-3582171 GCF_000332235.1 Geminocystis herdmanii PCC 6308 | reverse complement strand
TATCCACAAATATCACCCCATAATAAGTGACATTCATCCACAAAAAATATTTTTAAGTTCCCCAACTCTATTTTTTCTTTATTTTTCTCGATATATTCCTTTATTTCTTCTTTTTTTTTATCCACTAAATCTTGATTTTTTTGTGGATTTTTCTTTTGGGATTTTTTCCATGATATTTGTCCTTCATCTAATAGATCATAATAGCTTGATTTTGCCTGATAAGTTACTCCGTACTTTTGGGCTATATAATATTCTAATTCCCCTAAGGTCAAACTTTCTTGACTGTTTAGCCATTGAAACAGTTCTGTTTTTTCCTCTTTACTCAAATATCCCACCGAACCTTTATATCCTAATTTGAGTGCTTCTATGCCATGAATAATATATTGTTCTTTCCATTTACTAATAAATCCTGAACAGACCTGGAGAATTTTCTTGATTGCCCGATGTGAATAACCTTGAAGGGTCATTCTGACTGCTAATGCCCTTTTTAATTCTCTAGAATCTGGATTTGATTCGATAAACTGGTCTAATTCTTTCACAATTTTTCTTACTAATTGTTTTTAGTATTTTCTCACAAATGATTCCTTATTGCTATATAATAAAATTTATTGGAGAAAATAATTACATTTATTTAGACAATACATATCAAACAGAAAAAAGAAATTATACTGTTAGTAAAATCGATAATCAACTTCAAATTACATCCTCAAATTTTATAGAAGTGATGAAACCTCGTTAAATAATCTGCATAAATTACTAATTTTCTCCTGATATATAAATAGCAGAAAAATCAGAAAGTAAAAATTATGGATACTTGGAAACAACTCAAATCCACCTATAGAAAAGCCTACCATCAAATTATCACCGAAAAACCCTATGAAGATGAACAAAAATATAAAACCTTTGCCTCTTGTGTCGCTATACTATGTCATGATAACGTCAAATACTCACTGCGCGATCGACTCTTATATTTAAGTAAATTGGCTGACTTATCAGGAGGACCTACAGTCAGGGAACACGCCTGTATTAATTCTGCCTTTGCCATTGGTGATGCTGTAAAAATGGAAGAAAATGGGTTAATTTGTTATGCTTTAGACGAAAGATTTCCCTTCCCCGGCACATGGGATTATCAAAAAGCCTATAATTTCTCTATTCCCTATATCTTCGGCGAAATAATGCCCATTCATATTACAATGTGGTTAGAAGAAAGATGTTTTGACGACTCCCCCGAAGACATCCAAGAAATTCAAAGACGATTAGAAACTTCATCTGATTATCAGTATTAAAAGCGCATAATTTCCTCAATCTTTGCGGATAAATAAATGGGATATAAAGTTATGAAAAAATCAACTATGGATAATATCAAAGAAATTAGAGACTATCTTTACAACGAATTGTGCAACCTTGAATCCAAAGACAAACATAATCGAGACTTAATGAGGAGAAAAATTAATCAACTTAATTTACTGTTAGAAATGTTAGACAATTTTGAAGAAGAATTAACCCGATATGAATTGATGAAAAATATCCAACTTAAATTAATTCATACAGAAACTCAGGAATATCCCTTATAAAAATATAAAGCAAATATTCAATTTATTTTACTTGATTACCTGATTGCCTGACACCTTATCTTAACCGATGATTTTATGTCGAACTCAGGTGATTTTCTCCCTTCTGCTAAATACTATTATAGCACATAAGATATGTTTAGTATGTTTGTAGTCCAAAATATTGTTGTTTAAAAAATATTTAATTTTCTCCATAACTAATAAATCCTTTTTCTGGTTGCCATTGAATAGCACCATTTTCCCATGATAAAACTTTTATATTATTAGCGAATAAATTATCTAATTTTTCTTGTTTGATGTTGAATAAATTTGTGATTAGTATTTGTGGATTTAGGGCAATAATTTGTTCTAAATTAGTCACATTTGAGGAGATAATTATATCGCTTTTGATAGTATTTGAAGGAATTTTGTTGTTATTATTTTCTATTAAAAGCCATGTTTTATCAAACAATTTAAAGTGAATATAATCATTATTTTTCTCGATTATTTCTAAAGATTTTAAAGGCTTTTTAGTAGGATAAATTACAGATTTGATCGAGATATATTGTTGCAATAATGTTAAAGCTAATTGATTAGTTTTATCGGAATTAATTAAGACTAATTCTAAACTATTAATACCTTGAGATTTCAGAAAGGCAAGGATATTAAAACGAACATTATTTTTATCATTGAGATTAATTACAGCATTTTTTCCTTGATTTTGAATGACAATGACAGGTTTATCTCTGGTAGTCATTATGGTTAATTGTTGGAGAGTAAACTTTTGATAGATGAGGGGAATTGTGAGCAAAATAACAGTAAATAAAGTTAAATTTAACCAATATTTTTGACACCATTTATTAAACTGAATTAATAAAATAAGTCCATAAATCAAAAATATACTTAAAATATTAATTTTACCTACGGCTAAAGAACTAAAAGGCAATTTATTACTTATTTCTACTAAAATAATTAACAACCTAACAATAGGATATAACAAAAGTGCGATCGAACTCCCTAAAACGGGAATAAAAACACCGATAAAACCCGAAAAAATTCCTACTAAAGTAATTATAATTACGAGGGGAGTTGCCAAAATATTGGTAAAAATTCCGTAGGGGGGAATATGATTAAAGTGATAGCAAACCAGAGGTAATGTCCAAATAGTAGCGGAAAGTGGCACGGCGACTAAGTTTGCTATGGTAGGAGGCAACCAATCTAACCTTTTGACAATGGGAGGTAAAGAGACGATTAAGCCCAGAGTAGCCATAAAGCTGAGTTGAAAGCCAATATCCCAAATCCACAATGGATTGATTAATAGCAATATTACTCCGACTAACAACAGACTAGCACAACTTTTCACCGATCGATCGTTGACTATGGCAATCAATCCCGCAACCCCCATTAAGCTCGATCGAAGGATAGAAGGATAAAACCCCGTGATAGTGGCATAAATCACCAGAGAAATCATGCCAATTATTAAGCGTTGACGGGGAGACAGAGATTGACAAAAAAATAAAACAGTGCCTAATAACAAAGAAACATGAAAACCAGAAGCCGCCAGAGTATGGGCTAATCCTGCCAGACGGAAGGAGTTTTGTAAATCCAAATCCAAATCTACCGCGCGACTACCAATCACCATGGAAGAAACCAAATTTCCCCAAGGTACATCTAAATAACGTACATGGGTTTGAATCATCCGCAGACGTAAAGAAAATAAAAATTTTTGCCAACTATTACCTTCTTTTTGCAAAGCCACACTTTTAGCAGACAACCCCGAAAAAATCCCTTCCCTTTCCAGATAACTAGCGAAATCGAAACCTCCCGGATTAAGAGGAGGGAGAGGTTGATATAATTTACCGATGACAGTAACTTGAGTGGAAGGAAATAAACCCTTCACCGATAACAAAGGCGCTGTTACATAAACTTTTCCGGTGACAGGTTGAGAATTACCAGAAATGTTGACTAATTTTTCAACTTGTAAAACGAATCTCGCTTTTTGGTTTTGATTGAGACGAGGATTAGAAATAACTTTCCCTGACACTGCTATATTTTCACCAGAGTTAAGAGTTGATATTTGATTACTAATATCGAGGGTATCGGCAACAGGAAAACGCCAATGATAATAAAAAAAACCACCGATAATAATTAAGGCAAGGAAAAAAGTACTAAAAACCTTGACTCGTCTGATAGGCTTAAAAAAAATGATGCCACTCCCGACTATACAAAGACTAAGGATAAGCAAACAGAAGAATAAACCTTGAGATAGAGTAAATAATCCCGTGAATAATAAGCCGATGATATAGGCGATTAATCCACTGTAGATATAAAGATTTTTTCTTTGCATAGTGCAAATTGATGTGAAGAATGTGGGCGTTTTCCTGAATTAGCAAGGATTCATCTTAATCATGTGGTGAAACCTAGTATTAAGATTATCACCGAATACTTAGCCCGTTTTCCAGACTTAGCCATTGAGGATACCGAAGCCACCGTTAGAATTTTTATGGGCGCATTAGCTAACTTTATTATCTTACAGGAAATCTTAGGCAGTAAAGATATTATACCTTTTGAGTGCGATCGAGTGATTAATACTTTCGTTAATTTAATTTTTCCTCGCAGTAAAATCGATCCTAATTAAAGACGTACTAAAATATTATCACCATGGGTATCAGTGCCACAAGTCTTATATAAATTATATTTATAAGCAAGACTTTTCACCGTTGCAGTTTGTTTTTCACTGGGTTGCCAAGGGTTTGGATTACCATAGGCATAATAAGTTTCTACTCCATCAATACCTAAATCAAAGGCTTCGGGTATCAATTCTTTTGCACTACGGCGGTAACGGGCAGGATGTGCCAACACCACCAATCCTCCAGCCTCATGAAGACTATTTATAACTCTTTTTGCTTCTGCATCTTTTCCTTGGGGTGCATCTCCTCTCAAGTACTTTTGTAAACTTCTAGCCTCAGGATTAAATCCATAACCTAAAATATGAACATTCGTACCATTTAATTCGGAGGTAATTTCAATACCTGTCCAAAGATGGGGTAAATTATGATAACGATGAGATAATTTTGTGAGATAATTTTTGGCTCGATCGAAACCATTAACGCTATGATGATCTGTAATGGTAAATCCTTTCAAACCTATAGATAATGCTTGTTCGACTAATGCTTCTGGTGTTAATTGTCCATCGGAACAATTGGTGTGTAAATGAAAGTTATAATGATTCGGACAACTAAAAGTATCTACTTTCTCCCATATTGATCTTAATTTTACTGTATCCTGCGATCGATCGATCTCCGATAAGAAGGCAGTTTTGTTTGTTGTTAATAGCATATTTTGCTCAACTATTACGAATTATTAAATTCAATGTAACAAAAAATTGGAAACATTGACGAGAAAATATTAAAAAAATCTTAAATTTTTTCTGATGATAGTAATATCAACTCTTTATATCAGTGGAAATACTTATGATAATTTTTACCTTTGCTAATCTCAAAGAATTTCCATAGTTAATACCTATTTCTATATAAGTTGTTGGTTTTAACACTTGATGAAAATTATTTAAAGCATCAAGATAGTTAATTCCTTCTACAGAAAAGTAATTTTCTTGATCTATTTCTTTATTGACATCTTCAAGATATTTTTGTATATTAGATATTTTAAGCCTCATAATTATTATTACCTGAGTGAACTATAAAATTTTAGGTGGTGTAAAGGTTGCGGAAAGGGTGTCAGGTATTAGGTTAAAGAATTTATAAAAAAAATATCTAAATTGATTTTATGATGTTCAATTCGGGAAATTAAATATTTAATGTTCGGAAAAAAAAGCTGAAACCTGCTACCTGATGCCTAAAACCTGCCCTTCTCCGATATTCTTACATCGAACTGAGGTATTATTGATAAAATATAATGGATTTGATTAAATCAAGAATTATTTTAAGATTTAGGCTCATAATATTCATGATTAATAAAAGGTATATTAATTACCTCTCCTTCTACTTCTCCTATGGTAACTTTTAAGCCTATATCTCCAGCTTTTGTGCGGATATAGCCCAAGGCAAAATTTTCTAATTCTGTTTCTAAGTAACTGGTAATTTTCCCAACTTTTTCTCCTTCTACCATAATTATTTTATCTTTTTCAGGATCGATCGAACCCTTTAATTTAATACCCCAAAGTTTTTGTTTTACACCTTTATAAGTATTTAAACGAGCGATAGTTTCTTGCCCAATATAGCAACCTTTATTAAAAGAAATGGCATCCCATAAACCACTTTCAAGGGGATTAAATTCATCGGTTAATTCATGATTAACTCTAGGTTTTCCTCGTAAAATTTGCAGATTTTCATAATCTTCATTATTTAATAAAATAGGATTTTTTGCGGTTAATTTATCCCAGATTTGATGGGCTTTTTCTTGGGGAATAATCAGGTTATAACCAGTTAATTTTAAATTACAACCCACCGTAATAATTAATTCTATATCCTCGATCGTAATTATTTTATGGCTAAATTCTGAACTATTTAAAAACTCATTATCAACCCATTCTGATAATAAATCTTGACTTTTTTCTCCGATTAGTGTAAAAATTCTATAGTCATTAGTAACGTCTTTTATCGCTACTTTATCAAAAGGAAAAATATATCGATCGAGCCAATCATATAAAGGTTTATTTTGATGAGGAGATACTAATAATAATACCTGATTTTCTTGAACATAAGCACTAACTAAATCTATATTTCTGCCCGTAGAATTAACTAAAACAGTATCACAACCTTCCCCTACTTTTAAACCTTGAATATTGTTAGTACTTTGATTATGTAAAAAACGCAGTCGATCGTCTCCTGTTATACTAAGTAAACCATGATGAGTTCGATCGATTAAAGCCACAGAATTGTTAATAAAATTTAAGTCAATCATTATTTTTTAAAATACCAATTAAAGTTTCAATAAAAATTTTTAATTTGTTCGTAGTTAGGGCTTCAGCCCTTGTTTTAGTAATTAATAGAGATGTCTAATAGACATTGATTAAAAGACAGGCAAGATGCCTGTTTTACGGAGTGAAAGTCCAATTATTTTTGATAAATTTTTCCGCTTGAATCAAAGTTTTAGGAGTACCAATATCTAAAAAAGGAGCTTCCGTTATATGTACTTTAATTTTACATCCTTTTTGGAGTAACTCCGGAAAAACATCATATTCAAAACTTAAAGGTTTTTTATCAGGAAATTTGTTAATCACAGAATGTTTAAAAATATAAACTCCTGCATTAATAACCCCTTTTCCCTGCTGTTTTTCCGCAAAAGTAATTAAATTATAATCATCATCATATTTTAACGAACCATAACGAGAAGCATCGGGTAAAGATAACCCTAACATAACCCCTTCTACGTCATCATTTTTCAAATAATTAAACATTGGATTTAAGTCCGTAAAGATGAGAGAATCACCATTAGTGACTAACCACGAATCAGGTATTTGATTAGACAAATTTACTGTATTAATAAAGCCTCCTGCTGTGCCTAATGGTTCATTTTCTTGATAACAATTTATATTAATTTTTGCAAAAAATTCCTGCTTAAAATATTCTTCTATCACTTCCCCTAAATATCCCGTAGAAAGGATAAATTTATCTATATTTTGTTGTTGTAAATAGTTAATAATCCACTCGATAAAAGGTTTATTCGCTACTTTTGCCATGGGCTTAGGAATATTGGGTAAAAGATGCTTAACTCTCGTACCAAATCCCCCTGCTAAAATGACAGCGATCGAGTTTTTAATGTAACAATTTATCATAATATAATTAACAGTTTGTAGTAATGACTTTAGTTTTTTTTACTTATTTTTTTATTAGGGCTAAAGCCCAAACTACGAACAAGTTTAGAAAAAAGACTTAATTTTTTTAATCACTTTCTCTAAAGAAAAAGGCTTATGTTTAATAATAGAAGGAATATTAGCAGGATAGGATTGTTGATGATCAAAAAAGAGATTGATTTCTTTCAATATATGATCAAAACGTTCTTTTATTAAAGGTAAACGATAATTATTTACAATGTCAAGATTAATTGAATTTGGTTGCCAATTTTCTACAGCAGATAAAATTCTTTGCACATCATATTCCTTAGAATAAACTCGCAATTTATGACAGTTAAAACTTGGGTCTAAATAATCCGATAAAGCATCATTTATACTAGAAAAAATTGTACATCCACAAGCCATTGCTTCTAAAGGAGGCAACCCAAAACCTTCACTAGCTCTCGCTTGTACCCAATATTCTGTGGAGTCATAAAGATAGACTTTTGTTTGATTAAAAATAGTGGCTAAATCCTCCACCCAGTAATCAATTAAGGTCAAATTGCAGTGAGGATTTAACGCTGGTACAAGTTCTTCAATTAGATATTTGGAAGATTTGCGTTTCTGTACTAATACATCGATCGATCTCTCTGATGATTGACATTGATATTTGTCGGAAATCTCATTCGGAAGATAAAAAATAAGGTTATTTGGTGCAAATCTGCCCCAATAGGCTTGAGAATGCTTACTAACGTTAATTATTGGCACTTTTGACGGTATTTTAAATTTATATCCAGTACTGTGAGCAAAGTAAACTACATTAAATTTGTTAAGTTTTGTTAAAAGTAGTGGAATATCAGGACCCCAATGAATAACATAAATATTGTTAGCCGCACTAATATCTTTAATTACCTCATCTAAGTACAGAATATTCCCTTCTTTCTTCCGATAGGTGACGGGTTGTACATCGCATATACCTTGAAAATGCTCCTGCGCGATCGACATAAACTTCATTTGAGCGATATGCCCTCCGCTATTGATATTCATTTCGGGGAAGACAAAATAGAGATTCCTTTGTGTCATGGTTTATTTAGTTAGTGTTATTATACAATGTATAATTTCAATCAAAAAATTATGGAAATTGAATTAAAAAAGTGGGGAAATAGTCTTGGTTTGCTTATTCCTCATACTTTAGCGAAAAGTTTAAATTTAGATACACAGTCAGTAGTTGAATTAATTCAAGAAAATGATAGTTTAATTATCAAAAAAAAGAAAGAATCTTTGACTCTTGATGAATTATTAGAGAGTATTCCATCGGATTTTACTTATCCTGATGATGTGAAAGAATTTATGAATAGTGAATCAGTGGGAGAAGAATTAATTTGATAAAAATTCAAAGGGGAGAGATTTTGAGAATTAACTTAAATCCTATTATTGGGAAAGAACAACAATTAGTTTCAATATGTTAACCTATGATATATTTGCTACTGGAAGTAAATGTTTAATAAATTTAACCCTTAAGGATTCAACCCTAAATGCAACTTAATTGCCATGTCAACTATAGTCATTATATTTTGATTAAGAGTAAAAATTCGATCGTCCTTCAATCTTTGTTTAGAAATTGTCCTAATTTGTTGGGCTTGAATTTTTGAGTCTTTGGGTAAACCCGACTCATTTTTAGAGATAAACACCTCAAAAGGATAAACTTTAATGGTATTAGAAGTTATAGGCAATACCGTAACAGTGGAAGCCATGCGATTATTGATGTCATTACTAACGATTAAAACAGGGCGAATTTTGGCAATTTCTGAACCAATAGTCGGATTAAGATTAGCATAGAAAATATCACCACGTTTCATCACTTAATCCATCTCCGGCTAATACATCCCATGAATCATCTATTTCTCTGTTAGCTTCTGTGTAGGCATTTTCTAATTCTTTTTCTCGAAGTAAAATTAATGCTTCTTCTACTATTTGTGAAATAGATTTACAATCTTTACTCTTTTTATAATTCTCCATAAATACTGCTAAATCAGCAGAAATGGAGATAGACATTTTTTTCGCAGTCATAAGATTACTAAAAAGTAGTTAAAATTTTTACTACTCAATAGTAACACTTTATTTTCTTTGTTTTAGTTTAAACGTTAGAGTAAATGGTATTGCGTAAAATAGTATAACCCTTGATTAACTCTTTGATACCTCTGGCTAATGTCCAATCTGGGGTAAAACCAGTACTTAAAATTCGGGCATTAGAAACAATATAATCTCTTTTATCAGGGTCTTCACCAATAGGTGCTTCAATATAATAGAAATTGGGTATCTGTTTCTGAATTTCGGCACATAGCTCTAATTTTGACAGGTTAGCATCTTCCAAGCCTACGTTATAGGGTTTTCCCTTCATACTCTCAAAGTTGTCTAAACCGTGTAAAAACACTTTTACCACGTCTCGAATATGGATATAATTGCGCTTAAAGTGTCCTTCAAATACTACCACAGTTCGATCGGTCACGGCACGATATACAAAATCGTTGACTAATAAATCAACTCTCATGCGAGGAGACATCCCGAAAACCGTAGCCAAGCGGAAACTAATACTATTTTCTCTTTCTAAAATGGCTTTTTCAGCTTCTACTTTAGTCACACCATAGGCGGAAATGGGGCGTAATGGGCTTTCTTCGGTACAAAATTTACCTTTTTCTCCGATACCGTAACCGCTATTGGTAATCGGCACTAAAAATCTTTGCTCTTTACTAGCTAAACGGCATAACATTTGAATAGCGTCTCGATTGGTGGTTTCTGTGGCTATCTTGTCTCTACCGCATAAAGGCGCACCAACTAACGCCGCCAAAGGAATTATTACATCGGCATCTTTAACTAAATCTTTCATTAAACTTTCCTCTCGACAATCTCCCCTAACTACGTTAAAGCCATCATATTGGCAACATTCTGCAAGACTGTTTTGATGAAACATAAAGTTATCAACTACAGTTACTTCGTATCCTTTACTTAATAAGACAGGAGTTAACACAGAGCCGATATAACCTGCACCACCAGTAATTAAAATTTTCATAGTTTATAATATCAAGTTTAAATATTTGTTAATATTTGCCGTATTTAATCATAAAGGATAAGGGTAATTAACAATTAACAATTAATAATTACTTATCATCTTAATTCCTTATTGTACATTCCTATTACCTATTCTCTAAGATGTTTTAATTTGTGGCTCTTCTACAGTAGTTATGATAAATTACTAGAAAATAATCGCTTAAAACTTTAATATATATATAGTTTTGATAATTTTAAAAATGCAATTGTTATAAATTGACAGTTTGAATTTAACCTAATACCTGCTACCTGATACCTGACACCTTTTTTTTAACATAATTTATCACGATGAGAAGTAAAAGAGCCTAATTTGTTAATTAAATTTTTGTGCCATTTCTGAGGCATTTTGACTAATTTCTTCCGCTAAATTAAATAATTCTCTCCCCGTGTGTAAGTAATAATCATCATAGGTTTGAGTGAATCTTTCTAATTCTTCTATACCGTCCATAATATGGTTTAATCCATAGTAAAGATTAGCTGCAATTCCTGCATAAATACTAGGATTTGGTTGAGAGGTTAAAATATTTTTCGCTTTTTCTAATCTAAAATGACAGCTATCCAAATAATTAGTAAATTCTAGCATCAATCGATCGTCAAATAAATCTGCTGATAATTCTTCTATCTCGGTTTCCAGTGGATAAATAATTTTATTAATCAGATTAAATACGGGCAAATAAACTTCTTTTAACCAACGAAATTGCGAAAATTCATCTTGTTTTTGCTGTTGTCTATTATATTGATAATAGCTAGTAGCATGATGACTATTATTGTGTCTATGGTTAACGGAATTATTGAATTTTTCTTTGAGTTTTTGATCATAAATATAACGATTTTTTGCATCACTAAGCACCTCATAGGCTGCATTTAAAGTGATAATATGATCATGATTAGCGTTTTCGTGTTGGCTGTCGGGATGAAATTTCTTGACTAATTTTCGATAAGCCTGTTTAATTTCGATCGAACTAGCGTTAGTTTTTACCTGTAAAATTTCGTAATAATTCATCTTAAACTAAATCTTGAAATAACACTGTACTCAAATAACGTTCTCCAAAACTAGGCTGAATCATGACAATAAGTTTACCTTCGTTTTCTTTTCTTTGAGCCAATTTTATCGCTCCAGCCAACGCCGCACCAGTGGAAATACCTGATAAAAGTCCTTCTTCCCGTGCTAATCTTCTACCATAGTTAATCGCTTCCTCATCAGTAACGGTGATAATTTCGTCTATCAACTCGGTGCGTAATACTTCAGGTATAAATCCTGCCCCAATACCTTGTATTTTGTGGGCGCCGGGCTTTCCACCTGATAGTACAGAGCTGTTACTTGGCTCAATGGCAACGGCACGAAAAGAAGGTTTACGCTCTTTTATGAGTTCTGCAATACCAGTAATTGTACCACCTGTACCGACTCCTGACACCAAAAAATCTATTTTCCCTTCGGTATCTTCCCAAATTTCTTCTGCTGTAGTTTGATGATGAATTTGAGGATTAGCGGGATTTTGAAATTGTTGCAACATATAAGCATTTGGGATAGTATCAGCGATTTCTTGGGCTTTTTGGATACAACCTTTCATGCCTTCACTACCGGGGGTTAACTCTAATTTTGCCCCATAGGCGCTCAACATTGCCCGTCTTTCTAAACTCATGGTTTCAGGCATGGTTAAAATTAATTTATAACCCTTCGCTGCTGCCGCCATGGCTAAGGCAATTCCTGTATTACCAGATGTCGGCTCAACTAAAATCGTTTTTCCTGCCTCGATTAATCCCTCTTTTTCTGCCGCATTAATCATATTAACTCCAATACGATCTTTTACAGAAGCCGCAGGATTCATCCCTTCTAATTTGACGATAATTTCCGCTACACATCCTTCACTTTGAGGAATACGGTTAAGTTTGACTAAGGGGGTTTTTCCGACTAATTCTGTGATGTTATTGGCAATTTTCATCTTTATATCTAATATTTTAATTTCTGTTATCCATTATTTTACTGATTTTTGCTCGATCGTTCACTTCGATTTTCTCAAAATATGAAGACAGTTAAACCATTGAACAGGGGAATGTTAAAATTTATGTTCGATCGAGCTGGATATAATTTAATTAAGCTGAGTAAATTTGCGATGAAGTCTTTTTGGTGGCAATGGCGAGGGGTATGGATTGCGACTCCTTTTATATCTTTTTTGATTATTTTTAGTCGCTATCTGGGGTTATTTCAACCCTTTGAATTATTCGCATGGGATTTTTTAGTCAAAATTCGATCGCACAGCGCCGTTTCACGATCGAACCAACCTCAAGATAATAGAATCGTTATCGTGGGTATAGGAGAAGAAGACGTTGAAAGAATAGGCACTGCTTTAATCTCCGATGAAATTTACGCTAATTTACTTAAAAAACTGCTCAATTTTCAACCTGTTGCCATCGGTTTAGACGTTTATCGAGATGTACCTATGCCCCCGGGTACTGATGAACTAAATAAACTTTTTGCGGAAAATAAAAATATCATCGGTATTGAAAAGATGATAGGTAACAACAGAGAATATCGAGTTAAGCCTAATCCCATTCTTAAGGTAAAGAAACAAATCGGCTTTAATGATGTTATGCTCGATCGAGATAATAAAGTTCGCCGTGCTATACTGGCTTTACCCGATCGAAAAGCCTTTAGTTTGGGGATGTATTTAGCCTTACTCTACCTTGAAAAACAAAACATTACCCTAGAGGTAACAGAAGATAAGTTATGGCAATTAAAAGATACCGTATTTATCCCCTTTGAAAAAAATGATGGGGGTTATCGTAATGCTGACAAAGGTGGTTATCAAATTTTGCTCAACTATCGAGGCAACGTTAACCATTTTGAAACCGTAAGCCTTTTTGATATTTTAAACGATCGAGTGCCTTCAGACTGGGGAAAAGACAAAATTATTTTGATAGGATTTGTCGGGGAGAGTTTCCAAGATGTCCATTTAACTCCCTATACTAACACTCCAGATCAACGAATGTCCGGAGTCGAAATTCATGCTAATATCATCAGTCAAATTATTAGTAGTGTAACCGACGATCGACCTTTAATCAAAACATGGTCGCAAACTCAAGAAAACCTCTGGATTATAACATGGACAATGATCGGTTCAGTGATTATTTGGCAATTCAGAAAAGCGGATAAATTTCTTCTTGGTATTATCATATTTGTTATCGCCCAAATCGTCTTATTAACTTCTACCTATGTAGCTTTTTTAAATAGCTGGTGGATACCGGTAATTCCCCCTTTTGTCGGTTTAGTCGCATCCGCAGGAGGCATAACGATTTATACCGCGCGCAATGCCGAGAAAATTAGACAAACTTTTGGGCGTTATTTGAGTCAAGAAATTGTTAACACTTTACTCGAAACTCCTCAAGGGGTAAAGCTAGGAGGAGAAAGACGCACTATAACTATTTTAACCTCTGATTTAAGGGGATTTACCGCCATTAGTGAACAATTACCACCAGAAGAAGTTGTTAAAATTCTTAATTACTATCTCGGTTATATGGCTAATATTATTACAGAATATCAAGGTACGATCGATGAATTTATGGGGGATGGTATTTTAGTTCTCTTTGGTGCTCCCGTAATTCGTAATGATGACTCTGATAGATCGATCGCCTGTGCATTAGCCATGCAACTGGCAATGGAAGATGTCAATAAACAGATGAAAATATGGGGTTATTCTCCCTTAAAAATGGGTATTGGTATCAACACAGGGGAGGTAGTTGTGGGGAATATTGGTTCAGAAAAAAGAACAAAATATGGTATCGTGGGCAGTGAAGTTAACCTAACTTATCGCATCGAATCCTATACTAAAGGTAGGGATATTTTAATCTCCGAAAAAACCTTAAATATTTTGAAATCGAACGTAGAAATAGCAGAAAAAAAAGAAGTTTCCCCCAAAGGAGTTAAAAAACCTATTTCTATCTATAAAATAATCGGTATAGAAGGTAAATTTAATTTAACTTTACCCGAAACAGAAGAACAAATTATTCCCTTAAAAGAGATAATTCAAATTAGATATTGCCTACTCAATGAAAAAGATGTTAGTCAAGTTTACTTTTTAGGAAATATTGAAAAAATTATTATCAAAGATATTGAAAAAGGAGCACAAATTACCCTTGCTATACCCGATTCTTTTTTACCTAATCCCCTTGATAATTTAAAATTAAATCTTGTTGATAGCCATTATACTGATGATATTTACGGCAAAGTAATTAATAATGATTTAACCACAAAAATTTTTACGATATATTTTACCCATCTACCCCAAACCGCAGAAAAATTATTATACCCCTAAGTAAATTATTATGCACACTATTCAAACCCAAGTTACGGTAAATAAAGATCATATATTAAATCTTACCTTACCTGAAGATATAACAGAAGGAACATATCAAGTGGTAATTGTCATGAATCCCAAACTTGATAATTACAATACCAATGATCAAAAACAAACAATTACACCACAGCAAGAAATGAATGAAATTATGAAATTTGCTGGTTGTTGGGAGGATTTATCGGAGGAAGAATTTAAAGATTTTTCCGAGGAAATAAAACAACGTCGTCAAAATTCAAGGAGATTTTCTGATGAAACCCTGTTTACTTGATACCGATATTCTTTCTCTTTTTTTTCGCAATCATCCGCAGGTAGTTAAAAATTTTAATTTATATTTACAAGAATATCAAAAACTTAACTTTAGTTTAATCACTTATTATGAAATATTAAGCGGTTTAAAACATCGAGATGCTTATAAACAAATTGACAAATTTTTGACATTTTCTTCCCAAAATAATATTATTCTTTTAAACATAAAATCTATAAGTATCTCATCTAAAATTTATGCTAACTTGAGAAAAAAAGGCACTCCTGTTGATGATATTGATTTATTGATTGCAGGAGTTGCTATAGCGAACAATTTAATGTTAGTTACTCATAATCAAAAGCATTTTGGTAAAATTGAGGGATTAGAATTGACAGATTGGACACTCTAAAATTATTAATAAAATTATTCAGAAAAAATTTTTATAAGTTCGTAGTAAGGGTTTTAACCCTTATTTTATTAATGTTTGGAAATGTCTAATAATGATTTTATTAACTGTAAAAAATTACTCAATAATTCGATCGAGCAAATGGTTAATATCTTTGACAGGGATAATATTAATATCCAATTTTTTTGCTACTTCTTCCACTGTTAAATCATCTAAAAATTTTTGCTCATCATGCTTTAACATTACCGATGGTAGTAAGACATTTTTAGGGAAGTTTTTATCTGCTAAATGGTGTAATAAATCTTCCCCCGTTAATAAACCAGTAACAGTGATTTCTTGTCCCCAATATAAACTATTTAAAGCCACTAAATCCACTTGTAAATTATCCACTTGATTTAAGCGATTAATCAGAGGTTGAAAAGCAGTTTCTACCGCATTACCCACAATCCATGTAAATTGTTTGGGAGTAGATATTTGGGAGGGTAATTTTTCTTGAGCAATACTCTGAAATTCTTTGATAAATTGACGAATTGAGCCAACACCGTTACCAATTTGCGGATAGTCTTCGTAGTGAGATTCTGGGGGTAATTCTTCCTTACCTATCAAAAACCATTCATCCGCTAACCATGCAAAAGTTGAGCCACATTTCTGTTTAAATTGTACTTGCAATTCCTGTACTTGTTTAATTACTTCCCTTGCTTTTTCTGTGGTTACGGGGATTAATTCATCTTTGTCGGGTCTAAATTTCGTCAACCCTACAGGTACGATCGCAGCACTAATAACCGCAGGAATGTCGCCTTGATGAAAGGAGAATAAATCTAACAAGGTAGTTTCAAGGTGTTTTCCATCATTAATATTAGGGCAAACTACCACTTGAGCATGAATTTGTAAACGTTTTTCTTGAAACCATGCTAATTGTTGTTTGATTTCTCCTGCACGATGATTTTTGAGTAAACGACTTCTAATATCGGCTTCCGTAGCATGAACAGAAACATATAAAGGAGATAACCGCATTTGTTCAATTCTTGACCATTCTTTTGCGGTTAAATTTGTTAAAGTTAAATAACTACCATAGAGAAAACTGAGTCTATAATCATCATCTTTGAGATAAAGTGTATCTCTTTTGCCTGTCGGTTGTTGATCAATAAAACAAAAAGGACATTTATTATTACACTGAATTAAACCATCAAAAAGTGCAGTTTCAAACTCTAAACCTAAGTCTTCGTCATAGTCTTTTTCTATCTCTAAAAAATGACTTTTTCCCCTTTTATCAATTACTTCTAATTCTAAATATTCATCAGCACAAAAAAACTGATAGTCAATTAAATCTCTCGGTTGTAATCCATTTATAGTTACGATCGAATCTCCCGCTTCAAAACCCATTTCGGAGGCGATCGAATCTGGTATAATACGACTAATAAGGGCTGGTTTCATTTTTTTGAGTTTTTTGTTAAAAAATTTTTGCGGATAATATAATAATATCGATACAAAACAAATCTGATGGTTAATTATGTTTATTTACGGGGAAAATCATTCTCAATTCTCCATTCTCAATTCTCCATTCTCAATTCTCCATTCTCAATTCTCCATTCTCAATTCTCCATTCTCAATTCTCCATTCTCAATTCTCCATTCTCAATTCTCCATTCTCAATTCTCCATTCTCAATTCTCAATTCTCCATTCTCCATTCTCAATTCTCAATTCTCAATTCTCAATTCTCAATTCTCAATTCTCAATTCTCAATTCTCAATTCTCCATCCTCAATTCTCTACTCTATTTCTACCATTATTTTTAGCACGATATAACGCCATATCACCCCTAGAAATTGTTTGATTGACGTTGGCATCATCGGGATTATAGACAGAAATCCCAATACTAACTGTTACACTTATTTTATAATCCTCAATCTCGATCGTGCCATTTTCAATACTTATTCTAATACGATCAGCCGCCATTATCGCACCTTCTAAGGTGGTTTCTGAAAGAAAAACGATAAACTCCTCTCCTCCCCATCTAGCACATAAATCCTCTTGACGAAGACAATCAACACATTTTCGAGCAACAAACTGAATTACTTTATCCCCAATGGGATGACCATAAGTGTCATTAATTTTCTTAAAATAATCAATATCGAGAATTAGTAAAGAAAAATCTCTTTTTTGTCTTTTGGCTAAATTAAATTCCCTTTGCGCTAAGGCAATAAAATGACGGCGGTTAGAAATCCCTGTTAACTCATCGGTTTTGGCTAATTTCTCTAACTCGATTAATGCTTTTCTTAACTCATCTCTCGTGAATTTTAATTCTAAATGATTTTTAACTCTTGCTAATAATTCTTGATTATGAAAAGGTTTTGTAATATAATCAACTGCTCCTAAATCAAAAGCCTTTAATAAATCTTTTTTTTCGTCACTAGCGGTAATAAAAATAATGGGAATTTCCTGCAAATTTGGGTTTATTTTAATAGACTCACATAGCTCTAAACCATTTATATTAGGCATCATTAAATCTAATAGTATCAGATCGGGAGTTACCTTGTTCAAATATGGGATAACTTCTTCACTACTACTTAATATCGTCATTTTATACCCTTCTTTTTTCAGCAATTTTTCCAATAAAATTCGATTAATGGAGTTATCATCCACTGCCAAAATAAGAAAGTTTTTGGGATTATAATTAGCCATACAGATTATCTTACATTTAGTCGATCGATTTCAAAGGACATAACTTCATCTAACAAACATCATAATTGCTCACAAGAACATCATATAATATTATTCAATTATTTGTAACAAAAAATATAGTAAAAAATGACTATCAAGGCTGATGAGTCAATAAAGGTAAGTAGGCAAAAAAACGTTCTGTTTGATGATATTTTCAGAAAAAATATTGTTAAATAGAACATCCATTTGGTAAGATGAAGTTGGTCATTGACCCTCCTAGCTGACTAAGAGGCCGCCCTTGTGGCATAAAGTATGTACTCGGCAGAGTCTAGGGAAGTAATCAGCCCAATACCAAGTAATGGCAAGGTTGAGATGCAAATAGAATTTTTTGTTCTATGAGACTGCGGAAGGCAGTTTCCTGCTCGGGTTGGCGAAAGCCATAAAGGTAGCAATACCAGAGATGCTGTGTAAGTCTTGATCATACTTAGATTGAGTTCGGAGTAAGATAAAGCAGTGGCATTTGAGACGAGAAGCCTACACTATACCGCAAGGTTAGTGTTAGGTACTTCACAAATCTACAATTTATTTTCTATTAGTACTTATAATTTTATCTTACTTCTTACTCTTTTTTGATTAAGGAAAATAGATTTTACTTTTTATTTTGCACTCGTGTCCATTAGGGCAAAAAATTTTCTTTCATTGACATAACTAACAAAGCATTGACAATGGCAGAGGCAACCGTTGAACCGCCTTTATGCCCTATAATTTGTATTTGAGGAATGTCTAACTTGGCTAAATATTCCTTAGATTCTAATACTGACACAAATCCTACGGGTGCACCAATGACTAAAGAAGGGTTAATTTTTTTAGCTTCATATTGTTTGCACAAAGCTATTAATGCTGTGGGTGCGTTACCGATTACATAAATTGCTGTAGGATATTTTTCACAACATTGGATTAAACCTGTTTCTGTCAAAGTTTGTCCTAATTTGGCTTCTTTTACCTGTTTTACCGCTACAATTATCTCATTTTCATGGGTTTTTGCTACCATATTACGGATACCTTCTTTGATCATGCTAACATCCGTGATAATGGGTGTTTTTGCTTTTAAAAGTTCGATCGAGCTTTTAATGACACTGGAACTACACTGAAGCCGATGTAAAAAATCAAAATCCGCTGTTGTGTGAATAATACGGCGTACAATATTATATTCAGCATCACTGAGATCATGTTTACCGATAATATTATCGATGATGGCAAAACTTTTTTCGATAATAGGATTACTTAAATTGCTATACAAAATAATAATATTTATTAATTAATAAGTCTAATTTCTAATTTATAAGTTACATAAAATAACTATTTATATGAGATTAAAATACTATTTTTGGAAGCGGGTGGGCATTGCTCACCCTACTAATTTTGAGTTTTTAATTAAGTTTTATAGTTGCCCATTCTGGTTGACGATTATAATTAATCATATCGGTAAATTTTCTTAACTCAAATTGTTTTAATTGAAAAAGATGAGCAGGATTTTCTATCCATAAATCATTAACTTCTTTAATGGCAGATTCTACTTTTCCTAAATCAATATCCCCATCAATTTTATCAAAATATCCTAATGTCACATGGGCTGCAAAATCATATTGTTGCTCAATGCCTAGCTTCATGATTTGCTCATTTTGATAGATTAATTGACGCAGTTTAATAATAGGCTCATAACTAGCCTCAGTGGGAGAAAGGCATACTGCAATAGCCCTAGGGAAAATAGATAAACCTAAAACTTCTAATTCTAAAGGTGGTATTTCTCTTAAAGAAAATTTATATTCTTGAAAAATTTTGTCCATTTCTGCAATTAATAAACTATCAAAATTAGGATTCTGTTTAACTGCATTAATATAGGTTTTCTCCCAAATTAAATCGGCAATGGTAAGATGGAAACTTTCTAAGGGTAAACCTAAGAAAAAATCAGAGCCTAACTTTTCTTTTAGTTGAGAGACAATAAGCTCTAAATCTTGGTAAAATTTTTGGTTATAATTATCTTCCCCTTGGGGTGGGGTAATAATACTAAATCCAGGAAATTCTACAGGTTTGCCATTAATAAATTTAGGAGATGACTGTATATTTTTTAGTTGTTGTTTATAGTTAGAAGGTACAGTCATTTGTACCACTCTATTTACATAATTTTGATAATTTCCATCCATTTTTTTTATCCTTTTTTATAGTTGTATAATGAGTTTATGTTGACTTATTTAGGCAATATTTATAATTTGAGTTTATAGTCAATGACTATTATAAATTTATCTGCTTTTTTCTGTCAATCAAAAGTGTTAATTTTATTCTCTAATCATCATAAATTATTGATTAATTCTCATGCCATAGCATTGTTATAAGTGAATTTGGTAATAATATCTGTCAAATGAGGGTATAATTTTATTAATTCAGTTCGATCGCCCAATGTGAAGTCAGCAAAATCGAAACCCGGAGATACGGTACAACCGATTAAACTATAGGAATTCGGTTGACTAACATGGGAGGCAAACCAACAACCATGAGGAATTACTAATTGTAAAACTTCATTTTCTTCGGGGTTTTGCCCTAGTTTAAATCGGTGATATTCTCCTTGATTATCGATGATATGAACTGTTAAGGTTGTGCCACTATAAAAATGAAAAATTTCATCACTTTTAAGTTTATGAAAAGCGGAAAATTCTTCATCTAATAAAAGATAGTAAATAGCTGTACTGACGTTTCTATCTCCATCATATCTTGTTAATAATTTATCTTGATTAATTCGATCGAGACTACGATAAGTTTCTTTATAGTATCCTCCTTCGGGATGTTTTTGTAGGTTTAATTTTTCAATCCAAAATTGTGCATTCATTCTTGATCATTATCTTTAATTTTTATTTAATATACTATAACTATGGCAATCCTTCTTGTCTATCTATCTTTTGTAGAGATATACCTGTAACAATTATACTTTAATGTTGCAAAAAACCATTGCCTATTGCCCATTTGACTTTCCCTACTTTCATCAATAATAAATTTTGTCTATGAAAACCGTTAATAATTTATGGCATAATTTGCCTTCTCTAACTAATGGCGAAGACTTTTCTGAACTGCTCAAATGTGGTAATATTACGATCGAAAGAATTGTGAGTAGTAATCAACCTGATGATAAAATTTACTGTCAAAATCAAGATGAATGGGTAATTTTATTAGAAGGAAAAGCACAGTTAAAGATTAAGGATGATCTGATTAATTTACAAGCTGGAGATTATCTTTTTATTCCTTCCCAAACACTCCATCAAGTAGTCAAAACATCGGTTAATTGTGTTTGGTTAGCAGTGCATATTTATCCTTATAATTAAGTTTAATATATCCTTTATATATGGGTAAAAATTTAGAAGAAACTATCGCTAACTTTTTAGTAAAATATCATAAAGAATATGTGTTAATTATCGATCACCAAGGAAGAAATTATCTTTATTAATCCTCAAGAAAGTCTGAGTATTAATGAATTGAAAACCGCTTTAAATCAAGCTATAAAACAAGGATTAAATTTAGCTATATTTAACTCCTGTGATGGTATCGGATTAGCCCAAGAATTAAGTAAATTAAACATTCCCCAAGTGATTGTGATGAGGGAAAATGGTATGACTAGCTATGAATTAAATGAGTATTTTTCATTAATTCATATTTGATCTAGTTCGATCGACTGTGATATGATAACAAGTAGATTGGGTTGAGGTAACGAAACGCAAAACACCTTCAAATCTCTGATAAAAAGAAGATAAAATTATAATCCGTAGCAAAAATATGCTTTTCTTCACCAGAAACTATGATGTTATTAAATCTTCAATTCAAACTTTTTATTTCCATTCCGATTTTACTAATTTTTTCCACATTTAATCTCTCTCCCCCCGTGTTAAGTGAAAACAGATTTTCCCTTTCTCAAAAACAGATAGACTTAAAAAATGATGGGGATTTTAGTCAACATTTTGACAAATTAGGAGTAGAAGGTTCAATTATAATCTATGACTCGAAACTCGATCAAACCTTTGAACATAATTCCCAACGTAATATTACTCCTTTTCCTGTTGCTTCTACCTTTAAAATACTTAATTCTCTTATTGCCTTAGAAACTGCTGTCATCAGAGATGAAATTGCTGTTTTAACATGGGATGGAGTCGAAAGAAGCCTTCCTGTGTGGAATCGAGACTTAAATTTAAAAGAGGCGTTTCAAATATCAGGTGTTTGGTTTTATCAAGTATTAGCTCGTCGCATCGGGTATAATCAAATGACATCATGGATAAAAAAAGTTGACTATGGTAACAACAATACAGGCAATCCAGAAGACATTGATCAATTTTGGTTAAACGGAAAATTACAAATAACTCCTCAACAACAGATACAGTTTCTCCGTCGTCTTCATCATAACGATTTACCTTTTGCTGACAGGACAATTTCGATCGTCAAAGATATAATGATTAATGAGAAAACTCCAGACTACACCATTAGAAGTAAAACGGGTTGGTTTGGTTATGGAAATCCAGACATTCAAAATATTGGTTGGTATGTGGGTTATGTGGAAACAAAAAACAACGTTTATTTTTTCGCCACCAACATTGATATTAAACAAGAAAAAGATGGTATTGCCAGATTAGAGTTAACTCGTCTTTGTCTTGAAGATTTAGGGGTTTTTGCATTTAAGTAGGGTAAACCACATCTTGATTTAGTTTGATCGAGTGTGACATGATAGCAAGTAGGTTGGGTTGAGGAAACGAAACCCAACACATCATCAAATCTTTAGTTTACAGTAACCACTAAAAAAGGCTAAAGCCTACAAACTTTGTATTTATACGATTTATCCAATAATAACAAAAAAATATGATTTCGATCGAACGAAGGAATCTCAATCTCATAATTGTTGGTAAAATGTGTAAGTCTTTATTTTGTTGGGTTTTATTCTTTAGAAAAGACGACTAAATTTAAAGATTTTTCATCAATCCAACCTACATATATAAAATATTAATTAAGAGTAAATCAGAAACTATGACTACTGTTTTAGAAAAAGGAAATATCTCTATCCATACAGAGAATATTTTTCCCATTATCAAAAAATCCCTTTATACTGATCATGAAATCTTTTTAAGAGAGTTAATTTCTAACTCCGTTGACGCTATTTCTAAAGCAAAAATGGCATCCTTAGCAGGAGAAATTACTAACGATTTACCCGAAGCACAAATTACTGTCGCCATTGATAAAGAAAAGAAAACCCTGTCTATCAGCGATAACGGTATCGGCATGACAGTAGATGAAATCAAAAAATATATCAACCAAGTCGCCTTCTCCAGCGCCGAAGACTTTATTACTAGATACGGTAAAAGCGCCAATGATTTAATTGGGCATTTCGGTTTAGGCTTCTATTCGGCTTTCATGGTAGCGAAGCAAGTAGAAATCGACACCTTATCATATCGTGAAGGTGCAACTGCTGTCCACTGGTCTTGTGATGGTTCACCCGAATTTCAATTAAGCGACTCCCCTCGCACTACCCCCGGCACAACTATTACCCTCACCATCATGGATGAGGAAACAGAATATTTAGAGGAATCTCGTATTAAAAACCTCATCAAAAAATACTCTGACTTTGTACCTGTTGCCATTAAAATGGGGGATGAGCAAGTTAACCGTCAAAAAGCGTTATGGAAAGAATCCCCTCAAAATCTCACCGATGAGGATTACTTAGAATTTTATCGTTATCTGTATCCTTTTCAAGAAGACCCGTTATTATGGGTACATCTCAATACTGATTATCCTTTTTTACTCAACGGTATCCTATTTTTCCCTAAATTACGTCCCGATGTTGATGTTTCTAAAGGGCAAATTAAGTTATTCTGTAACCAAGTCTTTGTAAGTGATCATTGTGAAGAAATTATACCAGAGTTTTTAATGCCCTTACGAGGTGTTATCGATAGCCCTGATATTCCTTTAAACGTCTCCCGTAGTGCTTTAACTAATCATCGCACTGTCAGACGCATTGCTGATTTTATCAGTAAAAAGATCGGCGATCGACTTAAATCCTTATACAATGAGGATAAGGCAAAATATATCAGCAGTTGGGAAGATGTCGGCACATTTGTTAAATATGGTGCATTGAGAGACGAGAAATTTAAGAAACAAGTCGAAGACTTAATTATCTATCGCACTACCTATCAAGCTGACAAAGTAGCAGAAATTCCCAAAGTAGAAGTTGATTCGGGTGATGACGCTTGGAAAGAAGTGACTTCGGAAGATAACCAACCTTATACCACTTTAAAGGAATACTTAGAGCGTAACAAAGAAAAACACGAAAAACGGGTGTTTTACTGCAATAATGCTCAAACTCAAAGCACTTATGTTGATTTATACAAGAATCAAGGCATTGAAATCTTATTCATGGATTCTTTCATTGACACTAACTACTTTATCCCCTTCCTTGAAAGAGAATATACCGATGTGAAATTCTCAAGGGTGGATTCGGAGTTAGACTCTAGCTTGGTGGAAGATGATAAAGCCAACGAAATTGTTGACGCTAATAGCAACAAAACCCGTGCGGAAGTCATCAAGGAAATTTTTGAGAAAGCCATTAATAAGCCCAAAATTAACATCAAAACTCAATCCTTAAAAAGTGAAACTCAGGAAGAAACTCCTCCTGCCATGGTATTGTTACCCGAAGCCATGCGCCGTTTCCAAGAAATGACGGCGATGATGCAACAACGGGAGATGAAGTTTCCTGAAGAACATATGTTAGTAATTAACACCGCACACCCTTTGATTGAAAATATCTATCAACTCAACAAAGGTGCAATCATTCAAGGTAGCGGTGAATCTCCTACTCAGGAAATGGTTAACCTCATGTGTCAATACGTCTATGATTTGGCTTTGATGGCACAACGGGCGTTTAATGCAGAAGAAATGACGGATTTCGTAGCTCGATCGAACAAAGTGTTAACTAAATTAACCAAGCGCTAAAATGTAGGGTGGGCATTGCCCACCTTTTTTATTTAATTTGTAATTCTCTATAAAGTTTTTCTAATTTAGTGAGATTATCCTTGAGGGTATATTTTTCTAATACTCGATTTCTGGCTTTATTTCCTAATAGTTTAATCATTTCTGGATGATGGACAAACAAGGGTAAAATGGTTTTTAATTGTGCAGTAACTTCATTAGTACTCATCACGATACCAGCATGGGATAACACTTCACCATCCGCCCCAGCATCGGTGGCTACACAGGCTAAACCACAAGCCATAGCTTCTAATAATGAGAGGGATAAGCCTTCTACTAGGGAGGGTAAAATGAAGACATCTGCACCTCTTAAAATGTCGATGCGTTTTTCATCATCGAGAATTGCACCTAACCAAATTATTCCATCTTGTTCATTATATAAGGGTTTTAATGTGGGTGTTAAATTACCATCGCCGATAATGATTAGTTTACCATGAAGGTTCATCTCGGCGTGTTTCCAAGCCTTGAGTAAGGATTCTATGTTTTTTTCTGTGGCGATTCTTCCTTGATATACATATATTTGTTGTTGAGGATATTGTTGCTTAAAGTAAGAGTTTCCCTGACTATATTTTTGAGTATCGACTCCGTTGGGTATGATTGCTAGTTTCTCAAAGGGTACTCCCAATTTCACCAATAAATCTCTTTGTAGTTCTGAAAATACGATCGTACAGTCATATTTAGCTAAACAGGGGGCGTAAAGTTGATAGGTTAGATATTGAGTGCCAGATTTGATATTACGCCAACGACTATCAAAAGGAGGGTGAAAGGTAGCGACAAGGGGAATATTTAATTTTTGGCACACTTCGGGAAGGGTAAAATCAAGGGGAGATAAGGTAAGGGAAGCGTGAACTAAATCTGGTTTTAATTCTTGGAGCGATCGTAATAGGATTTTACTAGATTTTGGTGCATGAATAGTATAAATTTGAGATTTGTAGAGAAAAGGAAGATTAACTTCCGCTAAATAATTTTCTGGGCTAGATTCTTCATTTTCTTGGCTAAAGTGAAGAAAACTAACTTGATAACCCCTATCTAACAGAGCGTTTGTAATTTCTCTGCTATAAGTTACGTTGCCACAAAAGGGAGATTTTTTTCCTAGCCAAGCAATGTGCATTCAATTGATCTTTTTTTGATAAATGTTAACTTAAACAAAATTTTATTAAAGTTTGTCAATAATTATGACTTTAATTCTCTCATTGGTCAAATTTTCATCGATGAATAGTCAATCAATTATTAGATACCTCATGTCAAAAAATGCCCGTAGATGCTATAAATTTTACGCCTCTACAATGATTTCACTGTCTAAAAATTTAATTTATGGATAACTCTCACTTCTAATTTCTATTAAATAACTTCTAACCCCCTATGGCACAAACCATCGTTATCAAAATCGGTACATCTAGCTTAACTCGCCCAGAATCAGGAAATTTAGCCCTTTCTACCATCGCTTCTTTAGTAGAAACTTTAACCAGCTTACGTCGAAACGGTTATCAAGTTATTTTAGTTTCTTCTGGTGCTGTGGGAGTCGGTTGTGCTAGATTAAATATGATCGATCGACCTAAGAATATTAACCTAAAACAAGCTATCGCCGCCGTAGGGCAAGGAAGATTGATTAGAGTCTATGATGATTTGTTTAGTCATTTAGGACAACCTATAGCTCAAATTCTCCTCACCCGCAGAGATTTGGTGGATAGGAGTTGTTATGTTAATGCTAGTAATACCTTTAACGCTTTATTAGATTTAGGGGTAATTCCCATTGTCAACGAAAATGACACTGTCGCCACAGAAGAATTAAAATTCGGTGATAACGACACTTTATCCGCTTTAGTTGCCAATTTAGTTAACGCTGATTGGTTGTTTTTACTCACGGATGTCGATAAGTTGTATTCTGCTGATCCTCGTATTGTACCATCAGCAACCCCCATTGATTTGGTTAATAGTGAAGAATTTAAACAGTTACAAGTTGATGTTACTAATAGTGGAAGTGGTTGGGGTACGGGGGGAATGATTACGAAATTACGAGCGGCACGCATCGCCTCTAGTGCAGGAGTGACAACAGTAATTACTAACGGCAAAAATCCTGATAACATACCTAAGATTTTAGCAGGAGATTCGATCGGTACTAAGTTTACTGCCCAACCGAAAACCGACAACGCACGAAAAAGATGGATTGCCAACGGCTTAGTTGCTATGGGCAAAATTTACCTAGACGATGGCGCCGTCAAAGCCTTATGTCATCAAGGCAAGTCTTTATTACCGGCTGGAGTCACCCATCTTGAAGGAGAGTTTGGCGCCAATGAAGCTGTGGAATTAGTCAATCAACAAGGGCAAGAAATAGGTAAAGGCATCGTAAATTATAGCAGTGAAGAATTAACTAAAATTAAAGGGCAAAAATCGGGAGATATTGCTAGTATTTTGGGCTATTTTGGCGTAGAAACTGTTATTCACCGAGATAATTTAGTGATTTTTGAATGATTTGTTTTCTAGTTTCTGAAGATTTCGATCGTGCTTAGAGACTGATGACATATAATAGTTTTATTCCTCAAAATTTCGTTAATTTCTGCAACAATTATCCCTAAAGATTTTAAATTAATTTTGATATTTTTCTTATAATAATGCTCTTTCATAAAACCATTATAAATAACTTTATCTTCATAATTTAAAATGGCAATTTCCCTTAATTTTTTTTGCCTTCTGTCTCTAAAAAAAAACTAGATTTTCAGTATATTGACTAAGAAAATTTAATGTTTTATTTAACAAGTTATTCGTTAAGATTATTTTTGATGTCTATTTTAGATCGTAACTGATAAGAGACTCATTTTGTGGTAAATATTATTAAAAAATGATAAAAATTGTAAATATTATCGATTTTAAGCTCGATCGACTCCTATATTAGAATAAAGTATTAAGGTAAAAAATATGGCTATTACCCTTGAAGATAAAGAGCATTTTCGATCGTTACAAAATCAATTAAGAAATTATTGGCAACAAGGAGATATATTAGAAGAAGATGATCAAGATATTTTAGTAATTCCCTCCTTTAGTATAGATCAAGAAGTAGGCAAAAAAGTTGTTGGTTTTTTACATTATGAAGAAAGACTATTATTTTCCTTAATTCGTTTAAGAAATCCTCATACTCGTCTAATTTATGTCACGGCTCAACCCCTTTCACCTATTATTATTGACTACTATTTACAACTATTACCTGGCATACCTTTTTCCCATGCCAGAGAGCGATTATTATTATTAACAACCTATGATTCTTCCCAAAAAGCATTAACACAAAAGATATTAGAAAGACCACGTTTAATTAAGAAAATTAAAAACTTTTTACGACCAAATAAGAGTTATATGGTATGTTTTAATTCTACCGTTTTAGAACAAGAATTATCAGTAAAATTAGATATTCCTTTGTTGGCTTCTAGCCCAGAATTATTGTATTGGGGCTCGAAAGGAGGCAGTAGAGAAATTTTTGCTGACTGCAATATTCTTCATCCCGATGGCAGTCCATTAGTTTATAATATCGATGATTTAATTAGAGAAACTACCTTATTATTAACCAGAAAACCCTATTTAAAAAAAGTAGTAATTAAACTCAATGAAGGTTTTTCAGGAGAAGGAAATGCTGTTTTAGATGTTAGTGGAATTTCGGGCTTATTTTCTGTTGATTTAAGTTTAGAAAAACAACTCAATTTAGTTAGTCAAATTATTCACGAAGCAAAAGTGCAAGGAGTAGGAGATACATGGGTAACTTTTTGCGATCGAATCCCCGAATTAGGAGTTATTGTCGAGGAATTTATTGAAGGAGAAATCAAATTTTCCCCTAGTATGCAAGGCTATATAACCCCTAGTGGAAAAGTCGAAATAATTTCTACCCATGATCAAATTTTAGGAGGAGAAGACGGACAAATTTATCTAGGTTGCAGTTTTCCCGCCTTAGAAGATTATCGTTTACAACTGCAAGAATTAGGTTTAAAAATAGGGTTAGCATTAGCAAAAAAAGGAGCAATGGAGAGATATTCTGCCGATTTTTTAGCGATAAAAGAGAATAATAAATGGTTATTATATGCCATAGAAATTAACCTCAGAAAAGGAGGCACAACTCACCCATTTATGACGTTAAAATTTTTAACCAATGGCAACTATAATTGTGAAGATGGTTTATTTTATAGCCCCGAAGAAAAGATAAAATATTATATCGCTTCCGACAATTTACAAAAACCCCAATATCATGGATTATTACCTTACGATTTAATGGATATTATTGCTAAACATCATTTACATTTTGATAGTAGCACCAAAACGGGAACAGTATTTCATCTAATGGGCGCTTTATCAGAATTTGGTAAAGTTGGCTTAACCAGTATTGGCAATTCATCGGCAGAAGCCGAAGATAT
The DNA here is from genome assembly GCF_000332235.1 of Geminocystis herdmanii PCC 6308. Lineage (NCBI taxonomy): Bacteria > Bacillati > Cyanobacteriota > Cyanophyceae > Chroococcales > Geminocystaceae > Geminocystis > Geminocystis herdmanii. The sequence goes on along the minus strand of NZ_CM001775.1, from coordinate 3,552,607 downwards.
TTACAATAATGTTGAGGCTATTTTAGATGAAGAAACAAAACAGGATTGATTTTTTTATGTAAATTATTATAGAATAATATAATAAATTAATAAACCTTAAAAAAATTATATAAATATTATGAATGATATTGATTTAATTAAAGAACTTATTGATAACAATTATGTAAAAAGAGCTATAGGAGATATTGCAGAAAAATATAAAATACCAAAATCTGAGTTAAAAAAATTTTACACTTTAACTTTTTTTTCTGAAATTGCAGAAGATATTGATTTGAAAAAATTAACGGAAATTAATATTCAGGAAATAGAAAAAATGATTTCTGAAGATAAGAAACAAAAATTCAAGTTTATCAAAACAGAATTTAAAAATATTTTAGAAAAATGTTTGTATATAGCAGTAACTAATGGTTTTAAAGTTAATATCAATAATATTGATAGTGGAATAATGACTTCTAATGCTGGAGATAGTGCTGAATTTATTTTTGTAGCTAGGGCAATTTTAGCAGGATTTAATTGTAGTAGTGTAGATGTTAGAAGTAGCAGATATGATGCAATTATAGATTATAATAATAAACTTTTAAGAGTTCAAATAAAAGGAATTAGCACAGGAAATAATATTAGTTTTAAAGACAGAGATAGAGGAGGGCAAGGAATAGATTATACAAATGAAAGAAATAGAGGAAAAAGAATTACATCTCAAGATTGTGACATTTTTGTGGCGGTGGATAAGCAAGTGGGAATATGTTATATTATTCCGATGGATTGGGCTGATAGATTGGATGATAACCATTGTGTAAATATAAAATTAGAAGATATTTATACCTATAAAGAAAATTGGGATGTTATCAAACAAAAAGTTCTTTAGATCATTCTTATTTAAGTTGAATAATAGTAAAATATATGATGTTAATTAAAGATTTAGAAACTACAATAACTCAGGAAATACCAAACAATAAGTTAGGTATAAATTCTCTAATAGTGAATATTAATAAAACTCAAGAAATCAAATTTATTGATCTTTTTGCAGGAATAGGAGGTTTTCATTATGCCCTAAAAAATCAGGGTTTTAATTGTGTTTTTGTCAGTGAAATAGATGAAAAAGCACGTCAAACCTATAAATATAATTTTTATAAAGATAATCCTATTCTTTTTGATGAAATGGATAATATTTTATTCAATCATGATATAACAAAGCAAAATCCTTATCAAATACCATCTCATGATATTTTATGTGGGGGATTTCCCTGTCAATCTTTTTCTATTGCAGGGTATCGACAAGGTTTTCAAGATATAGGTAGAGGAGATTTAATTTTCTATATTATCAATATTATAAAAATCAAAAAGCCTAGAATAATTTTTTTAGAAAATGTTAAAAATTTATTGAATCATGATAAGGGAAAAACTTACGAACAAATAAAAATATTAATCGAAAAAGAGGGTTATTTTGTTACAGAAAAAGTAATGAATACAATGGACTATGGCAATTTACCACAGAATAGAGAAAGACTTTATATTTTAGCATTTAAAGAAGAAAAAGATTTTAATAAATTTCAATTTCCTAAACCGATTAAACTAACCAAAACATTAGAATCTATTTTAGAAAAACGAGAAATAGATGATTACTTTTACTATAATGATAAACCACTATTTTCTAAACTTAAAAATGATGTAATTAAATACAATACGGTATATCAATGGCGGAGAAAATATGTAAGAGAAAATAAAAGCGGAGTTTGTCCTACTTTAACAGCAAATATGGGTACTGGAGGTCATAATGTGCCGATTATTAAAGATAACAAAGGCATTAGAAAATTAACTCCGAAAGAATGTCTTAGGTTGCAAGGGTTTCCTGCTGACTTCAGTTTTCCTGCGGAGAATATTGTTTCAAGAAGTCATCAATATAAACAAATTGGTAATTCTGTATCTATTCCTGTCATTGAATCGATCGCAAAACAGATAAAAATAGCTTTGTTAAATTAATTTAATTAACATATATCACTTCTATACTCGTCAGAGAATTAAATCGTTGAGTCTTGAAATTTTGTGTCAAGATAAAGATTAAGAAATTATAAAGGGAAATATGACACCAACGACAATCGCAAATTATGGCACATGGCGATCGAGCATTACTTCAGATTCGATCGTATCTGGTACAATCGGTTTAAGCGCCGTAAAATTTGATGATAATGATAGATATTGGCTAGAAAGTCGCCCCTCCGAAGGCGGTCGATCGACTCTGGTATGCTTAAATGAAGATGGTACAACAGAAGATATTACCCCAAAACCCTTTAATGTGCGTAGTCGTGTTCATGAATACGGAGGAGGTGCGTTTCTCATCCATGAAAGTATCATCTACTTTACCAATTTTACAGATCAAAGGATATATGTACACAAAAAAGGGGAAACGCCTCAACCTCTTACCGCCGAATCCTCTTTGCGCTATGCCGATTTTGTCTTAGATAAATCTCGTCATCGTTTAATTTCCGTTGCCGAAGATCACAGTAATAATAACACCGAACCTGAAAATAAGCTAGTTTCGATCGATTTAACCACAGGAGAAGTGAAAAACCTCGTTACAGGTGCAGATTTTTATACATCCCCCCGTCTCTCTCCCGATAACTCTCAATTAGCGTGGATAGCTTGGCATCATCCGAATATGCCTTGGGATACTACAGAATTATACCTAGCAAATATAAACCCTGATGGTAACTTAACCGATATAACCTTAGTGGCAGGAGGCAAAAATGAATCCATCTGTCAGCCCGAATTTAGCCCTGATGGTGTATTATATTTTAGTAGCGATCGACGTAATTGGTGGAATATATATCGTAGAGAAAAAGACGGTAACATAGAATCCTTATATCCCCTCGATGCCGAATTTGGTTATCCCCATTGGGTTTTCGGAGAATCAGTTTATGGTTTTGCCGATGAAAACACCATCATTTGTACCTACAATCAAGACGGCATTTCTCATTTAGCCAGTTTAGACACCCACAATAAAAGCCTAACCGATCTTAACATTCCTTTTACCAACATCGCCTATTTAGAAGTCCAAAGAGATCAAATCCTATTCACAGGAGGTTCACCCACCCAACCCACAAGCGTTGTACAATTAGACGTTGCCACAGGAGAAACCAAAATCCTGCAACAATCGAGTAACTTAGATATTGACAAGGGTTATTTAAGCCAACCCCAACAAATTGAATTTCCCACCAGTAACGGCAAAACCGCCTTTGCATGGTATTATCCTCCTCAAAATAAAGATTTTTCTGCACCTGAAGACACATTACCTCCCCTCTTAGTCAAAAGTCATGGAGGACCTACCGCAGCAACCACCGCCAGTTATAATTTAAGGATACAATACTGGACAAGTCGAGGTTTTGCTTTTGTCGATGTTAACTATGGTGGTAGTACTGGTTACGGGAGAGATTATCGCCAGAGGTTAAATAAAAATTGGGGTATTGTGGATGTGGAAGATTGCATTAATGTTGCTAAATATTTAGCTAAACAAGGGGAAGTTGACGAAAATAAATTAGCAATTTCTGGTGGTAGTGCTGGAGGTTATACCACTTTAGCGGCTCTCACTTTTTATGATACCTTTAAAGCTGGTGCTAGTTATTATGGTGTCAGTGATTTGGAGGCATTGGCAAAAGATACCCATAAGTTTGAGTCTCGCTATTTAGACAATTTAATTGGTAAATATCCCGAAGAAAAAGCTATTTATCAAGCTCGATCGCCCATTAATTACATAGAGAAATTATCTTGTCCTGTGGCATTTTTTCAAGGATTAGAAGATAAAATTGTTCCTCCAAATCAAGCAGAAATGATGGTTAAAGCTCTTGAAAAAAAAGGCATTAAAACTCTTTATGTCACCTTTCCTGACGAATCTCACGGCTTTAGAAAAGCAGAAAATATTAAACGTGCTTTAGACAACGAATTAGAATTTTATACTTTTATTTTTAACTCGTAAAATGAGTATTTTTTTAATTTTTATACTTAAAATATATTCGTTTAACTTTGTCTATCCAAAGCCTTAAAACTCCGCAGTTTTAACCTGAGTGAACTATAAAAATAGATGATGAATGACTTGGAAGACAGGCAGACAAGAAGACAGGAAGATTGTACTTTGCATAAATCAATAAAATTATTTTAAAGGGCATCGAAATATTAGGAATTTTTCTACCATTCGACTTGTCCACTTGTCCACCTGTCTAGTTTTCATCATTTTCTTTATGTCGAACTGAGGTTCATTTTATCTATTAACAGCATCAAAACCTTGATGTTTCAGTATTTCTCCTATCTCCTGTCTCCTAACTCCTATCTCCCTAATCGATAAAGACTATGAGGCAACCCCTACTTATTACTCATCACTTTCCCTTAACCAAAAATTTGAGGATAAAAATCTCCTACTCTAGCGCATTCCGTATTTAAAATCAGTATTACCTGTATAACCTGTTAATTCTGCTAGTTTTTCTAAACTTTGTACCCCTTCATAGATAGTACCATCAATAACCCATGTGGGAAAAGCCCTCACTTTGGCATCAATACATTTTTGAGGTGCAGGAGCAACACCTTTGGGATCACATTCTACTTTTGCCATTTCTTTAAAGGCTTCTTTCCCAAATAGTAGTTTTTGATCATAACAATGAGGACACCAGTAAGCTGAATACATGACGGCGTTATTTTCCGCTAAGTGTTTCGCTAAAGCAATTTCGGCTTCCCCTGATGTGGTGGTGATTTCCCATCCTAAAGGCGGTTGAGGTGCTGTTTGAGCTTGAGGAATGGGGATTTTTTGCCCCTCTGGTAATTCAATATTCGGGTTTTCTGTGATAACTGGAGCTACATTAGCATAAACTCCCAAAGCACTCACCAAGGTAATTAGTGCGATCGCAATCCCCGTAAACAATATTTGTCCCATATCTTCCCATTCGTGTCCAATAATCGTTAAAGTGAGTAAACTAAATGAAAATAATGCTGACCCGATACAATAAGGGCATACAGCTTGAATTTTAAAGGCTAAAACGAACATTAAGTAACTGCTAAAGGCTGCCATAGCAAAGCTACCCATTACCATGAGCCACCATGTGGACTTTTCTAATTTTTGTCTTAATTCTTTGTTTTTTTCTGGATTGATAAATAAAGGAGTTAAAGCAAAAATTGCCATACTCAAATAGGCAAATGAGCCTAAGATACTTAGGGGAGGCCCTGTTTTGCCTTGAGGATCAAATGGATAGGCATAGGCACTGTCTAAGACGCTATCACAGCCTCCAGCACCAGCCGTACAGGCTATTTCAGCCCCTCCTAGTTTACTTAAAGTTAAATAGATAGTTAAAATTAAACCCACAATGGCGATCGCACCGATAATAAATCGGGATTGACGTTGAATCCAAGGCAGGTTACGGCGACGACGTATCATAATAATTTTTAATAATGGATTTTAAGGCTATTGAAATTTTAACAATAAATTTATGATTAACTCAGGTTAACTTATTTTTGAAGAAGAAATATAATAGACCTCTTGCAAAATAAAAAGTAGAATCTATTTTAGAGTGGAAAACATAAATTTCTAACTTATTATTTATTAGTTATTACTCATTACTCGACTTTTGCAAGAAGTCTAATGAGAGTCATCTTTTTAACATTTTCAAGATAGACTAAATAAATAGTAAACTAGAAAAACCTCGATCGAGGCAGGATAGATAACGAAAAAACTGGAGAAAAAAAGTAACAATGGGTAGAGTCGTTGGAATCGATTTAGGCACAACAAACTCAGTAGTAGCAGTGATGGAAGGGGGAAAACCTCTTGTTATTCCTAATTCCGAAGGCAGTCGCACTACCCCCTCTGTGGTAGGTTTTAACAAAGATAGCGAGTTAGTCATTGGGCAAATGGCAAGACGACAAGGAGTCTTAAATCCCCAAAATACCTACTATGGTATTAAGCGTTTCATGGGACGCAAATATACAGAATTAAATGAAGAATCAAAACGTGTACCCTACACTATTCGCCGTGATGAAATAGATAATATCAAAATTCGTTGCCCCCGTCTCAAGAAAGAATTTGCTCCCGAAGAAGTGTCGGCAATGATATTACGCAAACTGGCGGAAGAAGCGGAGAGATATTTAGGGGAAGAAGTCACGGGCGCTGTAATTACAGTACCAGCTTACTTTAATGATGCTCAACGTCAAGCCACCAAAGACGCAGGAAAAATCGCAGGGTTAGAAGTATTAAGAATTGTGAACGAGCCTACGGCGGCTTCCCTCGCCTATGGTTTAGAAAAAAGACGCAGTGAGAAAATTTTAGTATTTGACTTAGGGGGAGGCACTTTTGATGTTTCTATCCTTGAAGTGGGAGACGGAGTTTTAGAAGTGAGGGCGACTAGCGGTGATACTCAATTAGGAGGCAATGATTTCGATCGAAGAATTGTTGACTATCTGGCTGAGGATTTTCTGGAAAAAGAAGGGGTGGATTTAAGACGAGATAGACAATCTTTGCAACGGTTAACGGAAGCCGCTGAAAAGGCAAAAATTGAGCTTTCTGGGGTGAGTAACACGGAAATTAATTTACCCTTTATTACCGCTACGGAAGATGGTCCAAAACATATCGAAACAACCCTTAGTCGTGCTAAATTTGAGGAGTTATCAGGGGATTTAGTGTCTCGTCTTCGTCGCCCTATTCAACGAGCTTTGAAAGACGCTGGTTTAAGCCCCGTGCAAATCGATGAAGTTGTGTTAGTGGGTGGCTCAACTCGTATTCCTCTGGTACAAGAACTCGTGCGTAGTTTTATCGATATTGAGCCAAATCAAAATGTTAATCCTGATGAGGTTGTAGCGGTGGGTGCGGCGGTTCAAGCTGGAATTTTAGGAGGAGAGGTCAAAGACATTTTACTCCTTGATGTGACTCCTTTATCCATCGGTGTGGAAACCATCGGCGGTGTAACAAAAAAACTTTTACCCCGAAATACTACAATTCCCGTAAGACGATCGGACATATTCTCTACTTCAGAAAATAATCAAACGTCTGTGGAAATCCATGTAGTGCAAGGAGAACGAGAAATGGCAGAAGATAATAAGTCTTTAGGACGTTTCAAGTTAACGGGCATTCCTCCTGCACCTCGTGGTGTACCACAAATTCAAGTATCTTTTGATATTGACTCTAACGGTATTTTACAGGTGATTGCTAGAGATAAAACTACGGGGAGAGAGCAAAGAATTATTGTTCAAGGGGCTTCCACTTTATCACAGTCGGAGGTCGATCGAATGATGCAAGAAGCTCAAGAATTTTCTAAGGAAGATAGAGAAAGACGGGATAGAGTGGAAAAACGTAATAGTGCCAAGGCTTTAACAGATCAAGCCCAACGCAGACTACGGGAAGTTACCCTAGATTTTGGTAGTCAATTTACTAATCCTTATCGTCGAGATATAGAAAATCTTTGTAGTGAAATTCTCGACAGTTTAGAGAAAGACGACGATCGACGCTTAGACAGAAGCCAAGCAGATTTGCAGGATGTTCTCTATGAATTAAACCGAGAAGTCAGATTACAATATGATGATCAGGAAGAAGGATTTTTCGAGTCTATTAAAAAGACTTTCATCGGCGATGATGACGATGATTATAACTATCGAGATAAAGATCGAGATCGAGTATATCGTAACCCTGATACCACTTTATACGGTGCAAAAGTAAATCCCCCTAGGTATGAGCGAGATTATGATAATCCTAACAACTATGGTTATGGTAGCGGAGGCTTATCAAATCCTCGAAATTCCAGAGGTTCGCAACCAACTTCATCTCGTTCTCAACCTCGCCGTTATGAAGATTATCCCCCAGAGAACGATCGAGGAGAAAGAGGCGATCGAGGTTACAATGTAGGAAAGAAAAGAAATATCCCCTACGAAAATGGTTGGGAAGACGATGACGACTGGTTTTGATGATTGATGGAGAGATGGGGAGACAGGTGGACAGGAAGAAAGCAACATTTATTCGTTTTTAATTCTCCATTCTCAATTTTTCATTAATTATCTATAAATTTCATGCTTAATTCTTACATCAATCCTAGTGAAATTCGTCAACAATTAACTAAAACCTATCAACAATTACCATCGACTCAAAAAAAGATGGTACAACTGTTTTCGATTATTTATGCTCCCATTAGTCGATCGAGCTTCGTATTGTGTTTGAGATCATTAGAGATTAGGGACGATCGAAATGCTTATTTCACCTTAACTACACTTCAGCCCTACTATGACAAATTTACAAAATTAAATTTAATTACTCAAGGACAAATAGACAAAAGCCCTCAATGTAATCCCCTGTTAGCGGAAATTGCGACTCGTGATGCGATTAAAGAAGGATGGTTTAATGATGTTGTCAAAACACTTAAAACACAATTAACCCCGAAGGATAAATATACCCTTTACCGTGGTCAAAATTCAGCTTATTTTTTACAACTTTTTCGGATTCATCTCTATCTAGGTGATGTTGACGGGATGTTGGATGAGTACGATCGATATTATCAATATAATGGTGGACATCCTTCTTTATCTTGGAGTGATGTAGTTTTAACCATTGGTAATAATCCTTTCGATGGTGAATGGTTAAAAAATCAACCCTTAAAATTGTACGAGGAGATAATCTCAGGGATTATCTTTGAATCGGAAAATAAATTAATACCTGCGGGGGATGCTTTTCAAGTTTTTCTCGATGAATGTTTGGAAGGAGGAAAAAATCAATCTGATTATCTTTTGATGTTGTTATCACAACAACTATTATTACAAGGTAATTGGGACATATTAGATAATTATTTAGACAGAATAAGCTCTGAACATCAACAGGATAAAAAATTGTATTTAGCTTGGCGTTACTTTGTTACTGGTGACAACGATAAGTCGATCGAGCTTTATGCCGATGCCTATAAAACATATCAAAAATTATCACGGAAGAAGAAAATTTATTTTAATACTGTTTCCGGTATCTTTTATATTTTTGCCTTAATTAAAGACAGTTCTAGTCAAAATTTACAAAAAGCAAAAGAATATGTTAATATTGTCGCCAACGAAGATCAAAGTTGGTTACAGGATATATATAAATATTTGAGATCATTGCTAGATTTCTTATCAGGAGATTTGAGACAAAAACAAGTTATTCTCTCCAGAGGAATCCTATATTATAAAGATAAAGGAAATACTCCCCTTAAAACTCTTATCTCTTGTTTGTGTCATTACTGGGTAGATGAAAAAACCGCCAAAACTACCTTAACCAAGTATGTCTTACCCCTTTTCAAAGATGCTCAAAATTCGGGCTACTATTGGATAGCAAAGGAAGCCTATCTATTATTAAATACCCTGCAACCCAATAAAAAATTAGACATCAAACCTGAAGTTTTGAAGTTGTCTCAAGATTTGGGAATACCAACTTTATCAGGGTTAATTCACGCTCCCGAAGAATGGGAATTAACCTTAAAAGCATTGATGGAATTGCAACCCCATGATACCTCTGCTACTGCTACTATCAAAGAAAAACGATTAGCGTGGTTTCTACAACTAGGGAATTATGGGTTAAAAATACAACCGAAAGAACAAAGTATTAATAAAACGGGAGCATGGGGTAAAGGGCGTAATATTGCCCTCAAAAGACTAACTAAAACCCCTGAAGAATTTGATTATATTACCTCCCAAGATATGAAAGTTTGTCAAAATATTGACGGAACTCCGTATTATGGTGGCATAGAATACGAAATCAGGGAAAGGGCGATCGTAGATTTAATCGGGCATCCCCTAGTTTTCTGGGAAGATCAACCTAATATACCTATAGAAATTGTAAAGGGTGAACCTGAATTATTAGTTAAAAGAAGTTCCTCCAATCAAATAACTTTACAACTTAATCCCTCTTTAGAGACTTTAAGAGACGTAATTTTTATGAAAGAAACTCCCACTCGTCTTAAAGTTATTTATATACAATCTCAACATAAACGTATTCAAGAAATTATCGGTTCAAAGAATAAACTAACCCTTCCTGCTAAAGCAGAATCAAAAATACTAGAGGCGATCGGGCGTATCTCTAACCTTGTGACGATTCATTCTGACATAGGCGGAGAAGTGGAAAATATCCCCGAAGTGCCTTCCCATGCTATACCCCACATTCATCTTTTGCCCGTTGCAGAAGGTTTAAGAGTTGCCTTATTGTGTCGTCCTTTTGGGGATGAAGGTATTTACTATACTCCGGGCAATGGAGGAGAAAGGGTAATTGCAGAAATTAAAGGAGAAAGATTACAAACCAAACGAGATTTATCCTTAGAAAAAAAATTAGCCCAAGATGTTATTAAGCAATGTCCTACTTTGATTTTATACTCTGGAGAACAAGGGGAATGGTTGATTGAGAATCCAGAGGAATGTTTAGAATTATTGTTAGAGTTACAAGCCTTAGATGATCAAGTTATCGTGGAATGGCCTCAAGGGCAAAAATTCAAAGTGACTCACCAAGCTAATTTTGATAGTCTGCGGTTACAAATTCGAGGACAAAAAGACTGGTTTTCCGTGGAGGGAGAATTGCAGTTAGATGAAAATTCAGTGTTAGAGTTACAACAATTACTCGAATTATTAGATGAGAGTCCTAGTCGTTTTATTGCCCTCAGCGATGGGGAATTTATCGCTTTAACTCACGAATTTCGTCAACGGTTAGAAGAATTAAAAGCCTTTTCGGAAAAACAGGGTAAAGGCAGACGTTTTCATCCCCTTGCTTCCCTTGCTATGGAAGAATTTATCGATGAATTAGGACAAGTGAAAGTCGATCGAAATTGGGAAAATCATCGTCAAAAGTTAAAAGAAATGAGGGATTTTGAACCTCAAATTCCTTCTACCTTACAAGCAGAATTGAGAGATTATCAGATAGACGGTTTTAATTGGTTAGCTCGTTTATCTTATTGGGGGGTAGGCGCTTGTTTAGCGGATGATATGGGTTTAGGGAAAACCTTACAAGCCTTAGCGGTTATTCTCACCCGTGCCAATCAGGGGGCAAGTTTGATTATTGCGCCCACTTCTGTCTGTTTCAACTGGGAAAGTGAGGCAGGAAAATTTGCTCCTACCCTCAATCCGATTATGTTTGGTACGGGCGATCGACAAGAAACTTTAAATCAGTTACAACCCTTTGATTTAGTCATCTGTACCTATGGATTATTACAACAAGAGGAAGTAGCAGAAATGTTGGCTCAAGTGCAGTGGCAGACGATCGTACTCGATGAAGCCCAAGCCATTAAAAACATTACCACAAAACGCTCTCAGGGCGCGATGAAACTGCAAGCTGAATTTAAACTGATTACTACAGGCACACCGATCGAAAATCATCTAGGGGAATTGTGGAATTTATTTCGCTTTATCAATCCGGGGTTACTCGGCACGATGGAGAAATTTAATGAACGTTTTGCCAATGCCATCGAGAGAAATAAGGACAAAAACGCCCGTCAGCAGTTGAAAAAATTAATTCAACCTTTCCTACTGCGACGCACAAAAAGCCAAGTTTTAACGGAATTACCACCGCGCACAGAAATTACCTTAGCGGTAGAATTGAGCAAAGAAGAAATGGCTTTCTATGAGGCTTTGAGACGGGATGCCATCGCTAAGTTAGAAAATAACGATGCACAGGCAGGGGCGAAACATTTACAAGTGTTAGCTGAAATTATGCGTTTAAGAAGGGCTTGTTGTCATCCTAGTTTAGTCAAAGGAGATTATGGACTAAAAAGCACAAAATTAGAGGCTTTCGGGGAAATTGTCACAGAGTTACTCGAAAATCGTCATAAGGCTTTAGTTTTCAGTCAATTTGTCGATCATTTACACATTATCAGAGAATATCTCGATCGACAAAACATTACCTATCAATATCTTGATGGTAGTACTCCTGTCAAAGAAAGACAAAAACGAGTTAACGCCTTCCAATCAGGGGAAGGAGACATTTTTCTCATTAGTTTAAAAGCAGGGGGGACAGGGCTTAATTTAACCGCTGCCGATTACGTTATTCATATGGACCCTTGGTGGAATCCTGCTGTCGAAGATCAAGCGTCCGATCGAGCGCATCGTATAGGACAAAAACGCCCTGTTACAATATATCGTCTTGTCGCTAAGAATACGATCGAGGAAAAAATTGTTGATTTACATAGCCAAAAACGAGATTTAGCCGATAGCTTACTAGAAGGAAGTGAAGTCAGTGGCAAAATTTCCACAGATCAATTACTTGGTCTTATTAGCGAAGTATAACTTATTCCAAAAAAAATGTTTGTAGTAAGGGTTTTAAAGCATTTTCTGTCCCCTCTTTCCCCTCTTATTTTTATCATTTTATGGTTCACTCAGGTTATACTTAGGAACTTATGGATTGTTAAAACAGTAAAATCATCAATGTTACCCAGAGAAGAATTACTTAAAAGAGTCGAAAATCGAGAAGAAATCGCCAAAATCATCGATAAAGCGGAAAAAGCAATCAAAACATGGGAATTAGTCGTCACAGACTTTCTCTCTCCCCCAGTATTAGCAGAAGTTAATCAAATCTTTTCTAGTCTCACGGAAGTTAAAGTTATTCCTTGGGGGGGCTATCCTCAAGCAGAAAGGCAAAGAGTCGGCATTCATCGAGAGGAAGTTTTTGCTGATGAAACACAAATCCCCTTAGTGGCTTTAGACATCGCAGGAAATTTTTTGTTTGATACGGCAACCCATCGAGACTTTTTAGGCTCAATTTTAGGCACGGGTATTGTAAGGGAAAAAGTAGGAGATATAATCGTCTTGGGAGAAAGAGGTGCTCAAGTAATTGTCGTGGAAGAAATTGCCGATTTTCTGGAAATATATTTAGTACAAGTGCGTTCAGTTCCTGTGAAAACTAGCAGAATTGAGTTAACCGAGTTAAAAATTCGCCCTCCCAAAATTAAAGAAATGACAACAGTAGAGGCTTCTTTAAGATTAGATGCGGTGGCTTCCTTTGGTTTTGGCTTGTCTCGTGGCAAAATGGCGGAGGCAATTAGTAACGGTGATGTGCGAGTTAATTGGAAGGAAATTACCCAACCTAGTTATAATATCAAACAGAATGATTTAGTTTCTTTTCGAGGTAAAGGCAGACTAGAAATTGGCAATATTGAAGTTACCAAAAAAGAACGTTATCGCATTAATTTAACAAGATTTGTATAAAAAAAAGGTGAACTTTTAATGAATTTAATTACAATTTTTTTGACTTCGATCGGATTAGCAATGGATGCTTTTGCTGTCTCTATTGGAGGTGGTATTTCTTTAAAAAAAGTTACCCCAAAAGATGCGATCGTTATTGCCACTTTTTTTGGTGGTTTTCAGTTTATCATGCCCTTATTAGGTTGGTTTTCAGGGTTATTTTTTCGAGATTTTATTATCAGTTTTGATCATTGGATTGCCTTTGGTTTATTAACTCTAATTGGTGGTAAAATGCTTTATGAATCTTACCAAGATGAAGAAGAAGACGAAGGAACAGATTTTCGTAATTTATACGTTTTATCAACCTTAGCCGTTGCCACCAGTATTGATGCTTTAGCGGTAGGTTTAACATTTTCCGTGATTCAAACTCCCATTGTGGAAGCATCAGTTATTATTGGAGTTATAACTTTTTTAATCTGTTTATTCGGAGTATTTGTAGGGAATAAATTTGGTCATTTATTTGAAAAACAAGCAGAAATAATTGGTGGGATAATCTTAATTGGAATTGGTGTTAAAATTTTAATTGAACATCTATCATAAATCTTCTTATAACTGATTATTGATTGCTATAATATAGAAAAACCTGCTTGGTTAAAATGATTATCAGTTGTCAAAGTTGACAGAAAAATCTATTGGGGCTTGTATTTTTATCTGTTTAATTTTTGATAAAACTCCTTGTTTTAAACTATTTTTTTTATCATTATATTCCTTAATTAATTGATAAATTTCATTAAGTTCTGACTCAGGTATTTTGTCAATTTCGGCTTATATTGTTTTTTTGACAATCATAATTGTACTCTTAATTTTTTATTTATTCTTATCATACCAATAAAAATATTAATCTAAGTCTAATTCTTTACTCAAACTATGTTTATTTTACAAGTAATTTAAGATTGCTATTATGATAAACTATTGAAACGACTTGAAACTGAACTTCAACCTATATTTCTCGATAAATAATAATGGATGGTTTTCTGAATCTTAATAAACCTCAAAATTTCACTTCCCATGATTGCGTCGCTAAATTGAGAAAAATTTTAAAAACCAAAAAAATTGGTCATGGTGGTACATTAGACCCATTGGCTACGGGAGTATTACCTATTGCGATCGGCAAAGCAACCCGTTTATTACAGTTTTTGCCCACCCAAAAGGCTTACCAAGCAACCATTAGATTTGGTATTGTCACAACTACGGATGATTTAGAAGGGGATATTATTAGTAAAAAATCTGCTACAGATTTGACTTTAGAAAAAATTATCCCTTATTTACAAGAGTTTATCGGAGAAATAGAGCAATATCCTCCTGCTTATAGTGCTATCAAAAAAGATGGTAAAAAACTTTATGAATTAGCACGAAAAGGAGAAATAATTGATATACCGAAACGATTGGTAAACATTACGAATATTGAGGTTTTATCTTGGCAAAGTGGAGAGTTTCCAGAATTAGTTTTAAATATCGACTGTGGTAGTGGTACTTACATAAGATCGATCGCACGAGATTTAGGGGAAAAACTAGGTAAGGGGGCAACTTTAGCTTCGTTAAATCGAACTCTTAGCTGTGGTATGAGGTTAGAAAATAGCTATAATTTTGAGGATATTATACAAGGCAAAGAAACGGATAATTTTAGTTTAATTAATCTTGATTATCCCTTACAAAATTTACCGAGTATTTATTTAGGAGAAGATGATACTAAACGATGGAATCAAGGACAAAAAATCGTTACTGAAGATGAGTATTCAGGAGAATTTTATCGTACCTATAATAATCTTTCTGAGTTTATGGGTATCAGTGAATTAAAAATTGATGACACGATAAAATTATTTAAACCAAAAGTTGTTCTATCTTCGTAAATTAGAGGAGGAGACGTAAAATTTTACGTCTCTACAATTAGTTGTAGCTAAATTAAATTCTTTGAGCGAACATTTGTCTTAATACATCGGCAGGATCAATATATCTACCATTATACATCAATCCCCAGTGTAAATGAGGTCCTGTGGTGCTTCCTGTCATGCCTACTCTACCAATTCTTGCCCCAGCTGGAATATTTTGCCCCATGAATAACATAATACCGCCATTTCGATCGATCAAAGCCTGTCCTCTAGTTGTATTTTCTACTGTACCCATAAGGTGACAATATTCGTGAGTCCAATTTCCTGATTTAATTCTAATCATCGTACCACACCCTGTGTGATCTGATAAGTGAACAACTTGTCCACTCCACCAATTACGAACATAACTACCAAGAGGGGCGGCTAAATCTAAGCCTTGGTGCATTCGTCTATCTCCAGAAATAGGATGTATGCGATAACCAAAACCAGAGGTATAGGCTTGAAAATTCTCCACAGGAAAAGAGGCTTGACTCCAAGAAGCAGTAATGGGTACAGCTTGTTGAGCTTGTACCGCTTCAAGTTTGGTGATAATAAAATTATGGGCAATAATTAGAGTTAGTGTCGCTATTAATAAACCCGATAAATATATTTTAGACTTGAACGATCGAGTTATTCTGACAATCAGATTAAACATTACTCCTCACACAAGGTTAACAACAAATAGACACAATTTAAGACATTATATTCTATAGCGGGTAATTAGGGGTTAATCAAAAAAGTCGAATGATCAAAATAGGAAAGAGGGAATAGTTTTACAATTATTATTATGGGTAATATTTGCAACAAATATCTTCATTAGGTTTTAACATGAGTACCATAACAGATAATGATTTAAAAGAGTTAAAAGATTTAATTAATTCTAAATTTGAACAAGTCGATCGTAAATTTGAAAAAGTCTTTGAGGAGTTAACATCTATAAAAGTAGATATTGCTACTGTGAAAAGTGATGTTAATGGATTAGGTAAAAGATTAGATGAAACTAAAGAGGCACTGAGTAAAAGGTTAGATAACCTTGAGTTTATCGCTCGAAGTGTTATTGGAGGGATTTTAGTTGCCTTGTTATTGGGGTTAAGTAAAATACTTTATCCCAACCTACTCAGTTAATCTCCCCTAAAAGGCACTAATATTGCCTCTTTATTTAATTAAACTCAGATAATATCATGACTTTAAATGTTGATTTGAGAGTTGCAAAAATCCCTTTTATCGGTTATATTGCTGTTCATTATTGGTTTGTGATTGAGGAAGACGGTTGTCAACAACGGTGGGAAGTGTGGCAAAGTCAAAATTTAGTGCCTAGTAGTTGGGGGCATTTACATTATAATTTGATGACGGCAACTAGGGGCGTTGGCAATGGGGAGAGTTGGTTAGAAATTCAATGGCAAGGGGAAGAAGCCCAAAATTTAAGACAGGTTATTCAAGAATCTCCCTTATTTTATCCTTATAATAATGTGTATCGTTATTATCCGGGTCCTAACAGTAATACTTATGTTCAGTGGGTACTCGATCGAGCTGAAATTAATTATGTCTTATCGTGGCGCGGTTGGGGTAAATATTTCGATCGAAGAAAACAAATATAGAAGAATTTAAAAGAGAAAAACTAGGAAAAATAGTTTAAAAAAACTAAAATCAAAAGTGATTTTATCCTAGTAATAATCTCTCCTGTTGAGATAACAACTGTAACAGTAAATTATCTATGTTTTTCTTAAATAGGTTTATTAAGCCTCGTTTTTTCCAGTTTGAATATATAAAATCAAGAGAAAAACCGTAGGCACAAGCACAAATAAAAGGGTGGCAACAAAGCCTAAATCATTAACTTGCATTTTTTATTATTCTCAGAACTCAACTGACGATAACTAGAATATCATAATTTTGTATTTTCACTCTTGATAGAGAAAAAAATATATATAAATAATTGTAAATTTTACTTGACATTTTTTATTTAATAACTAATGAAACATAAAAACTGTTAACATTATTGTTTTTTAACCAACTAGGGAAATTGAGTTTTGAGAGATTGCTTCGTGCCTCGCAATGCTACGCACCTCACCGCAATGACAAAAAAAATCATTCTCAATTCTCCATTCTTAATTCTCCATTCTCAAGGATTGTTACAACTCTTAATAAAATAGATTCGTGACATGGTAAAGATTTTGTTAAACTTAGATTTAACTTAGATTTTTCGATCATGAAACTGCTCGATCGAATAGCAATAAATATAGTTTTTTAAAAATATTATGGTAACAACAGTACAAAAACCCGAATACGAAGAAATACGTCCGGGAGTCAAAGCACCAGCGAAAGAAACTATCCTAACACCCCGTTTCTACACCACAGATTTTGATGCTATGGCAAAAATGGACATTGCCGTCAACGAGGAAGAATTACAAGCAATTCTAGCCGAGTTCAAAGTGGATTATAATCGTCATCATTTTGTCCGTAATGCCGATTTTGATCAATCATGGGATCATATTGATGGTGAAACTCGCCAATTATTTGTAGAATTTCTTGAACGCTCTTGTACTGCTGAATTTTCGGGATTTTTATTGTATAAGGAATTGGGCAGACGTTTAAAACATAAAAGCCCTGTGTTGGCTGAGTGTTTTAACTTAATGTCAAGAGATGAAGCCCGTCACGCTGGTTTCTTGAATAAAGCTATGTCTGACTTTAACTTATCCTTAGATTTAGGATTTTTAACCAAGAGTCGTGACTATACTTTCTTCCAACCTAAATTTATTTTCTACGCTACCTATTTATCTGAAAAAATTGGTTATTGGCGTTATATCACTATTTATCGTCATTTAGAGCAAAATCCCGAAAGTCGTATTTATCCTATCTTCAAGTTTTTTGAAAATTGGTGTCAAGATGAAAACCGTCACGGTGATTTCTTTGATGCTATTCTCAAAGCTAAACCTGAATATTTAAATGATTGGAAAGCGAAGTTGTGGTGTCGTTTCTTCTTGTTATCGGTATTTGCCACAATGTACCTTAATGATTTACAACGATCTGACTTTTATGCTTCCATTGGTTTAGATGCGAGAAGTTATGACAAACACGTCATTGAGAAAACTAATCATACCGCAGGGCGAGTTTTCCCTGTCATCATTGATGTGGACAATCCTGCTTTCTATGATAGTTTAGAAATTTGTGTAAGTAATTGTGAAAAATTACGAGCTATTGATGCTAGTAATTCGATCGCACCTATCAAATTCCTTCGTAAATTGCCTTTATTCTTGTCTAACGCTAGTCAATTTATCCGCTTATACTTCATTAAGCCCATTGATTCCGAGTCTTTACAAGGAAACGTACTTTAATAAAAGAGAGGAGATAGGGGATAAAAGAAGTAAATATTTATAAATAAAGAAGTTGAGTCTCTTTTTATCTTTATGGTAAGAGAGGCTTTTCTTTTTCTACATAAATGACAGAATCAGAATACCTCTATTATTGTGTAAATTTTTACTTCTTACTCATTACTCATTACTCATTACTCATTTCTCTTTAGCTGACTTTAAACTGAGAAACGTTAGATTCTAATTTTCGAGCAACGTCTTGTAATTCTACAAAAGAATCGGATAATTGAGTTACCGAAATAGTCGTTTTCTCAGCAATTCTAGCAACATCCTCCATTTTAGATTTTACTTCTTCGGAGTTTTCTGATTGCTCAAAAGCTGCCGCCGCAATCGCTTCTACTAATTCGTTAATTTGAATAGTAGCCGCCGCAATCTGGTTTAAACTTTGACGGGTTTCTTCCACCAGTTTACTCCCTTCGATTACCTGCTCACTACCTTCCTCCATAGCGGTAACAACCACTTTAGTTTCATTGAGAATCTCGTTAACCAGTTTATCAATATCCGAGGTTGCTTGAGCGGATTGGGTGGCTAATGCCCTTACTTCTTCAGCGATTACGGCAAAGCCCGTTCCCTGCTCTCCTGCCCGTGCGGCTTCGATCGAGGCTTTTAAAGCCAAAAGGTGAGTTTGGGCGGCAAAACGTCCGATTAAACCCACAACGGTAGCGATATTTTGGGTGGTATCCCCTAATTTTTTCACTTGTTCGGCGGCTTGTTGTACTGTGACTCTGATTTCTAAAATCGATCGAACAGTACGATTCATGGCGGAATCCCCCATTTCCACACTTTCTTGGGCTTTTTGCAGTGCTTCTTCCGCTTGTTCGGCACTTTCTGCGACAAGATTACTCGATCGACTCATTTGCTTAATAGTACTTAATACATCAGTGATACTTCCTACCTGTTCTTCAATTTCTTGACGCAAAATTCTGACATCATTTTCGTTATTACTGGTAGTTTGAGACACTTCTCCCGCCGCTGTTTGTACCTGAGCAACAATTTTTCTGAGACTCTCGATCGTAGCATTATAGGAGTCGGCGATCGTGCCAATTTCATCTTCTGTTACAGATGCCCGAATGGTTAAGTCTCCTTGGGATACGGGATCAACTTGCATGAGTAATTCTAAAGCTCGTCTTTGTAATAACTCTTTTCCTTCCCGTTGGATTTTTTCCGCATTTAACTGTAAATCGAGAAGTTTTACCCGCTCTAAACTTAAACCGACTTGGGTTGCTAGTTGGGAAAATAGCTCAATTTCCGCAGATTCCCAGTTACGCACATCAGAACATTGATGACAAATAAGCAACCCGATTAATTTACGGTTCACTAAAATAGGCGCGACTAAATTTGCTCTCACCGCAAAAGGTTCTAATTGTTTGAGGTGACAAGTTGTTAAACCAGCTTTATAAATGTCTGGAGTGGCTTGTACTCTACCCTGTTGATATTTTTCTACATAGTTGTCAGCAAAACAAGGATCAAGAATTTGAGCCCCTAAAGCAACGGGATAATTTAAACTTACGGATTCAGCCGTAATTGTACCTTGCCAATTTTCATCAAATTCATAGACTATAGTTCGATCGGTTTTTAAGGCAGTACGAATTTCTTTAACTGCCGAATCTAGTACCTGTTGACGATTTAAACTAGAGGCAAGAGAAAGGGTAATTTCTTTTAATTGATCAGCTCGATTTGCTGCGGCAATCTGATTTTTGAGGATGTTTACCCTGTCTAAGATTACCCCAAATCTTAGGGCAATTTGACCTAAAAAGGCAATTTCTCTTTCTTCCCATTCATGATGTTTACGACAGTGATGGGCGATTAACAGAGCAAATAGTTGTCCTTGAGTTACGATGGGAACTACTAAATTAGATTTAATTTGTAGTCGGTACATTAGGGCTTCGTGTTCGGGAGCAAAACCTGCGGTATAGACGTTTTCTGTGGGTACAACTCGACCGTTAATATAAGCCTGTCTTAATTCTGGTGGAATACAAGGATCATTGATTTTTTCGTCAACGGCACTAGGTAAATCAAGGTCTCCTGCTTCATTACTAATGTAACCACTCCAATCACCTTTAAAACGATAGATTACCAGTCGATCGACCTGTAATATTTCCTTCGCTTTGGGTAAAGCTCGATCGAACACTTTATTAACATCATCCTCATCCAGAGTAGTTGAGCCAGTAATATCTTGGAAAAGACTAACTTTACTTGCATCTAACATCAAAAAAGACTCACTTTCTTCAATATTATCCGCCAAGACATTAAAAGTACGAGCTAACTTCCCTATTTCATCATCTCCTTGAACAGTAGTTCTTCTACTATAATCTCCTTCGGCAAATTTTTCTGCGGTTAGCTGTAAAGATTCAATGGGTTTTGCAATCACACGCCCTAACACTAAAATTAAGAGAAGATTGACAATAAGTACAGCTACTGCTGTTTGCCCTTGAGCGCTTAAACTATTAGAAATAATTTGATTGAGAGCTTTTTCTGATGTCCCCCTCACCAAAATTCCCACAGGTTGCTCTTGAAAATTTTTAAGAATCTGCCCTGTCAGAGTATAGGTTGTATCTCCTACTTTATCCCTGATAGAGACAATTTCATCGGGATTTTGGATGGCGAGTTCAAAAAGTGCATTGGTAGCTAAAGGTTGTCCTCTTTCAGTTTCCGTTTCTGTTAAGGCACTGGATAATTTAAAATCTTTGTTTCCAGTGATTTTATAAATCGCACTATACCCTCCTTGGAATACCTTGAGGGTATCTTCTACGATGGAAAATTTGCCGTCAACAACGTCTCCAGATATTAACACTCCAATTACTTGTTGAGTACCCGGACGAAAAACAGGGGTAAAGGTATAACGAATTAAGACATCTTGATTTTGAGAAAGACTAGAAAAAATGGGAGGTAATTCTTTAACTAAATCTGCCCAAGGCTTAATTTCTGTGGTTTTAATTTGTTGGGGATTGTTGATAACTTGAGAGACTAAATTATTAGGATTAAATACTTGTCCAGTTCGATCGTTATTAGCATTGACAATAATTCTTTGATCTAATCCCACAAGGGTCGCATATTCAATATTACGCGCTTTGATCTCATTTTGCAAAATTTGACGCACGATCGATCGATCTTGAGGGCTTAAAGTTCCCCCATTAACCTTAGTCAAAGCCGCATTGATAATCGCAAGGTTATCCGATTGCCCACGAAAACCGAACCCCATTTGATTAACTTTGATACTGTAGTTAATTTTAGTTGCTTCTAACTCAGAGATAGACTGGTTAGCTAATTGCTCTCTACCTCCTTGAACAACTTGAATAAATCCTACCCCTAATAACGCTGCGATCGATATTGCTTGGGCTGTGACTAATACAAATACCTGTTTTTTCCGAATGGAGATGTTATAAAACCATGTAACAATGGGCAATGGCTCTTTTTTCGGGGTTGGTTTTATAACTACTGGAATGGGAGCTTTATTTACAGATACGGAAGAAGTGTTGAATTTAGGT
The DNA here is from genome assembly GCF_000332235.1 of Geminocystis herdmanii PCC 6308. NCBI lineage: Bacteria > Bacillati > Cyanobacteriota > Cyanophyceae > Chroococcales > Geminocystaceae > Geminocystis > Geminocystis herdmanii. Next base: position 3,530,683 of record NZ_CM001775.1, on the reverse strand, counting down.
TTTTCGGGTGCTTGAGTCATGATAAGAATTAAGAATTAAGAATTAAGAATTAAGAATTAAGAATTAAGAAATTGCCTTAATCCGAATGGGAGTTAATTTAGATCAATATCTAGTAATAATTATATTTGCTTATTTTTCAAATAGTTCTAACGGAGTTAACTTTAATTTGGGAAAAGTTGAGGATTCTATTCGGTTGTCTCCTTGATAGGATTTTATTTGATAAATATTATTTTCATCTAAGGTACAAACAAAAATAGTGGGTTGTTTTGGATTTCCTAACCACGATCGACTAGCTACAGCAAGATAATCAATTAACCAATATTCCTTAATACCTAATAACTGATACTCCGTTAACTTATCGATATAGTCATCTTCCCAATTAGTAGAAACAACCTCCACCACTAACACTGGGGCATCATATAAAACCGATTGAGCCGTTAAATTAGACTCCCAAACATCTTTATCTACTACCGCTAAATCGGGATAACGTCCTTGTTCTTGTCCTGTTTGTGTCTCGGTGCGTATAACTATTCGACCACTGATACGATAATTGAGATTCGATCGTTTAGCTTCCATTTTCAAAATATCCGCTATTTCATCGGCAATATCATCATGTTTTCTTGTTGGTTGTTTGCGCATAATTTCTCCATTAACTAACTCGTAGCAACCCTCCTCATCTGGTAATTGATTAATAAATTGAGAAAAAGATAATTTCGGTTTGGTAATAACGGCTGTCATGGTAATTAATGAATAATGAATAATGAATAATGAATAATTATTAAACCTCTCCCAAAAAAGACTATTATTCACCTGAGTTCGATATAAAAATAGGTGAGGGCTGACTTGGAAGACAGGAAGACAGGAAGACAGGAAGACAGGAAGATTGTATTTCTGATGAATGAATAAAATTCTCTCAAAAGTACATCAAATATTGAGAATTTTTCTCCCTGTCCACTTGTCCACTTGTCCACCTGTCTAGTTTTCATCATTTTCTTTATGTCGAACTGAGGTATTATTTTATTAATTTTTGGAGATGACTATTATATTGATTGAATTTTTGCCTTAAATATATTTTCCAATTCTTTCTCATTCATAGAAGAAACTGGAGGATAGGAAAAAGGATTTTTTTTGCGATTCATTAAAATTTCCAGAGCTTCACTAAAGGCTTTTTCATTATCACGATGATTCGATAGATATTGACGCAATTCTTTATCAGTCATCATTTCTAATTTTTTAGTCATGATTCAAAATTCCATTTTCCTTAGCCTAATACCTAACACCTAACACCTGATACCGAATACCTATCATCACAAAAAAACTTTGCAACTCTTCCTTAATTCACTTTAAACTTACTCACACTCTGTTGTAAGTTCTCTGATACTTTAAGTAACTTTTTAAAAGTTCGAGATACCTGAGTTACCGCCGTCGAAGTTTCATTGGAAATAATGGCAACATCTGCCATCGTTTCGGTAATATCTTCGGAGGTTTGAGATTGTTCAGCCGCAGCAGCTGCGATCGCCGTTACTAATTGGTTAATTTGAGCTGAAGCGGCAGTAATGTTGGTTAAAGATGCTCTAGTTTCTTCCACCAGTCTTGTACCTTCTACTACTTGCTCTGTACCAGATTCCATCGCTTTAACTACATCGTTAGTTTCTTCTTGAATCTCGGCTACCACCTTTTCAATTTCTGCCGTTGCTTGTGCTGACTGACGAGCAAGCGATCGAACTTCTTCCGCAACCACCGCAAAACCTCGTCCTTCTTCCCCTGCGTGCGCCGCCTCAATGGAAGCATTCAACGCTAACAGGTTAGTTTGATCCGCAAAACTACCGATGAGGTTAACTACCTTAGAAATTTTCTGGGTGGACTCTCCTAAACGTTTTACTTTTTTAGCGGTTTCGGCTACGGTTTCTCGAATTGCCAGAATACCATCAACGGTACGGTTCATGGCAACTTCCCCTTCTTCTACACTGCGGTTTGCCTGTTTAACCGCTTCTTCTGCTTGTTCAGCGTTATCTAATACCATTCTGGCGCTAAAGGCTAAAGTTTGGATTTTTTCTAAAGCTATGTTGATGTCATCGGCTTGTCGAATAATCTCTGTTGCCAGATTTTCTACAAACTGTTCTTGTTGGTTTACCACATCATTTACAGCTTTTGTACCCCCTTGTACTTGAGTTACAATTCTTCTTAAACTTTCGATCGTGGCATTATAGGAATCAGCGATCGTACCAATTTCATCTTCCGTCACCGTAGCACGAATAGTTAAATCTCCTTGAGAAACAGGATCAACCTGCATGAGTAGCTCTAAAGCTCGTTGTTGGATAATTTCTCGGGCTTGTCTTTGTTCTAACTCCGATTGTCTTTGTTTAGCTAACAGTTGTATCCTTTCTAAAGCAGGACCAATTTGAGTGGCTAACTGAGAGAGGAAAATCGACTCGGACTCTGTCCATTGACGGGGAGCATCGCATTGGTGAGCAATGAGTAAACCGAGTAAACTACCTTCCACAATAACTGGAGTAACAAGGTTCGCTTTCACTTCAAAAGGTTCTAACTGTTGAATATGACAACTGGTTAACCCAGCAGTATAAATGTTATTGGTGGCCTGTACTCTTCCTTGTTTATATTTATCAACATATTTATCAGCAAAACAAGGGTCTTTAATATTTGCTCCCAAGGCTCTAGGATATTTAGGATCGACGGATTCTACAATTACTGTACCTTTCCAGTCTTGATCAAAGGTATAAATGATAACTCGATCGGTTTTTAAGGCTTCCCTGCCCATATTAGTAGCCACTTCAAAAATTTTCTCTTTCGTCAAAGATTCAGCAATTTTGAAACTAATATCTTTGAGTTTTGTGGACAAGAAAGTATCCAATTGTTGAGACTGCATTAACATTACACGCTCTAAAGCCAGTCCCATTTGGGTTGCTGTTTGGGCGAAAAACTCGATTTCGTTTAGTTCCCAGTTACGGGGTGCTGAACATTGATGGGCAATGAGTAATCCTAATAATTTACCGTTAGCCACAATGGGAGCGACTAAATTAGCTTTCACCGCAAAGGGTTCTAACTGTTTGAGGTGACATTCTGTTAACCCTGCTTTATAAATATCGGGGGTTGCCTGTACTCTCCCTTGAATATATTTTTCTACATATTTATCAGCAAAACAAGGATCAAGGATTCTTGCTCCCAAGGCTTGGGGATAATTTCGATCGACGGATTCAGCAATGATTGTACCTTGCCAGTTCTCATCAAAACTATAGACAACAACTCGATCGGACTGCAAAGCCTGACGAATTTCCGTCACCGCAATTTCAAAAACCTCACTAATATTAAAGGCTTTCGTCATTTCAAGAGTCATATTTTTCAGTAAAGTTGACTGACTAGCAAACATTTGTTGTTCCGATAAGAGAGTTTTTAACTGGGAAGTCATATCATTGATACTATTACCTAAATCAGCTAATTCATCTTTTCCTGACACGGGTACTTGTATATCTAAATCCCCTTGACTAATTTGTTTTACCGCTAAGGTAGTTTCTTCAATGGGAGTCACAAATCTCCCAGCTAAAAGATAAGCAATATAACCAACTCCTATAGCGGAGACTAATATCCCTAAGAAGATAGAATTTAATGCTTGATCCACTGGTTTTAGTACGACCCCAGTATTTCCACCAACTACTATCTTCCAATCCAAATCGATGGGGGTAACTTGTTCCCCCATACTTGCTTCATTCTCTAAAGCCTTAATCGTCACAAATTGTTGACTGTTTGTTGATGTATTCCTTGTTGTTACATGGAGAACTTCACTTGCCATGTCTTCCAATTCTAACTGAGGAAAAAGTTTTTCTAAGGTAACGGAGTCGGCTTCTTTTTGAACGGAATCGATCGTAGTTCGAGGGGTGAGAATTTCAGCTTCTGAGGATACAAATATTTGATCATCTTCGTCAGCCATATAATAGATTTCCCCATCTGTATTTTGACGTTTAGCCATCATTTCTTGAAGGATTTTTACTGGCACTCTAGCCCGAAGAAACCCCTCACTTTGTCCTGTAATGGGATTTTTGAGTACTGTGATAAAATAAACTCCATAAGTGCCATCTACTAAAGATGTCATGGGTTGACTTACGATCGTGCCATTAGCGGCTTTTGCTGCTAGGATATAATTTCTTTGAGCTAAGTTAGGGATGGGTGTGCCTTTGGTTTGAGCGATGACATTTCCTTGATTATCTAAAATAGAAAGAGTATCATAATAACCATATTGTTCTTGATAAGCCGTAAGTTTTTTCGTTAATTCTGCTTTATTTCTATTGCGAAATGCTGGGAAAAACGAAAATGTATCACCTAAAGTTTCGATGTCTAATAAACGATCTCTCACCAAAAGATTAACTTCTGTGGAGATAGAGTTAACTTTTTCTTCTTCGTTTAACTTGATTTGGGCTTTAAATGATGTACTTACTAATACTGAGACGATCGAACCTACTACTATAATTGGTATCACTCCCAACGCCACTGCGGAAGAAATAAATTTAAACCGCAGATTTTTCGATTCAACCCATGAAATTAAACCTTGTTTTGAAGAGGAATTCTGATTATTTTCTGGGGAGGGTTTGATTCCATTAACATTATTTTCCGACGTAGAATTGCGAATATTTGTTGGTAAATTATTGGTTTGGGTTTCTGGGTTAAGTTGATTGGGTTGTTGGGGGGAAGTCTGAGTCATGGAATCTTGCCTCTAAATAACTGAAATTTAATTTAAGTATTTTTACTTATAAACTAGGGTTAAAATGCACTATTTAGAATGTCAAATTGACAATTCAAAACATCTTTTTTATTTACGCATCTCAACACTAGGCTATTTTATTCATCTTAATATATGCTATCAATTAATTCTAACTCAATTAGCATTGAAAGATTACTTTTAATTAGAGTCTGCTGAAAAAGTCGATCGATTAGGTTTTAAGGTGTAGCTTAATTTTTGATGACTTCCGTTGTATATCAGCAAGATCATCGATCGTCCACAATCTTTGTAATAATAGACTCTAATTCTGTTTGCTCTAAAGTGGTAATAATAAAAACTTCCTGTACACTTTTACCACATCTAGCGATGAGTTTATAACCCCCCCGAATGGGTACAGATACCTTGAGTTTCATGTGAGGAATATGACTGCGCGATCGACTTAATACCGCAGGAGTAACAGTTTTGATACCCTCATAGGTAACAAGTTTTTCCAAAATCGCAATTAAACCGTCAAGGTGGGTGGAGTGATTCCAAACGATTCTACCATCGGATGATTTACTCATGCTTCCTCCAAAGGTGCCATTGTTAAGCCTTCTCGTCTTAATTGTTGATGATATAATTCAGCCTGTTCCAAAGAGCCACACCACACTAAGGCTTGTCCGTCAAAATGTACTTGATTGGTTAATTCCCATGCCAAATCTTCTGTCATATTGGGAATATATTTCAGCAAACAATTCGCTACATGATCAAAAGTGTTAAAATCGTCATTGAGAACAATTACCTTAAAATTAGGATAATGTTTACGAATAACTTGACTGGATTTAGTGGGGGCAATAATTGTACTTCCTAAAACCGTTGGAGTCATATTTTCAATTATTTAGAAGGAATGTTAACTTGAGGATTTGATTAAACATAACTAGATTATATAGCAAATTTTCCCTAGTTGGCTAAAATTAATGAGAGACAAAGGTTGACAGGTGGACAGGTGAACAAGGTGGGAATTAAAATGTATTAGTTTAACAATTCTCAATTTTTAAGTGGAGATTATCAACATATGCCGATCGCATTTTGGCGAGATGAATATATTACCGGAGAGCAAGAAATTGATACACAACATCAAATCTTGTTTAGCATAATCAATGAATTACATGATGCTATGATTAGTGGTGAAGGTCGAGAAATTTTGGGAAAAACTTTAGATAAATTGGCAACATATACATCTGAACATTTTGTAACCGAAGAAGCCTTGATGGAAAAATATGAATACCCCAATATTGTTTTACACAAACAAAAGCATAGAGAATTAAGGGAGGATGTATTAACTCTGCAAAAATTATTTAAGGAGAAGGAAAAATTTTTAACGGTGAAAGTATCTCAATTTATGACAGATTGGTTAATTCATCACATTAAGGGGGAAGATTTAAAAATGATCAATTTTATTAAGGAAAATAGGAATTATCATCAAAAATTTCCCACAGATAAGTAAACTTTTTTGAAAAAGAAAAGCCTCCTGTTTTGTCAGCCCTCAAAATCTTTTTCTGGTTCGATCGATCCAAGTCCTAACTAGGTATAATTAACAATATTAGACCATAGTAATTATTATCAATTATGTCTTTAGCCTTAACCAACGAAAATGTAGAACAAGTATTAGACGAATTACGCCCTTACCTCATGGCTGATGGTGGTAATGTGGAATTAGTCGAAATTGACGGACCTACTGTAAAATTAAGATTACAAGGTGCTTGTGGCTCTTGCCCTAGTTCGGCAATGACTCTGAGAATGGGTATTGAGCGCCGTTTAAAAGAATATATCCCCGAAATCGCTGAAATTGAGCAAGTTATTTAGTAGGGCTTTAGGAGTTAGGAATTAATAGTAGTGAAGTCAAGATGAAATATAAAAGAATGTCAATTAAATATGAATTAATTATTTACTGGAGTGAAATAGATAATAGTTTTGTGGTGGAAGTACCAGAATTGTCAGGTTGTATGGCAGACGGTAAAACTTATGAAGAAGCTGTTAAAAATGCCGAGATAATCATTCAAGAATGGATTGAAACCGCCCAAGAATTAGGAAGGGAAATCCCCAAACCAAAAGAGCGTTTAATATCAGGTTTGCTTCAATAATTATAATTTCACGCAAAGACGCAAAGACGCAAAGTTTTATTGTAATTTTAAAAAATAAAGAGGCATTAATCAATAATCCACCGTGTAATTCATTACACGGCTAACATTGCTCGTTCAATAAATTGAACTCAAAATTTTTGAAGATGAATAACATTATTCACTATTTAGGGTTTGCTGAATAAATCAGAAAGCTATTAAAATCAACGGTTTAGACTAGACATCATACATTAGTGAAAAAGTGCGCCGTTTTGAGGATTTTTATTCAAAAATTCGACACTTTTGACCTATTTTTTTAAATACAACTATACTCATTCTATCTATCAACCGCATCAAAATCTTGATGTTTCAGTATTTCTCCTATCTCCTGTCTCCTGACTCCTCTCTCCTATCCTCATCAAAAGACTTTGTCAGCAACCCCTATTTAGGTTTTCCATAAATTAGCGTGTTGTTCATGACGATTATCATGGAAAATATCATAGTTAAGATTGAAGTTATTATTGCCTAATTTATTGGCGATTTGATGGTGTAAATTAGTAATTTTTTCCCCTAACTTTTTCGTTTGCCATAGCATTTTACCTGATGAAAAAGTTGTTAAGTCTTCTATCCAATCTAGTTGTCGATAGGCTAAAAATAGCTCGTCAATAGTTGGTTTTAACTGTAAAAGAGGAGAAGAAGGTTTTATTTCTCCTAAAAAATTAACTAAATTATAGCTATATTCTAAATCACTGCTGATGTGGTTACAATAAGATTTTCTATAGGCTAAAGTTTTATATAAAAATTGTTCTATTTCTTCAGGATTTTTGTTATTGAAAGCGTATTTAATGCCTCCTAAAGTGCGATGTAAATACCAAGCCCGAATATCCTCCACTTCTGCCATCGGGCTTTGAGTTGTGCGCTCGTCAGGGTAATTCCAAAATAGCCCTAAAACTTGGTTAACCATTTTTGTTTTGATATGGGGTAACACTCGGTTTTTAAACTCTGTATCTCCAGCGCCACGATAGCTAGAGTCATAGTAACCAAAGCGTTGATGAATATTTTTACGGTATAAACCGCCTACGAGGGAAAGGTAACAAGTATCGAGGTAAACTAAATTTTGGTCATAATTAGTTCGATCGTACAGCATAATATCATTAACATGGTTGCCTTGTAAATCCACATCGGTAACTAAACTATGACTTATTACCCAGTCGATGTCTGGATTTTGCTCTAATTCTTCTGCTAATATTTCTAAACATTCGGGCAAAATCGTCTCATCAACCCCTAAAAAGGTGATATAGTTCGATCGAGATAGTAAAATCCCTCGATTCCATGCTTTTTGGATAGTTTCTCGATTATGGGAGCGTAAATAGACGATTTCTAAGTTTAATTCTTCTTGCAGTTGTTGAAAAACTTGGTATTCTCGATCGGGCGAACCACTATCGACTAAAATGATTTCAACTTCACCTTTTTTGACTAAAGTTTGATCAGCTAAAACTCTTAAAAATAAGGGTAATTTATCGGAGGCATTATAAAGAGAAACTATCACTGAGACTCGATAACTTTCTTTGTGCCTTTTTTCCTCTAAAAATTCGTATTCTTCCTCTGAATATTCGAGGTTATTTTGATAAGTTTCATTCAAAAGATTAAAACATTTTTCTGTTTGTTGATGGATGTCTTTAAACATCGCTTCCGCAGTTTTTGCTTCAGGTTTAAACCCTTTTTCTACTAAAGTTTTAACAACATAAGGTAACTCATTAAATCTGTCATAACCTAAAGCCCTCATGCTTCTAAGGTAATAGGTTGAGGCAACTAAATCATTCCCTCGCATTCTTTCTAAACGGGCAATTTCTCGCCAAACTCTTACTCTGTCAATGCGAAAAGCACTCTGTATTTTACCTTTAATTCCTTTGGCTTCTGGTTCAAAAGTTTCTGCTAAATTCCATACTTGTTGCAGTTTTTTTTCTAAGTCTAATTCTGATTGTTCACTTAAAGCAAATACTTTCTGATATTGAGATGTTAAAAAGGGGGATTTTAGTAGTTGATAAGAGCGGGTATCTTCTCCATAACTAAGTACTTTTTGTTTTACTTTTCGTAAGGGAGGTTTGATAATTTTTTGAATAATTGTTGACTGAATATTTTTTGCTAAACTTTGTTTTTCAGAGTGAGATTTAACGTAACTAATTAATTGACTATACCACTCATTTAACTCTGCGGATGTCTCTTGATTTTCTGTACTTTCAACTTGATAAATGTCGCTTAAATTAGGATCATTCGTATTAGTATTAAGGGTTAATAAAATCTCGTTTAAATGTTGTCGATAATCGTGATAATTTGCTAAGATTTCTGTTAACTCAGGCAAACAATTATAAGTATTATCCACATCAATTTTAATATAGGGTAATTGAGGAAAATTTTCATCTAAAAATTGACAAACTCCTGCACCACTACCGATAGCAGTAGGGCATCCTGAAAATAAAGATTCAAGAGCCAATAAATTTAAAGTATCGTAACGAGAAGGTAAAAAAGTAATGGCAGGTTTAGCAAAAAGTTTTGTTAGTTCTTCACGAGGTTTTGACGGTTCAATGGTAATATTAATTAGTCTTTTATTTATCATCGATCGAAGTAAAGACTCAGAAGAATCACCAAATTCACTATAACTATGAGGACCAATGATACTAGCTTGATGATAAGATTGAGAAGATAACCACCATACTAAATTAATAAAAATATCTGCTCCTTTTCTTTTTTCTGTTCTACCGATAAAATATAAATTAGGTTGTTGATTTTGATTAGTTAAAGGTTGATTTTGAGGTAAATCAATAAAGTGTAAAGGATTAAAATATTGAGTTTCTAAACTTACTAAATCTGCCCATTCTTTAAGGTAACTTTTACTAATACCATAGCGAATATCCGCCGTTTTAAACTGCATTTTTTCCTCTAAATCTAAGGGGATATTAACATCATTTGAACCAAACCAATCTAATCTTAAAGTAGTGGATATTTTGCCGTGCATAGATAGGGCGACTTTTTCACACTTTACCCGATGAAATGCCAAAGCAGGACGCAAAAAGAGGGTATATTGTTCATAATCTGGCGCATCTACCACATCAAATTCATAACCAGTCACGGAATTAGCGATATTACTAGCTAAAATAAACGATCGATATACCCAACGAGGAGGGGTTACATTGATATAATGATGAAGGTTTTGAAGATCATAAATGGGTTTATAGGGGATGCTATGGGCATTTTCAGGACGAAGATTGTTAATATCTTCTCGATCGATGAGATAATAGAAATTAATGTGAGGATTTTTTTCGATAATTTGACGATAAAAAGTTTGTCCTCCTCCTATTTTTAAAAATAAATCGAAATCAGCGATAAATACTTTCATATTTTTGATAATAAGACGAATATAAATTAAGAATCATTGATTAAAAATCATACTAGAAAAAGGTCAATAATTTAGTTAATTTTACTAACAATTTTATTAATATAGCAATCAGGAATCATTTGTGAGAAATAAATTATTAGAAAAAATATCGAAGATACGACTAATCTTGCCTTTTGCCTTTTGCCTCTTGCCTTTGATGATAAGATAATTTTCACAACTCATAACTGACTGCTATATTTTAGTTAAAATTAAGGATAAAAAGTAATCTAAACTCGATCGCAATTTTAATGGATAAAAATTTTTTTGGTTGGTCATTAAACCAACGAGACCCTGATACAATAAAACAATTAATGCCATTTTGGGAAATTCTCTATAAGTATTATTTTCGAGTGGAAACCAGTGGTTGGGAAAACATCCCCCATGGACAAGTTTTGTTAGTCGGCTCTCATAATGGCGGTATCGCAGCCCCTGATATGGTCATGATGATGTATGATTGGTTTAGGCGTTTTGGTACTGAACGATTAGCCTATGGTTTAATGCACCCTATCGCATGGACTGCTTATCAAGGTATTACCAATATGGCGGCGAAAACTGGGGCAATTCGAGCGAATCCGAAGATGGCGATCAAGGCGATCGAATCTGGTGCTAGTGTATTAGTATATCCGGGAGGAGCTGAAGATGTGTTTCGTCCTTATACAGAAAGAAATAAAATAAAATTTGTCGGTAGAAAGGGTTTTATTAAACTAGCCTTACGTTATTCTTTACCCATCGTACCTCTTATCTCAAAGGGCGCTCACGAGAGTATTTTTGTTCTAGCCGATTTATATGAAGACGTGAAAAAGCTGAATAAACAGGGCTTATTTCCTTGGATTTTCGATCTTGATCCTAAAACATTCCCTATTTATCTAGGTTTACCATGGGGTTTAGCCTTAGGTCCTTTACCTAATATACCATTACCAGTACCCATGACCACCAGAGTTTGTAATCCTATTTATTTTGATAACTACGGCTTGGAGGCGAGTCTCGATCGAGCTTATGTACAAAAGTGTTTCGATCGAGTGGTGAATGAGATGCAAGGGGAGTTAAATATTTTATATTGTAATTAGGGTTTGCCTCATAGTCTTTTGATGAAGAAAGGTTTTCGGTGTTAGGTGAAGTCCTTTTTATTGTTGGTTTGTAATATTAAAAACGAATGTCAAAAAATTTTCCAAAAACCTTTGACAAGACTTGACAAAAATGATATATTATTTATAATGGGAATATTTTATTTTTTAAATTTAGATAAAAAGATTCCCATTATGATCTTTATATTTTTTATTATTACCAAAAATTAGAAAAAAGTCAAGGGAAAAAGCAAAATTTTTCTCCTTTATTTGATTTATTTTGGCAAAGGGAGACTTCCTAAGATACCGTTTATTTGATTGTAAATTTCCATTAAGCGATCACCGTTGATGTGGACTTCTTCGGTAGGATAGTTTTGAGCAACTTCCATGATACTAATATTATTATCCTTTAAAGCAGAAGTTACGATCGCACCCCTCAAAGATTCTTTACTTGCTCTGTCACTGGGGGTAGTAATGACTTCAGCAAAGACATTTAAGACAATACCGCCAATGGGGTTATTTAACATTTTTGATAACATAACGCCATCTACGGGAATTTTGCGACAGAGGGCATTTTTAACATTATCTTCTTTTTGATTTGCCAATCGTAAGTAATAGGCTAAAGCTGATGAGACATCCCCAGTGTCACAAAAACTGGTTAAGTCTGCCACGGGGATGGAAGGGCGTAACATACTATATTTTAAAACAATTTGTTCAGCACCTAGGGCTTTTTGAACAGGATTGAAGACAAAACCAATTAAAATAGAAAGGAGAAGACCGTAACGAGTTAAGGAAAACATATACAATATATTGATAAGGATAATTTTAATCTACTTAAATTAAACAGACGTAAACACTAAAAAAAAGTTCAATAGTGAATAGTGAACAATTAACAATTATTAACTTCCCTAATACCCTAATACCCTAATACCCTAATACCCTAATACCTAATACCCTAATACCCTAATACCCTAATACCTAATACCTAATACCTAACACCTAATTAATTATGAATAGTCCAAATACTGCTATTATGCAGTCGATCGAACAATTAAATTATCGTGTTACCGTGGGAGATGTTGCCACTAAATCAGGCTTGGATTTAAACATAGTTCAAAAAGAATTATTAAAATTAGCAGAAGATACTAACGGTAATTTGCAGGTAGCAGAAACGGGAGATATAGCTTATTTATTTCCTAAAAATTTTCGTAGTATTTTAAATAATAAGTATTGGCAATTACGTGGGCAAAAAGCCTTAGAAAAAACGTGGAAAATAGTCTTTTATTTGATTAGAATATCCTTTGGTATATTATTGGTATCCTCTATTCTCTTAATGCTAATTGCCATCGTGGTAATAGTTATTGCGATTAATAGTAAAGGAAATGACGATAATGATAATAACTCAAGTCGAGGAGGAGGAGGAGGAGGATTTTTCTTTTTCCCTCGTTTTTGGTTTTCCCCGGATATTTTCTGGATATTTACCCCTGATTATCAACAAAGACGTTATCAAAGACAACTGAGTAATTCAGCAGAAAATGAGCTTAATTTTTTAGAATCAATTTACTCTTTTCTTTTTGGTGATGGCAACCCTAACTCTAATTTAGAAGATAAACGTTGGCGCAGTATAACTACAGTCATTGAAAATAATAATGGTGCGATTATAGCAGAACAATTAGCTCCTTATTTAGATAATATTAATAATTATAGTGAAGGGGATGAGGGTTATATTTTACCAGTATTAACTCGTTTTAATGGTTATCCTGAAGTATCGGAAGAAGGAGAGATTATTTATTATTTTCCAGAGTTGCAAGTTAAGGCACAAGAAAGAGAAAAAGTATCGGTATCTCCTTATTTAAAAGAAAATTTATGGACATTTAGTTTAGCTACTAGCAGTCAAAAAATGTTAGCGGTTGGTTTGGGTGCTGTTAATATTGTATTAGCTTTAGTATTAGGCTCATTATTAACATCAGATATAGCTGAAGAAATTGGTGGTTTTATTTTATTTATTGAGTTTCTTTATCCATTATTATTAACCTATGCTGTAAGTTATTTAGGTATTCCTTTAATTCGTTATTTTTGGTTACAAAATCGCAATAATAAAGTTAAGGAGAGAAATTACTATCGAGAAGAAAAAGCGAATTTATTAGAATCTAGTAAAGAGTTAGAGTTAAAGATTAATTATGCTCAAAATTTTGCTAATCAGACAATAATTAGTCAAGATAATTTAGCCTATTCTACAGAAAAAGATTTATTAGATCAACAGTTAGAGCAAAAAAATAAGATTGATGATGAATGGCGTAAAAGAATGGAGAATTGAGAATGGAGAATGGAGAATGGAGAATTAACAATTAATAATTTTTCTTCCGTTACACCCTAACACCCCAACTCCCTAACCTACCACTATGTTTGTTGCTTTATTTGGTACAAGTGCTGATCCACCAACGATCGCGCATAAAAGTATATTATGTTATTTGAGTCAAAATTATGATTTAGTAGGGGTTTATGCTTCCGATAACCCTTTTAAAAGTCATGGTTGTGCTTTGCTCGATCGAACCAAAATGCTAGAATTACTCATACAAGATATTAAACTGAGTAATATTGTTAATTGTCAGGATATTAGTGATAGACGTACAATTAATACCGTTGTAAAGGCAAGGGAAAAATGGGGGGAAGATATTGATTTGACAATGGTGATAGGGGGAGATTTGGCACAACAAATTTTTACATGGTATGAAGCGGAAAAATTATGGCGACAAGTGAAAGTTTTGTTAATACCAAGGGAAGGTTATAGAATTGAGCAGGAAACCATCGATCACATTATATCTCGTAGTTTAGGATGTTCGATCGCTCCTTGTGAAATACCGCCATTTTCTTCTACGGATTATCGTTATAATCACGATAGCGCGGTGTTAACTGATAAAGTAAAGAGCTATATTCACAAAAATCGTTTATATTTGAATGACGAATCAAGTTGTTAAAGTGAAGCAAAATCTAGCACAATTTAAAGTAGGAGTTGATAATGTTATCTTTTCTGTGGACACTATCAAGAATCAACTTTTAATTTTACTGGTAAAACGTGAAGAAGAACCATTTAAAGAATATTGGAGTTTACCCGGCACTTTAGTCAAACAAGATGAGTCTTTAGAATCGGCGGCTTATCGCACCCTTGCAGAAAAAATCACCGTCAAGAATCTTTACTTAGAGCAATTATACACCTTCGATCATATATCTAATCAGGAGTTCGATCGATACCTTTGTGTAACTTATTTTGCATTTATGCGGTATGAAGACGCAAAAATTACTAAAAATATTAAAACCGTGACATGGATAAACTTAAATGCCATCCCCTCCCTTGCTTTCGATCATAATAATATTTTAGAATATGGTTATCAGAGACTACGCAATAAGTTAGAGTATAGTCCGATCGCTTTTGATGTGTTACCTGAATTATTCACCCTTTATGACCTTTATCAACTTTATATCACAGTTTTAGGTGAAAATTTCACAGATTACTCCAATTTTCGCTCACGATTGCTCAAATTAGGGTTTTTAATCGATACAGGAGAAAAAGCGAACAAAGGTGCAGGAAGGCCAGCTACGCTGTATCGCTTTGATAGTAAGGCTTTCGCCCCTCTCAAAGATAAACCTTTATTATTTGTGTAGTAATAAGTAGGGTCTGCTGAATAAATCAGAAAGCTATTAAAATCGATGTTCAAATTCTACCACTCCTCGACTATCTCGATCGAAATCACTAGAACCTCGTAAAATAGTTTTATCATTAAGACGATAAAGGATATTATATTGAGGTGCTTGTTCATCCGTGAGAATTTTAGTAATAGATAAAGAAAAATCCTTAGTAATATCTAAACCTAATTCAGCACCAAAAGCAAGACTAGAAGTGCGTTTTTCACTATCAAAAATTTGCGTAGGAAATAGCCTTAATTGATTAAAACCAAAGTTTTGCTGTAACTGCCCTTGTACACTACCTAAAAGAGCAGCACTAGCCAAATTAGCCAATCCTAAACTACTATCTCCTTCCGTAAAATTATCGAAAAAACCTCCTCCTAAAAGAGCAATAATTTCAGTTTGATTTCTTTGAGGGCTACTGCTTAAAATTATATTATTTTCTAAGTTATCACTCCAACCTTTAATACTGGCATTTATTCTGACAGTTTGAGCGGTATTAAAAGAAGAATTGCTAAAATCTTCAATTTCATTCGGATGATAATTATTAGTTAATTTATAACGATTTGTTTCTGTTACTCGACTTTCTAACTGTATATCCAAATAAGGATTAAAGCCATTATCTGGAGTAAATTTAGCGATATTATTTCCATTAGCTAAGTTAAATTGGCTGGTAAAAAGATTAAGATTGCCTCCTGTTAAATTAATAATTCCTTCGGGATTTAAAGTGCTTAAATCTCCATTTAATTTCAAACTTCCCTCCGCTTTTAAATAAAGTAATGGTGATTGAGTGATACTAATATTGTTACCTAGTGTCAAATCTAAGTTATCAATTTTTACATTAGATAATATGCCATTATTTTCACTATTATTTTGATAATCATTGAATTTATTATTAAGAGAAATTTCTCCATTGTATAATTTGATTTTACCGCCAATTTTAGGCTCGATCGAACTTCCCCTAATGAATACCATCGCTTGAGTATTTCCTTGATATAAATTATCAATATCCAAAGCCAAATCATCAATACTAATAGTTAAAAATTCATTAGAAAAACCACTATCAATAATAGGTAAACTACCACTAATATGAATATTTCCACCATTAAAATTACCAGTCAAATTCGGAATAGTCAACTGAGAAAAATCGAATAAAACTTCTCCATTAATATCCTTAATAGATTTATCAGCGAGAATTTTACCATCAATAACACCATTTTCAAAAGTAGCAATGCCCTGAGTTTCAACATTAGTAATTGTATTAGTTAATTGATAGTATTTTCCATTAATATCTAAATTAATATTACCATTTCCACTAAGCCAATTAAGCTGATTATTTGTGACTATATTTAATAAACTAAAACCTTCTTTCGCTAAATTTAAACTTACTTGAAATTCATTATTATCAGCAATAATAGAATTAGGGAATAATTGAAAAGGTAAACTACCAATTATTTTTAAAGGTTGAGAATTATCTGTTAAATTACTATTAGCTAAAAAATCAAAACGAGAGTTTCTAAAACCAAAACTAGCTCTTGTTTCATCAATTTTAGTACCATTTATCTTTGAGTCAATAATTTCTATATTGCCCTTTGCAAGAGGTTTTTTTTCACTTCCACTAATAGCAATTGTTGCGTTAATATTACCCTCTATATTAAAATTGTTAGGCAAACTTATAATTTCTTTAAGTTGAGAAATAGAAAAATCTGATAACTTAATATCACCTGAAATTCTTTCTTTTGAATAAGTACCACTTAAAGATAAAATGCTATCATTATTTTGAATTTGGATAGGTAATAAAGTCAATAAACCATTGCCAAAACTACCACTAGCTTGAACAAAATTTGCCTGATATTTTCCCCATTGCCAATCATCCCCACGAAAATCAAACTCACCTTGAAAACCGTTATTAAAAGAAAAAGAAAAATCAACATTACCCCGAAATTTTCCGTCTAAATCTTCTAAAACAGGAATATTGGCATGAATGCGGTTAGCTTGTTGTTGTTTTAACTCAGCTTGAATTTTTCCGAATAAATCTAAGGTATCTAATAAAGAATCTTCATCACTGTGAATCGAAGCTAAAGGTTTGAATTCATTATCGAAATTAGAGACAACTGAAGATGTTGACTTTTCTTCTTGGTTAACAGAATGGGAGACAACTGGAGATGTTAACTTTTCCTCTTGGTTAGCAGAATGGGAGACAACTGGAGATGTTAACTTTTCCTCTTGGTTATCAGAATGGGAGACAACTGGAGATGTTAACTTTTCCTCTTGGTTATCAGAATTGGAAACAACTGGAGATGTTGACTTTTCCTCTTGGTTAGCAGAATTGGAGACAACTGGAGATGTTGACTTTTCCTCTTGGTTAGCAGAATTGGAGACAACTGGAGATGTTGACTTTTCCTCTTGGTTAACAGAATTGGAGACAACTGGAGATGTTGACTTTTCTTTTGAGTTATCCGAATGGGAGACAACTGGAGATGTTAACTTTTCCTTTTGGTTATCAGAATTAGAGACAACTGGAGATGTTGACTTTTCTTCTTGGTTATCAGAATTGGAGACAACTGGGGGGTGACTCTTTTCCTTTTGGTTATCCGAATGGGAGGCAACTGGAGATGTTGACTTTTCCTCTTGGTTATCAGAATTAGAGACAACTGGAGATGTTGACTTTTCTTCTTGGTTATCAGAATTGGAGACAACTGGGGGGTGACTCTTTTCCTTTTGGTTATCCGAATGGGAGGCAACTGGAGATGTTGACTTTTCCTCTTGGTTATCAGAATTGGAGGCAACTGGAGATGTTGACTTTTCTTTTGAGTTATCAGAATTGAAGACAACTGGAGGGTGACTCTTTTCCTTTTGGTTATCAGAATTGGAGACAACTGGAGATGTTGACTTTTCCTCTTGGTTAACAGAATTGGAGACAACTGGAGATGTTGACTTTTCTTTTGAGTTATCCGAATGGGAGACAACTGGAGATGTTAACTTTTCCTTTTGGTTATCAGAATTAGAGACAACTGGAGATGTTGACTTTTCTTCTTGGTTATCAGAATTGGAGACAACTGGGGGGTGACTCTTTTCCTTTTGGTTATCCGAATGGGAGGCAACTGGAGATGTTGACTTTTCCTCTTGGTTATCAGAATTAGAGACAACTGGAGATGTTGACTTTTCTTCTTGGTTATCAGAATTGGAGACAACTGGAGATGTTGACTTTTCCTCTTGGTTATCAGAATTGGAGGCAACTGGAGATGTTGACTTTTCTTTTGAGTTATCAGAATTGAAGACAACTGGAGGGTGACTCTTTTCCTTTTGGTTATCAGAATTGGAGACAACTGGAGATGTTGACTTTTCTTTTGAGTTATCCGAATTGAAGACAACTGGAGATGTTGACTTTTCTTTTGAGTTATCCGAATTGAAGACAACTGGAGATGTTAACTTTTCTTTTGAGTTATCCGAATGGGAGGCAACTGGAGATGTTAACTTTTCCTCTTGGTTATCAGAATTGGAGGCAACTGGGGGGTGACTCTTTTCCTTTTGGTTATCAGAATTAGAGACAACTAGAGATGTTGACTTTTCCTCTTGGTTATCAGAATTAGAGACAACTAGAGATGTTAACTTTTCTTTTGAGTTATCCGAATGGGAGGCAACTGGAAGGGTTGTCTTTTCCTCTTGGTTAGCAGAATGGGAGACAACTGGAGAAGAATATAAGTCTTTTGCTTTTCCATATTGTTGAGGTTGCCATGGGGAGGAAAAATCTTTTAAGTCAAAAATCTCCCAGCTACGCAAAAAATTCTGAATGTCTCCTTCTTTGATTTCTACTTTTCCTTTGACTTGGGGATTGTTTGCTAAAGAAATTAATTCTCCATTAAATAGATATTCATTTTCTCGATGTTGGATTTTTCCTTCTTCAATTTTAATAACATCCCCTTCCGAAATTAATTTGGTGGTAAGGGTATCTCCTTGAAAATTATTTACTATAGGTTTTTCGATAAGAATATTGGAGGCAATAAAGTTATTGTCTATTAAGTTGACTTCTATGTCTGCCGAAAAATTCCCCCCTATTTTTTTGATGTCATCGGGAAGATAGGTTAACCAAGTTTTTGTTACTTTATCTAAGGGGATATTATTCGCTGTCACGGCTAAAGTCTCATTTTTCCTGACGGCTTCTATTCTACTATTGTTGTTTTGTATCTCTATTTTTTGAGGTTGGTTTTGGTTATCTATATCTATATAAAGTTTATCTTCTGCTGTTATCGAGTCTAGTTTGATATTTATACCTTTTTTTGCAGAAGTTGTTAAATTTCCTGTTAAGGGTGAAAAGTCTATATTGGCTAGTTGAAATTTATTGAGATTGATTTTTCCTGTTAGGTTTGGTTGTGATATATCTCCCATAAGTCTGCCTTGAAAGTCTATGTTTCCTTGATATTTAATCACATCTAAAGAGGAGGGTAGGGGTAAGGTTTTTAAGTCTATCCCTTTGGCAATAATTTCTAAGTTGACTTCTTTTAATGTTTCGGTTTCTTTGTCATAGCTTATTCTCCCTCTACCATAAACTTTATCGTAAAGGGGGGCAGTTCGATCGAACCTAACCTCTTGAATCTCTAAGGCTTTACCATTCCAGATAAAATCTGTAAATAAAGGTTGATGAATAATATCAATACCCTGACTAAAAATTAAATTGCCTTCTAGGTTAAGGTTATCTGCTGTCAAATTATTAACATCCCCCCTCCAACTAATTTCTCCGGTGACTCCCCCCCGAAAGTTATCCCCGAAATCCGCTAAAGAAAAATTTGTCAAATTAGTTTGCGCTGTAAAGTTATCCTTTTGCAAAGTAAAGTTATCTATCTCTACCTTCCCTTGAGGCAAAAATAAATTTCCTTTTCCTTGAATCATCATCTCATCATCTTTATTTAACACCCCTCCAGCTCGCAACTCTCCTGTAATTATGGCAGTTTCGATCGAGCCTGAAGACAAATTAAGAGAAGGCAACTGAGACAGTGACAAATTATCGAGTGTCATCTGGGTTTGCCAACTTCCCTGAGTCAAACTGGTGTTATGAAAGATAACCCTTCCCCCCGCCAAGTCAAAATTAAATTTTCCCGTCAAATCAATATTTTCTGCGGTTATCTCCTGCCGTCTTCCCCTGACAAAAAATTCTCCATTTAATAAAGAGTCATCGCAACCAAATTTTTCACAATCGAGATTAGGTAATTGTGTTAACCTTACCCCCGACACCTTAACCTCTCCTCTCCAAGTGTCGGGATTAATCTCGAAATTATTAATCATCGCCTTTCCCGTTTCTAACTCTAAGCTAGAATTTCCAGTTAATTTACTTTGTGATAAATTATGCCAATTGCCGAATAACTGATAATCTCCATTAACTAAGCCAATCTTCATCGGCAACTCTTGCTGATAAAGAGTCGCTACTTTTTCTCCTTCTATATCTATCCCCCTAAATGCGAGGGAAAAACTGTCATCTTTTTTGCTTAAATTTACCTTGCCATTGCCGTTAACTTTTCCGCCGATAGTTGGCAACAACTCAAAATTATTAATCACTAATCCTTGAGAAAAAATATCGAAGTCAGCTGAGATTTTATCAAAAATTATCTTATCAACTTGTGTCTTACCAACACTTCTAATTTTTGTCGCTATTTTTGGTTGATTAATATCCCCCGTGATTGTCAAGTCTGCTGCGATTTTGCCTTTCGTGACTAAATCCCCCGTGTCAATTTTGAGACTAGAAAAAACTTGGCTAATTTCTAGAGGATTTTTCGCACTCACTTGCAAATTTAATTGATTATTATTGATACTACCGTTAACTTTTGCAGGAATTAAATCAAGGTTAGTTTCGACATTTTTTAAATTAATAACTTCGTTGCGAATTTGCAAATTTCCTGCACTTTTTGTTAATTTATTAGCTATATTTGGTAAGGTTAAATTAACTAAATTAAAGTCTAAATTAGCTTCCAAATTCTCTAATTTTTCTTGAACAAAATTTAAACTAAAGTCCCCGTTAATATCGCCAGAATCTATGCCTACAGGCAATTCTACAAAATCATTAAGAATATTTGTTGCTAAATTTTCAGTATTTATTCTCAGTAACCATTGTGTTTTTTCGGGATAATGTAAACCAGTAACTGCTATTTTATTTTGATTATTTAATCTTCCATTAACTTCAAAAAATTGTTTATTTTTTTCAAAATTTATGTTTGCCAACTCTAGGTTAATTTTTGTAATATTTTCTTGATAATTACCTTGACTTTTTCTTGATTTTATGTTAATAAATCCATCAATTAAAGAGATATTATTTATATGAATAGATTTTCCTAAAAATTCATTACTTATCTCATCATTTAGGTTAAGTTGAATCCAACTATCATCTTTATTTTGTTGTAAAAATCCTTGAGGATTTAAGATATTAAGTCCAATATTTATCTCTTGATTAGCTAATAATTGTAGGGGATTGAATTTGATTTCTACTCCCTCGGCAATGACAAAATCATTCTCTATTTTGGTTGTTTCAATACTGCTTTCCCCTAGTCTAATGGTATTGAAAGAAATTGCCTCTATTTTACCTAGTTTAACAGGACGAGAGATAAAATCAGTAACGGATTTTTCGATCGAGGGGATTAATTGTTGAGTGAAAAAATACCAACTATAACTAACACCCCCCCCCAAAGATAAAAGTATCAAATAAGTAAGCCAACGCCAAAAATTATTATTTTGGGTGATGTCTGAGGGGGTTTCGTTTTTGTCGTCTGGGTTTTGAGAAAGAGAATAAGGGGAATTAATCATAATCTTATACATCCAAGATTGGCGGATTTTAGTCGTATTAATCAAAGATGTGAGGAAATCTTATTTGCATTATAGCAATTCACCATCAACGATCGATACCGAAAAAATGTGGGGATTGGGGAATTAGGGGATTGGGGTATTGGAGTATTAGGGTATTGGGGGATTGAGAAGTTTCTCTATAAAAAACGATGAAACTTTATTGTCTGTTACTTCCTTTCACCAATCAACTCATTTTACCCCAACTTTGAAAATTTCCTCCTGTTATTGCCATTTACTTGCATTTATTTTTGAAATAGGTTATTCTTTATTGAATAATAAAGTCAATAAAATATGAATTAAGTGTGAGGATTTTATGTCGCAATATCTAAGAAAAGTCTCCGTTATGGGGATTATCTCCGCATTGATGGCTTCTTCTGTAGGTGCGATCGAAGTACCTATGAACTTAGATTCAGAAATGAGTCAAGTTAATTCAGTCTCCCAATTACGGGATGTATCCCCTACCGATTGGGCATTTGAAGCCTTGAGAAGTTTGGTGGAGCGTTACGGGTGTATTGTAGGGTATCCCGATCGAACTTTTCGAGGGAATCGTGCTTTAAGTCGCTATGAATTTGCCGCAGGATTAAACGCTTGTATGCAACAAATGGAAAGACTAATTGCCGCTAGTGAATCAGTTATGAGAGAAGATATTGAGAAATTAAAGCGATTAATGCAAGAATTTGAAACAGAATTAGCCACTTTAGGAGCAAGAGTTGATAACCTAGAAGGTAGAGTCGCTTTCTTAGAAGATCATCAGTTCTCTACTACCACGAAACTCAGTGGAGAAGTAATTATTAGCTTGGCAAATGCCTTTAATTCAAAGGCTTCTAGCTATGATGGTTTAATTAAGGGCTCAAAGCCAGTTAATGAAAATCAAGCCGTATTAGCCAATCGAGCGCGTTTCAATTTTGATACCAGTTTCATGGGAAAAGATAGACTAAGAGTGCGTATTCAAGGAGCAAATATTCAGGCTTTTAACAAAAATACTGATATGACACGATTAAGTTATGACACCAATACCAGCAATGATGTCGTATTAGATGATTTATTCTATCGTTTTCCCATTGGTAACAAAGTAACCGCTTTTGTTGGTACTAATGCCATGAATATTGATAAAGTTTTTAATGTGGATAATCCTTACTTAGAAAGTGATGCTACTGGTACTTTAACTCGCTTTTTCCGTCGTAATCCATTAGTATTTCGTGGACCGGAAGGAGCAGGAGGCGGTGTTAAAATTAAATTAAATAATCAATGGAACTTTAATACTCTTTATGTAGCACGAAACGCATCTAATCCCGAAGAAGGGCGAGGTTTTTTCAATGGTGCTTTTAGTACAGGCGCTCAGATTGGTTTTTCTCCTAGTAAACCCATTAATTTATCTGTAGCTTATCTTTACACCTATGAGCCTGAAGGAAATGTGAATTTAACTGATAGTACAGGAAGCCCAAGGGGAAGCAATCCTTTTGATGGTAGTGCGGTAACAGCTAATCGAGTTGGTTTACAAGGTAGTTGGTTAATTGGCAATAAAGTTAATATCTCTGGTTGGGGTGGTTATGCCTCTGCCGATAATTTGCAACGTCAAGGCACTGGTAGAAGTAACCGAAGTAGTACTGATTTATGGACATGGGCTGGTAATGTTTCTTTACTTGATGTCGGCAAAGAAGGCGCTATTTTATCTTTTCTAGGGGGTATGCCTCCTAAAGCCTCAGACGATCGAAATACATCTTACACGCTTGAACTACAATACAAGTATCCCATTACAGACAATATTATCATTACCCCGGGGGCGTATGTGGTAGTTAATCCTAACCATGATAGTCGTAACGATGCCATATGGGTAGGTGCAATTAGAACTACTTTTAGATTCTAGTTGCCCCCCCTTTTGTTTTTTATACCTTATTCTTATTTTAAGCGATCGTGATTTCGATCGCTTTTTTTTGCTAACAAATTATTGAGGAGCAGTATAGTATAATCATACTTATTTAATTCGATCGAAATTATTAATCAATGTCTCACACATCTCCCGAAATAGCCATAATTATGGGTAGCGATTCCGATTTACCCACCATGAAAAGTGCCATCATCATTTGCGAAGAATTTGCAGTAGCTTATGAAGTAGAGATAGTTTCCGCCCATCGCACTCCCTTAAAAATGGTAGAATACGCCCAAAACGCCCATACTAGAGGCATCAAAGTTATTATCGCTGGGGCGGGAGGTGCTGCCCATTTACCCGGTATGGTTGCCTCTTTAACCCCTTTACCTGTCATTGGTGTACCCGTTTCAACGAAACAGTTACAAGGTGTTGATTCTTTGTATTCGATCGTGCAAATGCCGAGGGGAATTCCCGTTGCGACAGTAGCCATTGGTAATGCCGAAAATGCCGGTTTATTGGCGGTGAGAATTTTAGCTAGTCAACAACCCGAATTGTTACAAAAAGTTAAAGAATATAGCCAAAAATTAGAAAATATGGTAAATGAAAAACAAGCCAAGTTAGATGAATTGGGCTATGAGAAATATTTAGGGAATTAGGGGGGGAATTAGGGAGTTAGGGGGATACATTGTTCATTTTTAATTCTTAATTCTTAATTCTTAATTCTTAATTGTATATGAAGATTCTCCATTTAAGCGACATACATTTAGGCAGTAGTTTTAGTCACGGAAAAATTAACCCAGAAACGGGGTTAAATACAAGGTTAGAAGATTTTATTCACTGTTTAAGTATCTGCATCGATCGAGCCATTGATGATAAAGTGGATTTGGTGTTATTTGGGGGAGATGCCTTTCCTGATAGTACTCCAGCACCCTATATTCAATCAGCATTTGCGAGGGAATTTTGTCGCCTAGTAGAAGCTCAAATTCCCACAGTCTTATTAGTAGGAAATCATGATCAACACAGTCATAGTCAGAGGCAAGGCGGAGCAAGTTTATCGATTTATCATACTTTAGGAGTGCCTAATTTTATTGTCGGAGAAAAATTAGCAACCCATTTAATTAATACTAAATCAGGGCAAATACAGGTTATTACATTACCTTGGTTAACTCGATCGATTTTACTAACACGCCCTGAAACCGAAGGGTTATCGGCTGAGGATATTAATAAGTTATTGATTCAAAAAATTGAACCTATTTTAGAGGCAGAAATCAGAAAATTAAATACCGAAATTCCCACAATTTTATTAGCCCATGTCATGGCAGAAAGAGCTAATTTAGGGGCAGAAAGATTTTTGGCAGTGGGAAAAGGTTTTCAAGTGCCTTTATCTATCCTAGCACGTTCTGAGTTCGACTATGTAGCTTTAGGTCACGTTCATAAACATCAAAATTTGAACAAAAAAAACAATCCTCCTGTGGTGTATCCCGGTAGCATTGAAAGGGTGGACTTTTCAGAAGAAAAAGAAGAAAAAGGCTATGTTTTAATTAATATTAATCAGAAAAAAGTTGCTTGGGAATTTTGCATTTTACCCGCTCGTCCTTTTATCACTATTGAAGTGGATTTAAGTGAAAGTTCTACCCCTCAATATCACTTGTTAAAAGCCATCGAAAAACACAATATTGAAGATGCCGTAGTGCGATTAATTTACAAGATTCGATCGGAACAAATAGAGTTAATTTCTACCACAGAAGTCAAACAAAAACTATGTCTGGCTCATAATTATACCATCAAACCTGAGCTAATCACCCAATTAGCTCGTCCTCGACTACCAGAATTAGGCATCGGCAAAAGTTTAGACCCTCTTTCGGCATTATCCACTTATCTTAATAATAGGGATGATTTACGGGATATTGTCCCCGATATGTTAACCGCCGCCGAAACTCTTTTGTCATCCGATCTGAGTATTTCGATCGAACTCTAAGTTTTGAGAATATCTCACGCAAAGACGCAAAGGCGCAAAGAATACGCAAAAAAAATCTTGACAATTAACCAATAATAATGATATTATTTCTCAATAATCCCAAAATTTTTAAATAAATAATATGTACGTTTGTATTTGCAAAGGTATAACAGAAAAAGACATTCATCAAGCCGTAGAGCAAGGAATTTCTTCCTTAGAAAAACTCTGTGAGGTGACTTCAGTTTCCACTGATTGCGGTTGTTGTGCTGATCACGCTTGTAAAGTTTTGTCAGAAGCCATGAAAAATCGATCGTGTGGCAGGTTGGGTTAAGAATAACGTAACCCCAGAATCAAATACTTTTTTTATTGTATTCTACTGGCTAAGTCCAGATTGTAAACAATTGTTGATGTTTCGTTAGACATTTTTAATTTAAAGACTATAATACTTCTATGTCATATTTAGTCATTAATTAAAGAAAAAGCCATGTTAGGAATGTTTGCTGGCGGCGATCGCAACAAAAAAAACGACAAAAAAAGTACGAGAGATTTATCAACGATAGATAAAGGTTATCGTTTAGCGGATAAATACGAAGTTATCAAAAAAATAGGTGAAGGAGGTTTTGGGGCGGCTTTTTTAGTCAAAAGTTTAACCGCTAATGTATCAGTTAACTATGTTGCTAAAGCCCAAAAATTAACCAATAATCCTGCTCAAAATCAAGATTTAATTACTAGATTTAAGAGAGAATCTCAGACGTTACAAAAATTAGGTAGTGCGCATGGACAAATCCCCTCTTTATTTGACTTTTTTGAATTTGAAGGAAATTTTTACTTAATTCAAGAGTATGTAAAAGGGCAAACTTTAGCCGATGTTTTAATGGCAAAAGTGCAGAAAAAATCAACATTTTCTTCTCAAGAAATTATCGATATTATTTTATCCTTACTAGAAGTATTAATTAAAGTTCACGGAGAAAACGTGATTCACCGTGATATTAAACCTCAAAATATCATTTTAAGAGAAGGTGATAATAAACCAGTTTTAATAGATTTTGGTTTAATTAAAGAGGTATCTTACTCTACTTTAGATCAAACAGGTACTCAAGCAGGAACTATGGGATATTGCCCTTTAGAACAAATGTGTGGCAAAGCCATGTATCAGAGTGATTTATTTGCCGTAGGAATGACAATGTTAGTTTGTTTAACGGGTATTGGTGCCCATGGTTTTAAAATTGAACCAAATCCCATTGTTGATCCGCAAAATGCTAAGGTCAGATTAGACGGTTTAGAAGAAATTATTGGGAAAATTTTAACTGTTTTTATCCAAGAATCTTTAGCTGTTTTACCTCAAAATCGTTTTGAATCTGCCCAAGAAATGCGTGAGACATTACTTCAGATAAAAAATGCTCAATATATGGCTATGGGAGCTAATCATGCGAAAAATGAAATGGAAAAGATGCGCAAAGAAATTGAGAGACTTAAAGGGCAATTAAAAACTCAAGATAAAGATTTTAAGCATGAAAAATCTGGGATAAAGCAAGTCGCAAAAGATAATAAAATTAATCAAATTATTACGACTCAAAAAGAAGTTGATGGATTTAATATTATCAAAAGAATCATAAAAAATAATGGTTTAGATGACACTCGTTTAAAATTAAAAGATACTGTAGAATTTTGTGGTATTAATATTGATAATGACGAGAAAAAAACCTTAATTAGACTTTATTTTAATGATGAAAATAATCTTAATTTTGCCATTATTTTAAAAGATGGAAAAGAGGATAAATATGAGCTAAAAACATTGAGAGGTATTTCACCGAAAAAAGAGAAAATCCTCGATCGAGCTAGAGAATTAATGACTAATAAAAAAGCCCCTGCCGTATCTAATAATGCGTTATTAGATACGGCGATTGATCAAATGCGTATTCCTCAAAAAGAAGAACAGAAAAAAGGTAAAGATTTAGGTAAATTTAAAGATTTATTTTAAATGATATTGTGTCATTGCGAGGCACGAAGCAATCTCCTATTCTATTTTGTAAAAGTTTTTATTTCTCATGAGAATAAATAATTTAATCATAAAAAGGGATCATGATCCCTAAACAAGTTCGTAGTACGCTCTTTAGAGCGATTAACGGCTAAAGCCTTACGGGCATAATATATTTATTATGTCCCGACAAACATAAAAAAATCAGTCGATCAACGATTAGCAAAAATAACATTAATGTTACTGCATAAAATCATCGAATCAACCTGATAAGTATATAGAACATTAATTAATATTGGAGAATATTGTATCATGGCAAGAAAAACAGCCAGTTTACCCGCCGCCGAAGCCTTTACCATAATTGTTTTGTTTAGCGCCATAGGTGATGGTAGCTTAGATGAGCAAGAAATGGACATCATCGTTAACGTCTTAGCACGAATGAACACATTTCGATCGTATCGAGGTAGTATGAAACAACTGCTAGAAAAATCCATGAAATATTTATTAACGAATCCTGGGGAGGCATTAGGAGAAAGTATTGCATCCTTACCCAAAGACTTACACGACACCGCCTTTGCTGTTTCTGTTGATATTATCATGTCCGATGGAAATGTGAGCGAATCAGAAGAAAATGCGATGTTATTGTTAGCCGATAAATTATCAGTAACAAAAGCAAAAGCGAAGAAAATTATCGAAGTAATGATAATTAAAAATAAAGGCTAAAAAGTAGGGTGGGCATTGCCCACCACATCAAAAAATTATCCATTCATCAAACATAAAAAATAGAAAAAATGAGTAACTTAACAGTAAGAGTCAGAACAAAAAAAGATTTAACCCAACTCTTAAAACAAGGGGGTAGCGGTTGGTGGACGATCGCAAAATTTAGAGACGAAAATTTAACGAACATCGAAGTTTATAATTGGGATGGAAGTTTAGCAATTAAAGCCGAATATGATCCACAAACGAGTCAAAGAAACGAAAATAATAAATTATATTTAGGCTTTAAAAATGCCAAGATTGAAACCGTTAATCCTCCTTTAAAATGGCAAGGTAGAAATCCCGTTAATTATGTAGAAGATAACCCCAATGATAGTAAAAATTTCAAAGTAGAAATCGATCATCGCTTAATTGATCAAAATTTAGAGGAATTAATCGCAGGGGTTGTCGAGAAAAAATTTAAAGAATTGATACCTCCAAAAGTAGAACAAAAACCAGAGAAAAAAGAACCAACTCGCAGAGAATTATTACAGGATTTATTAAGTAAAAACTATGGACAAGAAATCGAACTCTTAGACTATCAAATCAATAAAAATATAGTCAGAGGTTGGTTTATGGAAAAACGTAGAGAATGGTATTTTGATTTTGAATTAGACTTAGGAAGAAAAGATTTAGGTTATAAACCCCATAACTTTATCCGCAATATGTCCGATGAGGCATTATACGAGATTTATCCCCGTTTAAAAGACAATGAAAAAGCCTTAATTTTCAATTTAATTCGCCTAACTTTTAATTATGGTGGCGAAGTTTTATTACTCACAGAAGATGAATTTCCCGAAGATATAGAAGAATACGGTTTTATTCCTCAATCTCAATGTTTTCCTCTGATTATTTATAACAATCAGAAATATAAAATGTTAGGTGGTTTTTATCTATTTAATAACTCGAAAAAATCCTTATCAGAACAAATTATTGCTGATAATAATGATGATAGTGTCAGAGTTTTTGATGATTGGGAAACGGCTTTTAAACAGCTAGTTAAAAGATTAAATTATTATCGTGCAGAAAGTTAATTTAAAAGAGGAGAAAAAAGATTATGAAAGGAACAATTCTTGACTATTCAGTAGAAAATGATCTCGGCTATATTTCTGGTGATGACGGAAAAGGTTATACTTTTACTAAAAGTAATTGGACAGATACAGACTCACTGCCTAAAAAGAATCTCAGAGTAGATTTTGATATAGAAGGCAATAAAGCGATCGATATTTTTGTTCTTTTAGAAGTAAAGTCTAATTCAGAGAATTTAAACACAGATAATAAACTAGGAAATATTTGGAATTTAACAGTAGATTTGTCGAAAAAGTGTTATACCTCTTTATCTAATAAAGATAATAAATTCTTTCAAAATTTGCTGAATTTTATTAAAAATAATCAATGGAAAACAGCTACTGCTTTACTAATTTTATTTGGAGGCTATTTTATTTTTAGTCCCCAAATAAATGGGTGGCGTTCTTTCCAAGATACACGAATAGGACAAGGGACTGAACAAGAACAAGAGACGGAAAAAGAATCTAAGGGAAGACTTATTGAAGTATCCGAGAGTTTGCCGATTTTATTGGAAGATTACAATAAATTGGTAGATGATTTTGAGGGTACGGGCGCTACTGAATCCATCAAAAACAGGGCAAGAAGTCTTTACACACGAGCGAAAGAAATTGAAGATTTGGCATCAATGATCGCACTGAGGATCGGAAACTTCATAAATGATAGTTCTAGCTACACTACAGAAGAAATCAAGGAATATGTTGCTAAGGATGTAATACTTGATGATTCTAGTTTGAGAGAGTATCAATACTTAGCTTATGAGATAAGAGATATGGCGTCTGAAGTACGGCAAAATTGTCAAAAAATAATTCATAAACCTTACTAACTTATAAAATTTATGTTTTTAGTCAAAGATTCTAGCCCATTAAGAGAACAGCGTATTTTAGCAATCTTAAAAGAAGATGCCTCACTTTCATTGCTTCTTTCTGTAATTCATTTTGAGTGGACAATTCGTCGAGCAATTATTGTTTTAGGTACATCTCCTAATGTGGAAATACGTCAAAAATTGAAAGACGAAAGAGGTGGACTTGATGGTTACAAAAAAGTTTGGAAAGATGAGGTTTTTCTACGAGTAAATAAAAGATTAACTGAAGTAATTACAGACTGGGATAACCTCAAAAAAGCCTTTAAATTGAGAAATGCTCTTGTACACGGGATTTCTTCATGTGGTCAAGATTATGCGATAGAAAAAGCTAATTGTGTTATTGAGGCTTCAAGAATTATTAGGAAATTATCATCTGATTATGGATTTGATTTAGATACAAGATTACCTGTTAGAAGAAAAAAGTAAATTTTTAGCATACTTCAAATATAAAAAACAAGATTTAAAGATTATGAAAGGTGTAATTTTAGGTTATTTTGAAGAAAAAAATAGCGGTTATATTTCAGGAGATGACAATAACCGTTATGAATTTACGATCGAAGACTGGAAAGAAAAAGAAAGGAATCCAGAAAAAGGTATTAGGATAGTTTTTGTTACCGATGGCAAAAAAGCTAATGATATTTATGAATTAAAATTTGAGTTAAATTTAGAGAAAGATCAAAAAAAGTTTAATTTTTCTTTGCCCGATTTTTTGAATCAAAATAATAAATTAATTAAGCAAGTTTTATTATTCGGAGGAATTAGTCTTATTAGTATTGGATTAATTACTTTAACCCTCTTTTTCTTGAGAAGTAAACAAATAGAAAAAATTGAAGCTAGTCAAGTAATAGTTGAGTCAATTAATACTGATTATTTATCGAATAATATAGAAGAAATTAAGGAAATAAAAAGTAAACTTGAAAAAGAATTAAATGAAATAAAAAGTATTCCTACTTATCCCATGTCTGCTTATGATCAAGGACAAGAATTAATATCAATAATTAACGAAAAAATTAATCAAGTTACGGAAAAAGAAAACGCATTAATTGAATTAGAAAAACAAGCAAAAGATAATTTTTCTTTATCTATGAAATCAGCAACAAAGGCGACAGAAATGGCAAAAAATCCTCCCCATAGTGCTGAAGTTTGGCAACAAGCAAAAACCGAATGGGAATCAGCGATTGACTATTTAAAATCTGCCCCAGAAAATGCTTCTTTACAAAAAGATATTAAAGAAAAAATAGATACTTATACCACTCGTTTAAAGATGGTAGAAGAAAGATTAAAACAACAGCAAACTGCCGAAAATAATTTTAAATCTGCTATCAATAATGTCAACTCAGCAATTCATTTAACGAAAAGTTATCCAGATTCTTTGAGTAGTTTACAAGAGTCGGCTCAAAAATGGGAAACAGCAATTTCTCTTTTATATAAAATACCAACTGGTACAACATTATCCGAAGAAGGGAAGAAAAAAATACCTGAATATAAAAAAAATTTATCGGCATTAAAAAGTAAAATTAATCAGTTAGACAATCAAGATAAAGCTAACTCTTTTATTGAGGATTTTATGACGACTATTAGCAGTTATAGTTATAAACCTTTTATTGATGATGCTAAATACTGGTGTAGCTCGATGTTAAATAGCCAATCTTCTTTTGAAACTAGCATAGATAATCATGTTATTTTATGGAGAAAAATTAACCCTAATAGTGCAGTATATCGTATAAGAATTGAGACTGGATATACGGTAAATGATTATACTATTAATCTAAACAAAACATCTTCGGGATGGTGTATTTCTCAATTGGAATAATCTATATTTATTAGACATCAACCATATTTTAGGTAGAAACGTAATTTTAGGTAGAGACGTAAAATTTTACGTCTCTACAAGAGTAGAAAAAAATCTAGTCTAAGAAAAATTCATAGTAGTAGTAATGCGTCTCATGGCTTCGATGACGTTTTCACGGCTATTAAAGGCACTCAGACGAAAATAACCTTCTCCTGCCGCACCAAAACCAGAACCCGGAGTACCCACTACATTAACATTCTGTAATAACTTATCGAAGAAATCCCAACTTGATAAACCATCAGGAGTTTTTACCCAGACATAAGGCGCATTGACTCCGCCGTAAACGCTTAATCCAGATGCTGTTAATTCGTCTCGGATAATTTGGGCATTTTCTAAATAAAATTTGACTAATTGCGCAATCTGTGCTTTTCCTGCTTCGGAATATACCGCTTCTGCTCCTTTTTGTACAATATAAGAAACACCGTTAAATTTAGTGGATTGACGGCGATTCCATAGTTTCCAAATTTCGACATTTGAACCATCACTGGCTTTTCCGATTAAGTTTTTCGGTACTACGGTTAAGGCGCAACGAGTCCCCGTAAATCCTGCATTTTTGGAAAATGAGCGAAATTCGATCGAACAGTCTTTAGCCCCTTCAATTTCATAGATAGAATGGGGTAAACTAGGATCAGTGATAAAGGCTTCGTAGGCAGCATCAAAGAGAATAATCGCATCATGTTTTTTTGCGTATTCTACCCATGCTTTTAAATACTCTTTCGTGGCGATCGCACCCGTGGGGTTGTTAGGAAAACAAAGATAAATTAAATCAACAGGCTCAGTCGGTAATTCTGCTGTAAAATTGTTTTCAGCACTAATAGGAAGATAAACTAAACCTTCATACTCCCCTTTTTCGTTGGCATCTCCCGTATGTCCTGCCATCACGTTCGTATCCACATAAACGGGATATACGGGGTCAGTTACAGCAATTTTGTTGTTTTTGCCAAAAATATCGAGAATGTTGCCTGTATCGCACTTAGAACCATCGGAAATGAAGATTTCATCGGCGGATATATCACACCCTCTACTCTGAAAATCATGTTCGGCTATTTTCTCTCTTAACCAACTATAACCTTGTTCGGGTCCATATCCTTTAAATGTAGCACGATCGCCCATATCAGCAATAGCTTGAACCATGGCATCTTGACAGGCTTTCGGTAAAGGTTCGGTAACATCACCAATGCCCAATCTGATAATATTAGCGTTGGGGTTTTCTTGGGCAAAAGTATTAACTCGTCTAGCAATTTCGGGGAATAAGTAACCTGCTTTTAATTTTAAGTAATTATCGTTAATTCTAGCCATTATGAATATATGTTAAGATTTTCTTCCTTAGTTTACCATTATCTGAGGTCTTCCTTGTTTCGATCGAGGAGGGAGGTGTTAGATTAACGATAAAATGATGAAGATGAGAGGGGGAAGAGGGGAAGGGGAAAGATGGACAGGTGGACAGGTGGACAGGTGGACAGGTAGAATTTTTAAAATCTTAATTCTTAATTCTTAATTCTTAATTCTTAATTCTTAATTCTTAATTCTTAATTCTTGCCTACCCTTATCAGCAAACTTTAGATGCCTATTCGCTTATGACTTCTCCCTATAATCTTAATAACGAATTGGCAAAAGAACGTAATCGAGCCGCCGCCGAGCGTACATTAATGGCGTGGATTCGTACTTGTCTTTCTTTAATTAGCTTCGGTTTTGGAATCGATCGTATTTTAGTAGCTATTCATCAGGCTTTTGAAACAGAAGTTGATTCTTTCCCCCTTTCTCGTTTTTTGGGATTATCTTTTATTATCATTGGAACTTTAGCTTTATTAGCGGCGGCTTTAAGTCATCGTCAGGATTTAAAAAGGATCGATCGAGGTGATTTTATTTATACTTCTCGTTTATCTCTCAGTTTTGTGGTTTCGATCGCTCTAATTGTAGTCGGTATATTGGCATTTATCGGTATTTTAATTAAAGGAGGATAATTTTTTGATCTCCAGGGGATTTTTTCTTCCTCAAATCTTGAAAAAATAAAGCATCATCAGTAAAATAAATGTGCTTTCGGGAGAAATAGTAGCTAAAATACCATCATAAAGTGAATAAAGGAGTAAATATCCATTTATACTTAAGTATCGATCGAACATTAATTAACAAAAGTTAACAATATGAACAAGTTTCAAATCTTTCACGACAATATTTCTACCATTCCTAATAGTGAATCTGTTATTTTATTGAAAAAAGAAAAACGTAACTTATCATGGAAAGTAGCTACTAACCTCTTTTCTAGTTTTAAGTATGCTTGGCAGGGAGTAAAATATGCCTTCAAAACTCAACGTAACTTCCGTATTCATACTCTCATGACTTCTATCGCCATAAGTCTTGGTTTTTATCTGCAAGTAACCACCGTCGAAATGGCAATTATTTCTTTAACTTGTGCCACTGTTCTTGTTTTAGAATTACTCAATACTGCCATCGAATCTGTGGTAGATTTAACCGTTAAGCAAAATTACCATGAATTAGCTAAAATTGCTAAAGATTGCGCTGCGGGTGCTGTTTTAATCTCGGCGATCGCATCTGTATTCGTAGCAGGTTTTATTTTGTTACCTCATGGGATAGACTTAATTATCTCACTTTTGAATTGACCATAGGAGAAAATAGATTGATTCTGGTTATAGATAACTACGACAGCTTTACATATAACCTAGTACAATACTTAGGAGAATTAGGCAATAAATATCCCGTTGCCCAAAACATCAAAGTATATCGCAATGATCAAATTACCATACAAGAAATTATAGAGTTAAACCCTGATGGTATAGTCATTTCACCCGGTCCGGGGAATCCTGATTCCGCTGGAATTTGTTTGGAATTAGTCACACAATTAGCCCCAACTTATCCCATTTTAGGGGTATGTTTAGGACATCAAACCATCGGACAAGCCTACGGTGGTAAAATAATCTCCGCTCCAACTTTGATGCACGGTAAAATATCCCCCATTAATCATCAAAATAGTGGGGTATTTCAAGATATACAAACCCCCTTTAACGCCACTCGTTACCATAGTCTCGTGGTTGATAAGAATACTTTTCCCTCTGTGTTAGAGATTACCGCTTGGACTGATGACGGTATTATTATGGGTATCCGACACAAAGAATATCCTCTAGTGGAGGGAGTACAATTTCATCCTGAAAGTATTTTGACGGAGTCTGGATTAACATTATTAGAAAATTTTGTCAAAAACCTTTAGCTTAATCACCAATATTGCAATATTGTAAATTTTATTTGCTAGATAGAGAAAATTAGTAGTATCATATTAAATAAAGTTAACAACAATTACTGAAAATAATTCAGATTAAAAACAAACCGATGTTTTTCTCTGAGAAATAAAATTTTGTTGTTGAAAAAATAGCATTTATTTTTACTACTAATTATTATCATGGTTAATCGCTTAAGAGAGGAAGATTCTTCACTAACTACTGTTGATTATAGTCTTTTATTTGACCAAATTTTAGAGCATTTAGATAAGGTTACTAATCCTTTTACTTTTTCTAAGGATAACAAAAGATTAAAGATTGATATGGACTCGATCGCCTATAATATAGCATTATCTAATCAAGTACAATTACCTGCAGATTGTGATAAGTTCGATCGAGTTGTCAGCGTTAATTTTAGTAGTAAAAGTATTGATAAATTTCCTGAAAAAATTAGACAAATCAGAGATAAATTAAAAAAATTATTGTTATTAATACAAGATAATAATCCTTCGTTATTAGATACAAATATTGAAAATATATTGACAGATATAACTAAATGGAAGTCAGAGGAGATAATTAATCCAAAAGATAATAAAGTTAAAGGTTTTAAATTTAATTTTAATGATATTTATGGTATTAAAAAGCAAGAATTAAGTTTGCCTAAAATACCTGATAAAAATGGAGATAAATCTATCTTAAAACTTCATAGATTAACCATTACCGTCAGTAAAATTAAAGAATTTGAAGCAGAAATAAAGAAAAGTTTAGAGACTTATGTTAAAACACAATTTAATCATCTTGACTCTGATGCCAGAGAAACTTTAGAAGAAAAATTAGAGGATTTTATTAACTATAAACAAAATCGAAGAAACAATAAAAAATCGGAGATAGAAAACTTAATTGACTTAATCAAAAATGAAACTGTTGCTAGACTTAAAAAAGAGGCACAAATTCATTATTTAAGATATATTTTGCAACAGGAAGATGTGAGAAAACAGCCTGAATCTATTTATTTAGAAGACTTAATTCGGCGAATCAAATTATTAGAAGATTATTTGAATGATAACAACAAAAGTGACACTGATTATCAAGTTAATTATGAAGGTTTGCAACTTAATTATAAAGACTTATTAGCGAGGGGAGAAGCCTACAATATTTTACCAGTTATTCCCATCATTGAAGGGTATTTAGGGGAAAGTAGTAATGAAGTCAAAGGGGAAAAATCCTTTAGTTTTGCTTTAAAACTGAAGTTAAATGGGGGAGTTAAAAATCAAGGAGAAAACACTAATTCTAGTTTTGCATATTATCTAAATTTACTTAATCCCCATAGTAGTCAACACAAGGAAGAATTAAAGAAGGGAGATACGGGGAAAAGAA
Organism: Geminocystis herdmanii PCC 6308; assembly: GCF_000332235.1. NCBI lineage: Bacteria > Bacillati > Cyanobacteriota > Cyanophyceae > Chroococcales > Geminocystaceae > Geminocystis > Geminocystis herdmanii. Next base: position 3,493,884 of record NZ_CM001775.1, on the reverse strand, counting down.
AAATTTTACGCATCGCTTTATTGTTTACTTTTATTTTTGCTTCTCGCCTTGACGCAAAAGCATCAGATTATGATATTGAAGGGGAATTAACATATAATCCTCTGAAATTTTGGGAAAATGATGTGATGAAAGTTTTACAAGAAAATGATGAGGAAGAGAAAAAAAAGATTTTCCATATTATTTATCTTGGTATTCAGAGAATCAATGCAGAGGAGAAAATTCAAAAATTAGTAAACTTATTAAAGAAATTTTTAGAATATAAATCTCAGATTCCTTCTTATCCCCATAGTTTACAAATTGGTATCCATAAAAATATTTTAGAAACCGATGCGGAAACAATTAATACCAATAGTGATGATAACTTTTTTCGTCAAACGATAAAGACGAAGGATTGCTTAAAATACTTAGTCATCGGGGAAGCCATTGCCAGTGATGATTATTTATACCATTTACCTGTCAGTTTTACCATTGAGGATATTCGATATTATGACACTCAGGAAAATCAAACTCTGAAGTTAGCTTATAATTTAACTAATATTAAGGCTTTGCCAATTTTATTTGTACCTTTATCAGATAACAAAGCTAAAAAATTATATCAAGATTTTTTTGAAGAAAATAAAGATGATAAAGATGAAAAACATAAAAATAGCCTTATTGTTATCGACTATAATCATCTTCTTCTTTCTAATATTGGTATTCCAGCAAATAATCAAACAGAAAAAAGTAAAATTATTTTTGAGGATTATAAGTCACCGAAAGCCTTTATCTATCGTTTTGTCTTTGCCTTATTAATTTATCTTGCCATGGAGGTTATTTTAGAATCGGTATCGAAAAAGATTTTTATTCCCATTATGCGGTTACATATTAAAGATAGAGATTTACCCTATAATGAAGAACATTTTATTCGATCGTACTCAAAAATTCTCGCCCATTTATTAAGAAAGAAACATTTAGCCAACGCGCAAGGATTAGACATCACAGAAAAAGGTAGAGGTTATCGTTTAAGAAATGGTTTAACTTCTTTATATTCCGTTTTACCCAAAAGTTTTATTATCACCAATACTAACTATCAACCAAAGTTAGAGAAATTGGCTTTAATTATTGTTTCTAGTCGAGAAGCCGATGCTAACTATAAAGACAAAGAAGCAGGAAACCGCCTTACTAATTTATATGGTGAAACTATCCGCATTATGAAAGAAGGTAATAAAATCACGGTAAGAAATGACCAAACTTTTAACGATAACTATAATAAAGAGGATATGTATCAAAATCCAACTATTTTAGTGGAAGAAGTAGAAAGACTATACAAACAGGGATTTCGTCATTTTCTTTATATCGCAAAATCTCCTTATTCCAGTAACCTCAACGTTACCCATGAAGACAAGGATTTATATTTCATGTCAAAGGCAATATTGAAAAAGATGAAAGGGGAAGGAGAAAACGAAAAAAAAGATATTCGCATTTATCCCATTTTCTTCGATAAATATTATGTTGTTTCCTTAAAATATAAAACCAACCCTCCCAACTCTTTTTATATTCAAAACACCGAAGACTTAGGTAATTTATTTGACGATGAATCTCAAAAATCCGTAGTTTTCTTCAACTTATTCAATGGCTTATCTGTCGGCAAAGCCGAAGAAAGAAATTATCGAGGGGTGATGTCTTATTCCACGTTACTCAATACCTATCAGGGAATATTAGATAACCAAGATATTAGTCAAGGCTTGATTTACGATAAAGAAGACAACAATCTCAAGGATGATATTTTGCAATACCTTACTTTATTTCATTTTTCCCGATATGAACAATATAAAAGTAGTAGTATCAGTTTAAAACTTAATCCTTATGAAAGTATTATTGGTGAATCCTCTGTTGGCAAAGACAGTATTTTACCTTTTAATAAGAAAACAGAATTTAATCTTCTTGCCTTTCTTTCTGATGTAAAACGTGCTTTATTTTAAGTCAAATTTAGAGAAAAATTTTAGAAATTAGGAATCTATCCAATTATCATTATACCAAAGGGAAAAAAAGGAGAAAAACCAATGAAAATTAACCGTAAAAACATTACCAAATATCTTGACAATTTGAATTTTGAATCATTGTTTATTGAAGAATTAGGATGGGATTATCCCGCAGATGATACTGAAAAATATATTTCTATTGATGAGCAAATATTCACCTTAAAACCTATTGCTGATAAACGAGGTTTTAATGTCTTTTTATGCTTATTAGAAAATCAATCAATTCCCCTTGTTTCTACCCTCAAAAAAATTGATCAAGAAATTAGTAAATATTCCTACGAACATTTTATCATTTATGCTTCTGAGTTAGACCAAAATCAAAAATGGCAATGGGTAAAAAAAGAAGCTAATCAACCTTTAGCAAATCGTACTGTTGAATATTCTACCCACAAAAAAGAGGCTTTATTACAGATATTAGATACTATTTATATTGACTTAGATGAAGAAGAAAAATTGAATTTAACAGAAGTTCGATCGAGAACAAAACAAGCCTTTGATGTGGACAAAGTTACCAAGAAATTCTATGATAAATTTAAGAAAGAACATAGTCAATTCTTAGGTTTTATTGAAGGAATAACTGTTGATTTCGATCGACAATGGTACGCATCTTTAATGCTTAATCGCCTAATGTTTGTCTATTTTATCCAGAAAAAAGGCTTTTTAAATAGTGATCTAAATTATCTTAGAAATAAACTAAATGAAATAAAAAATGATCCCCCCCAACCCCCCTTAACAAAGGGGGGAGTAAATACAGAAAAAGTCCCCTTAAATAAAAGGGGAGTAAATACAAAGAAAGTACCCTTAAATAAAGGAGAATTAAATACAGAAAAAGTCCCCCTTAGTAAGGGGGAAACAGGGGGATCAAATCTAAATTTCTATTCTTTCTATCGCTACTTTTTATTAAGATTATTTCATGATGGTTTAGGCAGTCAAAATCGCACTCCCGAATTAGATCAATTATTAGGCAAAATACCCTATTTAAATGGTGGCTTATTTGAAATTCATCCCCTCGAAAATAAGTATCCTAACATTGAAATTAAAGACGAAGCCTTCGAGAAAATATTTACTTTCTTTGATCAGTATAACTGGTATTTGGACGATCGACCCTTAAAATCTGATAACGAAATTAACCCCGATGTTTTAGGTTACATCTTCGAGAAATATATCAACCAGAAGCAAATGGGGGCATATTATACCAAAGAAGACATCACCGAATATATTAGCAAAAACTGCATTATTCCCTACTTATTTGATAGTGTATTAAGAGAATTTGATCCCCCCCCGCCCCCCTTACAAAAGGGGGGAGTAAATACGGGAAAAGTCTCCCTTAATAAGCAGGAAAATACAGAAAAAGTCCCCCTTAATAAGCAGGAAAATACGGGAAAAGTCCCCCTTAATCAGCAGGAAAATACAGAAAAAGCCCCCCTTAATAAGGGGGGTTTGGGGGGATCATCCTTATTTCAATTATTAGCAGAAAACCCCGATCGATATATTTATGATGCAGTTAAAAAAGGAGTAAATTTATCCTTACCTGATGACATTGCTAAAGGAATAAATGATGTTTCCCAGAGAGAAAATTGGAATCAAACCGCCGATAAAAATTATGGCTTACCCACAGAAATCTGGCGAGAAGTAGTAGCCAGAAGAAACCGTTATTTTGAAATTAAGGAAAAATTAACTAATGGTGAAATTACTAATATTAATGACTTAATTACCTATAATCTTAACATTCGTCAATTTGCCCAAGATGCCATTTCTAACCTTAATTCACCCTTAACTCTCAAGATTTTCTATGAAAAATTAGCCACTATGTCTATTTTAGATCCAACCTGTGGCAGTGGTGCATTTTTATTCTCAGCTTTAAACATTCTTTATCCTCTTTATGATACCTGTTTAGAAAGAATGCAGGAATTTGTTGAAGAAAATAATCGCCCCCCTTCTAAGAACAAAAACATAGAAAAAGTCCCCCTTTCTAAGGGGGAAACAGGGGGATCTAAAAGCGATAATGATCCCCCCCAACCCCCCTTGACTAAGGGGGGAGTTCAGAAAATTATCAAAGAATTTCAAGGCATTTTAAGCAACGTTAGAAGTCACATCAATAATAAATATTTTATCCTCAAAAATATCATCCTCAATAACCTTTATGGGGTGGATATTATGGAGGAAGCAACGGAAGTTTGTAAACTGCGATTATTTCTAAAATTAGCTTCTCAAATCGATCCCCCCGCTTTCAGCACCCCCCTTAGTAAGGGGGGAAGGGGGGATCAAAATTATGGTATTGAGCCATTACCTGACATTGATTTTAACATTAGATCGGGCAATAGTTTAGTGGGTTTTGCTAACTATGAAGAAGTAGAAAAAGCCGTTAAGGGCGATCGACAAGGTAAACTAGATTTATATGATGATATGGCAGTGATAAACGCTAAAGCTAAGGCAGTAAGCGAGGTTTATCAAACTTTTAGAAATATTCAAACCCAAAGCGATGGCGTTAATTTTACAGAAACTAAAGCAAAGTTAAAGGAAAATTTAGCTAGTTTAAACGAGGAATTAAATAATTATTTAGCTAAAGAATATGGCGTTGATATTAAGAAGAAAAAAGACTATGAAAAATGGTTAACTTCTCATCAACCTTTCCACTGGTTTACGGAGTTTTATTCGATTATTAATAACGGCGGTTTTGATGTGATTATCGGCAATCCCCCTTATGTGGAATATAGCAAAGTTAAAAAGGATTATGAAATTAAGGGTTATGAAACGGAAAAATGCGGCAATTTATATGCTTTTACGGTAGAAAACTGTTTAAATCTATTGAATAATAAAGGTTTACTAGGATTTATTATTCCTCTAAGTAGTTTATCAACTCCTAGAATGACACCCTTATTTGAGTATTATAAAAAACATAATATTTATAGTTGGTTTAGTTTTTTTGCAGGAGATTCTAACCCTAGTACACTTTTTTCAGGAGTAAAAAGTCAATTATCAATTCATATTCTTAAAAAACATAAATTTTTAGTACATACAACTAATTATGTTAGATGGTTTGAAAAATATAGACCATATTTATTTGATAATATTACTTATAGCAATCAGGAATCATTTGTGAGAAATAAATTATTAGAAAAAATATCGAAGATACGACTAATCTTGCCTTTTGCCTTTTGCCTCTTGCCTTTGATGATAAGATAATTTTCACAACTCATAACTGACTGCTATATATCAATTCTAGTTGCTTATCTAATAATTTTGTCTATAAAATAGGTTCATATATAGAGTTAAGTATTTTAGAAAAAATGAATCTTCAAAAGCCTATATCTTTATGCTTTACAAAAGAATCAAAAAATAAAGTTTATTTTAGAAATGCGAGTGGATCATATTATAGATTATTTCTCATAAAACCTCCTACAATTACTATAAAAGGAGAAAAAGTATTATCAACGACTCTAAAAGAGAAAAATATTAATGTTAATAGTAAAATTTTTGTGGCTTCTTTAAGTAGCAATTTATTTCACTGGTTTTGGGTAGCTTTTTCAGACAATTATCATATTACTTCAAAAGAATTTGAATACTTTAAATTAGAGTTAAAATATTTAGATAATAATAAGAAGTTAATCAATTTATGTGATTCTATTATGGAAGATTATGAAAAAAATTCAAGTATTAGAATTGAACAAGATATGAGAAAGGGATTAAAAAGAGAAGTACAAATTTTTGAACCAAGAAAATCAAAATCAATAATAGATGAAATAGACAAAGTATTAGCCGAACATTATGGCTTTAGTGACGAGGAATTAGACTTTATAATTAACTATGATATAAAGTATCGCATGGGCAGAGAATTAGACTCAGACTAAAAAAGCCCCCCTTATTTAAGGGGGGTTGGGGGGATCAAATCAAATTATTTAAGGGGGGTTGGGGGGATCAAATCAAATTATTTAAGGGGAGTTGAAAGGATCAAAATGAACTATTTACCATATAATAAAAATCTTGTTACTAGGGCAAAAGAATTAAGAAACAATATGACCAAAGCAGAGAAAAAACTTTGGTATGATTATTTAAGAAGTTTTAAATTTAGAGTATATAGACAACGCCCTATTGATAATTTTATAGTTGACTTTTATTGTCCTCAATTAAAATTAGTAATAGAAGTCGATGGAGAAAGTCATTATCAAGAAAATGCTCAAGAATCTGACTCACAAAGAAGTAAAATATTAGAAGGATATGGATTAAAAGTAATTAGATTTACTAATGAAGAAGTTTTAAGTAATTTAGAGGGAATTGTAGCAATAATTGAGGAAATGATCCCCCCTAACCCCCCTTGAGAAAGGGGGGAATAAATGGGCAGAGAATTAGACTCAGATTAGAATTAAAAAGGAGAAAAAATTGAACTTTATTATTATTAGTGATATTTCCCAAATAGAAATTATCGCTATAGATAAATCTATTAGAGAAGTAGAAAGACTAAGAAAAACTTATGGCAGGGGTAGATAGCGAAAATTAAAAGGAATTGCTACTATTGAATTAGAAGATACAACCATTTGTCAAGCCGAACTTCATTGGTATGAAGCTCATGGAATAGGTAAAAAAGAAATCAAAATTAAGTACATTTTAGATTGAGTAAAAGCTATGAATATTTTAGATAAAAAATTAGTGATATGTATCAAAAATGATGATTATTTAGCATCATTAGAAATTAAGAAAATTTATGAAATTATACCAGATGAAAAAGCAAAAAAACATAATATGATTAGAGTTATTGATGAATCAGGAGAAAATTATCTTTATCCTAATTCTTATTTTTTGCCCCTTGAATTAACTAATTCTAGTCAAGAGTTATTAGCTTTATTTCACTAATAGATGAAGTAGATAAAGTATTAGCCCAACATTATGGCTTTAGTGAATAGGAATTGGACTTTATTATTAACTATGATATAAAGTATCCCATGGGCAAAGAATTAGACTCAGATTAAAAGAATTGTGAAAGTTCTTAACTTTTTCAAGATAAAATTAACCGTTGATTAAAGGTAATCATGCTATAATATTATAATAAAAAAAGGAGTAAAAACAATGGCGACAATTACAATTAAAGTAGATCAAGAAGTAGCTCAACTTTATCAAGAAGCGGATATTAATAAACAAGAAAAATTAAAGAATTTAATTAAACTATTTTTAAAACCTGAATTGGCAGAAAAAAGTCTTAGTCAAGTCATGAAAGAAATTGCAGATCAAGCAGAAAAAAGAGGTTTAACTCCTGAAATATTAGAGGAGATTTTAAATGAAGAAGAGTAAGAGATTTGTGTTAGATACAAACATATTAGTTAGTGCTTTATTAATTAAAAATTCTTCCGCTATTCAAGTAATAGAAACCATCGAAAAACTAGGAATAATTTTATATTCAGAGATGACATTTTTAGAATTAGAACAAGTTTTAAACCGTCGTAAATTTAAAAAATATTTTACAGAAGAACAAAAACAAACATTTATTGTCAAATTACTAGAAATTTCTGAATTAATAGAAATCACGGAAACTATTACTATTTGCCGAGATGCTAAAGATAATAAATTTTTAGAATTAGCAGTTAGTGGTAAAACTGACTTTATTATTACAGGAGATCAAGATTTATTAGTATTAAACCCTTTTAGAAATATAGAAATTATCACAATTAACGAATTTTTAACGAGATTTAATAATTAGGGTTTGCTGAATAAATCAGAAAGCTATAAAAATCAAAGGTTTAGACATAATACATTCACCAAAAAGTGTGCAGTTTTAAGGATTTTTATTCAAAAATTCAACACTCTTAACCTGATTTTTTAAAATACAACTATACTTATTCTATCTATTAACAGCATCAAAACCTTGATGTTTCAGTATTTCTCCTATCTCCTGTCTCCTAACTCCTATCTCCCTAATCGATAAAGACTATGAGGCAAACCCTAATTAGATAAAATATTAGCCTAATATTATGGCTTTAGTGAGGAGGAATTAGACTTTATAATTAACTATGATATAAAGTATCCCATGGGCAGAGAATTAGACTCAGATTAAAATAAAAAAGGAGGAAATTTATTATTATTTATGAAAGTTCGTGAAGTAATCAAACGACTAAAAGCTGATGGTTGGTATGAAGATAGAATGAGAGGTAGTCATCGAGTTTTGAAACACCCTAATAAATCTGGTATTGTTGTGATACCCGGTAATTTTGGAGATGATGTAGCCATTGGCACACTTAAAAGTATTTGGAAACAAGCACAATTGGAGGATTAAAAATGAAAGAGTATTATGTAATTTTTGAATGGGCTGGTAATAACTATTCGGCTTATGTGCCTGATTTACCCGGTTGTATTTCCACAGGTAAAACCTTAGAAGAAACAGAGGTAAATATTAAGGAAGCGATCGAGTTATACATAGATGTATTAAAGGAAGATAATATACCAATTCCCGAACCTTTAACTAAAGCAAAATCTATCTTTATTGCTGCTTAAAAATGGTCATTTTTTAAAACATTTTAAATTAAATATTAGGGCTTTAGTGAGGAGGAATTAGACTTTATTATTAACTATGATATAAAGTATCCCATGGGCAAAGAATTAGACTCAGATTAGAATTAAAAAGGAGGAAATTATGAGTCAATATTTTAATGTAGTTATTGAAAAAGACGAAGATGGCTATTTAGTTGCTTCAGTGCCTTCTTTGAAAGGATGTCATACACAAGCAAAAACAATGGATGAATTACTAGAGAGAATAACAGAAGCTATTGAACTTTGTTTAGAAGTAGAAAAAGAAGAATTTAAACCCTTAGAATTTATCGGAGTTCAAAGAGTAGCTATTAATAACTAAAATGAGTAATATCCCGGCTTTAAATGGAAAGAAGATGATTAAGGCTTTAACAAAAGCTAATTTTTCAGTGATTAGAATTAAAGGAAGTCATCACTTTTTAGCACATCCTGACGGCAGAAAAACAGTTATTCCAGTTCATGGAAATGAAACCATTGGGAAGGGTTTATTTGCCCAAATTTTAAGAGATTGTGATTTAACAGTTTATGAATTTTTAGACTTGTTATAAATATACTCAGATTATAATAAAAAGGAGGAAATTATGAAAACTTTAATTAGATTAAAAATCGAAAAGTGTATAGAAGATAAAAAAGATAGTTCCAAGAAAGGAGTTTTATCAAAAATTAAACAAATAAAAATACAAGCACTAACAGATTTTTCTGTAAATATAGGCAATGGATTAAGTAAAAATTATAAACAAGATGCAACAGAAATTAATGAGTATTTATTAAATTCTAATAATGTAGAAGTTGTATCCTTAACATCAGAATTATTAAAGGATATTTTAAATGAAAACTAATTTTTAAAGAGATTTAATAATTAGAGCAAATATTAGTATTATGGTTTTAGTGACATGGATAAAACTTCAGCAAACTTCGGCAGATTATTTGAAATTGGATTTAATATCGGTATCCTTTCCTTTATTAATCAAGAAAAGATTAAGCATAACTTTTCGACTATTTATCAAGATGATTTAGAAAAAATCAATCTGAGTAAAATTGAAACAAAAATCCTTGATGATTCTAAAGTTATTGATACTAAGGATAAACAGATTATTAAAGATTGGATATTGATGTTATTGCAAAAGGGTTTTTTGTCGGGATTTAATTTGTTTCGAGAATATGCCGATACTATTGTGGATAATCAAAACTATCATCGTTTAGAAATTGTTTATTGTCAGTGTAATTTTGTGGAAGAAAGTAGCTTTAGTATTGTCAAGCATAAAAGCGAAAAAGAAAATTTCTCTTTGATTCTCTCTCAGTTAGGTGAAATGGAGATAGATATTGATAGATACCTCAAGGAAGGGGAGTTTTTACGCGCGGATACTCTCATCCTGATTAAACGGCGACAAAAATATTATCTTTTAATTGTCGATTTATCTATTTTTTCGGTTAAGTCTTTTCAGGATGTTAAGGATTTACAAGACATCGAAAACTGGAAGCAAATCCTGCTGACGGAAGTTAATTATTTACGATCGAAAAGTGTTTTTTCAGGATTAAATATAGATACAGGGGAAAATGGGGATAATTTAGGAGTTAATTTTACTAACGACTTAACTAAATATTATCAAGGCTTTAAGAGACAGGATAAGGAAACGATAAAACTCATTCAAGCGGGTAGTTATGGTTATAGTTTCTATCAATTTTTATCTCGACAGAAAATTATTAATCCCGATACTGACATTAAACAAATCAATATTATGGGTTATAGCGACAGAAGTGTAAATGCTATTACCGTTACCCCCGATAACATTAACTTACTCAAAACTTGTCAAAAAATTTATTATCAGCATCACAAAAAAGACATCTCGGAGGCGAAAAGCAATATTGTCGAGGTGATTAAATATAATGCTAGAAAAAGTTTTCCCGATGGTAAAAGTTTTATTAACAATCTATTTAATCTCTTCCCCTCTGCAAAACCTTACATCAAATCGATTTCTCATACAGAAAAGATAACAGAATTTGTTAACTCGATCGAACCAATTTCTCCCGAATTAGCAACGACTCTACAACTTCCTCCCCATCTGACTCTAAGAAATGCCCATAGTCATCTTATCACCCAAGCCTTGAATCAAGAGAAACTCACTTACTTATTTCTCACAGGCAATCCCGGTATTGGTAAAACCACTGCCATCGTCACATTTTTAAAGAAATATTTTAACGATGGTTTTCTCTTTTTATATATTAGCCCCCGCACTCAAGTTAATCTCGATATTATTAATAAGTTTAATGACATAAAAAAACAAGAGTTAGTCGCCATCAATAGTAATGCCAATTTGATTAAAAATAATGGCGGTAAACCAACCATTCAATACTTTACTTCTGCTGATAATGATGACTGGCAAGGAGAATTTTCTCTCAAAAATGTTAACTTTATTGATGGTAATAATCCGACTCCCCGTCAAGGTAAAATTAATTCACAAATTCGGCAACAATATCAAGATACATTCCAAAATGCAGAAAATAAAGGTGTTGGAGTCTTAAATAGTCTTTGTCAAGGAATTTCCGCTATCATCCAAACTAAAAATACCCGTCATTTAGTCGTCTCTCTTTCGATTCAATCTCTGAAAAAATTAAATGAAAATGACGATACTCTCAAACATCTCGATCGAATTTTGGAATCTGTTTATAATGCTAGAGAGAATAAAATTATTGACTCAAAAATGACTGCCGTTGCCAAAAGATTTAAACACTTTTTTGTCATGATTGATGAAATAACTGGAGATAGTAGTGGTGTCGAATTTTTATCGGGAATTAATCGATTTTTTGATAAATATAATCTCACTAATAATAGTTATGGTTTTAATCCTAAAATTATTATAGCCGATGCCTCGATCGTCGATGAACAAGTAATTAATCAACATCTCAAAGATAATAAAACCGAACCTGATAAAATATATTATCGTGGTGTAAACTCAACAATTTTACCTCTATCCGTCACAAATTTTGACTTTAAAAGAAAACCAGCCCAAATTATTAATACTAACTCTTATCCCGCCCAAAGTTTAACCATTAATTATCAAATTTTGATGGAAGTAAAAAAATATAATGAAAATCTTTATGAGGAAAAAACTAAAAGTGTAGTTAGGCAGTTGCAAACAACAATTATTGATGAAATAAAATCTATTTTAAGTAATCCAGATAATGAACAAATTATTGTTTATATTCAAGACAAAAATCGCCTAAGAAATTTAATTACTGAATTAGAAAAAATCTATCCAGACTTTAGGGAAAATAAAGACTATTTACAAATTCATAGTAATAACTCCGAAGCTGATAAACAGGAAATAAAACAATTCCAAAATCAAGCAAAAATTATTTTTATGACGGCTTCAGGAAGTCGAGGTTTATCTTTTCCTAAATCCAGACATATCTTAGTTGATATACCTCGTTTTAATATTGAACAAAATTTAATGGAAATTATCCAAGTTATCTATCGTGGTAGAGGGGAATTTATCGAAAATGAAGTTACCAATACTAATGATAATCAGGATAAATTTTTATATTTTTATATGTGGGAAGAAGCTATTTTTTATGATGAAGAATCTGCTCAATTATCCTTACAAGAAAAGGTTTTAAACGTTATCAATATGCTGATTTTACTGAAAGCCTCGATTATAACAAGAATTAATGGTTACGGTAAAATTGGTAACAATAATTATTTAATTATCCCTATTGGTGGTAAATCTGTATCTTCGGTTGGGGAGACTTTTAGTGCCAAAATGAAAAATTTAATTACTTTATTAAACAAAGAATATTCTACTAACTATAAGGCACAATATTTAAAGGAAATAGCTGAAGAATTAACGAGAATTTTAGATAAAACAGATTTCCTTTTAAAATGGATAGATAATAATGATAATAAAAATAACCTTATTTCTTATCTTAATATTCGAGAATCTTTTAGCGATAAATTTATTAAATCTGTGAAAAATAATCTTTATAATTTATTAAATATCGGCAGACTCGAACCTAGTTTTATTAGTGGAAATATGTTAATTATTCCTTTAAAAAATCGTAAAATTAAAGAAACTTATGAATTGAAAGTTATTAAAGAAATCTATAAAGATTTGTTGTCAAAACTTAAATCTATTAGTAATAGTGATCAATTTAATCATAATTTAATTACTGCTAGTCACAGTGCGATCGAACTCTTAGAAAAGATGAATAATGATGATATAATGACTAAATATATTCAACAAACTAGCCAACAATTTGATCAATATTATGCCTTTCCTTTCTTTATCTTAATACATCCTCAAATTATTAAAGAATATTTAGAGAAAGAAACCGAAAGAAAAATAGATGAAGACAAAAGTTTTCGATCGATTTTAGAAACTTATTTAAGATATATATTTCCCTTACAAAATGTTCTACCCATTGGTTCATATTATCATGAATTTCCTTTTCTATTATTTAATAGTTATACCTTTAACTTATTAAGATATAAGTTATTTACCGATCAACAAATTTTCTCCTCATCCCAGTTAAATATTCTCAATTTAATTCTCTGTCAACAAAATCAGCAAAATGAATAAAAATAACTTTGTTACCTTGAAAAAGTCTCAAAATTTTAATTTTTAGGTATTTCTCCTGTCACCTAACTTCTCTCTTTATCACTCACACTTTTAAATTACTTTTAATTACAAGTATTTGTAAATTGATGCAACAATTACCAGAAAATATCCATCAATATATATAAGTATGGACAAAAAAAGTTAATCTTGATCGCTCCTACTTTGTTAAAGTGTTTTTGATATTATAAAATTCAACTATCTTCTACCATTTACATTATGATTAATCGTCGTGACTGGATTCGCTTAACTGGTACAGGAGTATTAACTACTCTTTTAACCACTAAATACTCTCAAGGAAAAAAAGCGATGGCATCTCCTAAGCAAGTCAGTATAGAATGGTTAGGTCATAGTGCCTTTCTGTTTTCCAATCCCCAAATTAGAATTTTAGCTAATCCTTTTACTCCCTTGGGTTGTACTGCTAAATATCAAGCACCTAAACCCATAGTCGATTTAGTTATGATTAGCAGTAGATTACTTGATGAAGGTTCGGCTTCGGGTTTACCCAATAATCCTCAATTAATGGTTGAACCGGGGGTGTATAATGTAAATAATATTGAATTTCAAGGGATTAAAACCCTGCACGATCGAGAAGGCGGTAGAAGATTCGGTGATAATATAGTGTGGAAATGGACTCAAGGAGGGGTAAAATTATTACACTTAGGCGGTATTGCCTCCCCTATTTCCATCGAACAAAAAATCTTAATGGGTACACCTGACATCATTTTTATTCCCGTAGGAGGAGGTGCAAAGGCTTATAACGCAGAAGAAGCCATGAAAGCGATCGAAATTTTAAACCCTAGAATGGTAATTCCCACTCAATATTTAACCAACGCCACGGAAGCAAATGTTTGTGAATTACAAGGAGTACAAAGATTTGTTGACTTAGCCAAAGAAGCAAATTTTAATATCAACATAATAAAAGGTAATCGTATCACCGTGCGCCCTGAAGATTTCCCATCAGAAGGTACTTTAGTTCGAGTTTTTGATGGCAGTAATCTCATAATTAATTGAGAATGGATAATTGAGAATTAAAAATGAAGAATCATCGAGAAAAATAATCATAGTGAAATTTATAATAACTTATTTAGCACTTGATGACAAAATTCTAAAATTTTAATTACAAGTAAATTATATTTATAAACTTTGATGAAAATTACTAGAAAACTGACTCCGTATCTATTCTTAATTCCAGCTTTAATTATTCTCTCCATCATTGTTTTTTATCCTGCCCTACAAGCCTTTTCTTTGAGTTTTACCAAGTTTGGCTACGATTTAACCCAGCCTCCTGAATGGGTAGGGTTAGAAAATTTTAAACGTCTGGCTGAAGATAAATTATTCCGTCAAACCCTGATAAATACTTTAATTTATCTCCTAGGAGTTGTACCCCCTTTAGTTTTTCTCTCCTTGATATTAGCTATTGTTGTCAATCAAAAATTGCGAGGAATTAACTGGTTTCGTACCGCTTACTATACTCCTGTAGTGGTTTCTATGGTAGTGGCTGGTTTAGCATGGAAGGCGATTTATTGGTCAAATGGCATTTTAAACCAATTTTGGTTTAGTCTAGGTTTTAAGGATGGTATTCCTTGGCTAACGAGTCCAGATTTTGCCATCTGGAGTGTGATGGTTGTCACCATTTGGAAAGGGTTAGGGTATTACATGGTTATCTATTTAGCAGGATTACAAGGTATATCTCCTGAATTGTATGAGGCGGCTTCGATCGAAGGTTCAGATGGTTGGAAGAAACACTGGGATATTACAATTCCTTTAATGAAACCTTATATTTTTTTAGTGGCGGTTATTTCGGCTTTAAGTGCCACTAAAGTATTTGAAGAAATATATTTGTTAACTCAAGGAGGCCCTCGTAATGCGACAAAAACTGTAGTTTATTATCTTTACGAAAAAGCCTTTAAAGATTTAGATTTTAACTATGCTTCTACTATGGGTTTAGTACTTTTTACCTTTATTTTAGTCCTTTCGATCGTCAATTTATCTTTATCTCGTAAAGTGAGTTAAGTTTGTTCATAGGTGAGAAGAGGTGATTGAGTATGAATTATTTACATATGTAATAGATAAATAAAGTTGTATAATTTTAACGCTCGTAAACACCTATTTTCGTTATTACTTTTCGTTACTTTCAAAAATAAAGTTGTATATTATTGAATTTAATAGGAAACTGCTAAATTACACAAATAAAATTCAAGGAAATAAAGTTGTATAATTTTTAAATCCTTTGCATAATAAGCCTTTAGAGTAGGTGCTAATTTAGATTTTATTTATAACTTAATTAGCGTTATGGGAAGATAAACTAATTTAGTATTGCACTAATGATCAAAATTAGATCGTTGGAATAAATCTCAACGTAACAGAAAATTTAATGCAATCCTTTGGCGATACGATCGATCTGATACTGTCCATTACCTAACCAGTGTCCAAATAATCTATGTGCATCTTGATCATTCCATGCGTCACATTCATGATTAGAGTCGGGATAAGGACTTTTTACTAGAGGTTTAAAATCCAATGAGGGGGGTTATATTTATTATTATCGAGAGACTCTAAAAAACGACATAATTGATCACATCTTTGATTGACTAATTGTACTCTGTCAGGGCGATTTTGTAAAGTCTTGATATTCTTTTTAAACTCCTCACCATAAACTAATTTATCACTTAAAGAAGCTAATAATTCCCGTTGATAATAGTGATTTTTTGCCTGTAACCAAATTAATTGTCCCCATTCACAAAAGGCTACTTCAGCTTCATTTTCAAGATAAAACAACAGGGCTTCAGAAATACTACTACATTCATTTTTCTTAACAGTAAAACCGTTATCTAATTTACGAAAAATAGTTAAATTTTTGCCGATAATTTCTTCAGTATCTAACTTAATTGGTAAATTAGAGTGACTAAGAGTCTTGTTCCACCGTTATAAATTTCCATCATCCGAAAATAAAGTGGGTAAATTTAGATCAAATTCAATTAGAGAAAAAAGAATAATAAGATTATGAGTAATAAAAAAGTTAGTAAATTAATAAAGTGACTGTCTTATTCCAGGAATTAGAAGCGATTCTGAAGGAATCTGTTATGCAGTAAAGAAAGATATTCTGATAATTTTTCCATCGTCCTGTTGTAATATCGAGTTTGGATAATTAGTTATAAATGAAGATATGCAGTTGCGATCGTATCTGAATCCCCAAAAAGTTCTTTATGGAGAATTTGAGCCAGTCATAGTTTCCATTTCTGTAACAGGATATTTCTTAGCATAATATTTTGATAATATTTCGGGTTCATCTTGACTAAATAAATTATTTTTATTTGAATTATTTATTAGATTACACAAAACAAACTGTATAGCGTCAATTAGAATTAAATTATGACATTGAGAATCTTCACATTTATCTTCTAAGCAGTTTACATAATTAATAAAATATTGCTTTTGCAGTTGTTTTAAATAATCGGTAATAGTTTCTTCTCCATAAACTTGACCCAAGATTAAAATATAATTTTTGATTAAATATAAATCTTTTTCTTCCTCAATTAATCGTTGTAATTTTTCTCGACTTAATTTATTTTTAATATCAGTTAATTGTTTAATAAATAAAATCACTTCCGATGCTTTCAATTTTTCACAGATAGATGTATCTTTTGATTGAATATACTCACATATTAAGTCAATACCTTTTTCTGGTAGAGGTGATTTAATATCAGCTAAAGCACGAATAGCATGAGATTTAACGTAAGAATTTAGACTACTCTCAATAATTTGCTCTAAAAGTTCCAAAGCACGATCTAAATTAGCTAAACTCCGACATAAGAAATGTACAGGTACTAACCAAGGTTTTTCAATAATAATTTTCACTAAATCATCAGCTATATCATCTAATCCTAAAGTACATAAACGTCCTGCAGTAAATTTTAAACGACGTTGAGCTTGTTTTTCTTCTTTTAAGGATAAATCATCTTTATCTAGTTCAGATAAATTTTCTTTCCACAAATTAATTAATTCTTTTTTGAAATCAATTAGTTCTGAATACCAGTTTTTATTTTTCTGTTTAAATTCTTCTAACCAATGTTCGCCATCTGACTGTATCGGAAATTCAGTAAACTTTAATTCGTGATTTATTGCCCAAATATTTAGGCGTTTAGGTATATTGTCTAATGTAAATTTGATAATTTTTTGTGATATTTTAAACATCATTTGAGCGAATGATTGCCAGAAGTCTAAATCTGTTTTTCTTTCGTTATAAGATTGAGATATATTTCTTTGCAACCATGCTCTTGAAATATTAATACCAATCAGTTTTATGAGCTTATAGTAATCCGAGATAAATTGTTCACGATTATTTTTATATTCTTTAATAAAATCATCATTAATATTATAAATAGATAATAATAATCTTCTGAATTTGTTGCTTAATTGATCCAATTTTTTATCTAAAGTTGTCTCGCTAATATATTCTTGTCCATCTTCTGGAAATCTTTGAGTTTTTTCATCAGATAATTCTAATCCTATTACCTTGAACTGAGTTTTCAAGTCGGACTCGATTTTATCAAAACTATTTTCATTATCATCAAATGTAATTACCATATCGTCAGCATAACGGGCTAAGTTTACTTGTTGTAAATAGCTTAATTCTTGTGGTGGTTCTCTAAAAATTCGATCTATTTTTGCTAAATAAACTTCAGCCCAAAAACCTGAAGCAATATGTCCTTGCGATAAACCACAGCCATAAGTATGTTCTTCTTCATGAACTTCATTCTTAAAATCTCTGAATATAATTTTTTCTAAAATTTCTGTTATTCTTTTTTCAGTGGACAAATACTTATTAATATTGTTTAGTAATTCTTTTTGTTTAATATGTTGATAACATCCTTTAACATCAGAACGAAAGACACTATTATCTTTAGCATTTTTATGGGTTTCTCTGATATATTTTAGCCATTGATCTAACCAGTAATAATATAAAAATTCATCTCGATCATCGTTTAAACGATGGCTATAACTATTTTGTAAATCTAAATCATTAACTGGACAAGATTGAATAATACTAGCTGATAGGATTTGTTCTTCTATTCTTGGTAATGTTTTAGGACGAGATTTATTTGGATTTTTTGGTAAATTATAAAATAAAGTATGCTCAACATTCAAAGCCATCCATTGTCTAGCTAGTATTTTTTGACGTAATCTATCCAATTTTCTTTCAATGTCATCGTCAAATAATTTGATTTCTGCTTCATCGGCAAAGGTTTCATGGAGAATGTAACGGCGAGAGCGTGACCATGCTAATTCAATATTTTCTAAGTTTAATACAGAATGTAATTGTTGATTATTTTGATAAGATTCATTAGTAAAAGTAGAATAATCGTAGTAATATTCAGATGGATAAGAATCTTTATTTTTTTCAAAAAAGGAACTTATGGGATTATAGTAATGAACCGTTGTCTCAATTATTTCTTTTCCATTAGAAATTGATATTTCTTTTCTGAATTTTTGAGTTATTAAGCCTAATTTTAGATTCCATCTGTAACGATCTTTTGTAGCAATACTTAATAAACTTAGTCGATCTAATTCCCATTTTTCTAAAATCGATTTTATTGCTCTAGTTTCTGCTGAACCAAACTCAGGATTACTAAATTTTTGATCATTAAGTGCTTGATCTATTAATTCCTGTGCAGGAGTCTCTCCCCTGTTAAAACAATCCCATAAAGGGCGAATAACGTTACATATTCCGAGAAAAATAGAGTGACTATTTAGTGGTTTAAATCTATCGATTAACTCGTCAATTCCTTCAGGGAAAGCTCTCTTTAAAATATCATATTTTATATCAATTAAATAATCATTAAATTTATTTTTTAAATCGTCTAAAATTTCTTTATATAATAAAAGCATATTTTCACTAGGATCTAAACCAATTAAATAAATCCTAATGGGAGAAATAGGTTTATTTTTTTCGACTAAAAACTTTTGATATTCGATGATTAATGTTAATAACGCTAAACTACCAGCCCCTGCACCACAGCCAATATCGATGAATGTCACAGATTGCCATGTTAAAATATTTGTACTATTATTTTCTATATTCTCTAGTTCTGTTATCACTAAAGACTGTAAAAACTTAAAGTAGTGTGTGGGGAAAAAACAATAAAATTGTTCTAAGATATGATTTTTGTCATCACTGTTTACATTTGGTGCATTGGATTGATAAATTTTGTTCACACATTCTCTATAGTTAAAATCTTGTTTAAATTTGGGATTCTGTTTACAATAATCATCGATTATTATTGAGTAAATATTTTGTAAATAATCAGGAAATTGATATGCTTCTTTATTTTTTAAATTTTCTAAAAATTCCTTGACTAAACTTAGGTTAGCAGTACTTAAAGTTATCATTACAATTAATTATTATGTTAGAAAAAATTGGTAAAATTCAGGGGCAAAATCTCCAAGATTTACATAATTGGTGTCAAAATCATCGATATTTGCTCAAGCCTACGATTAGTCGTTATGCTAAGGGTAGAAAAGAGTTATGGATTCGTCGTTATTGTGATTTAAAAAAACAACCAACCATTACAGAAGGTTTTAGAGATGAGCGTTTAGAAGCTCTAGGCGATCGAGTTTTACCCAATTTTGATATTGGACTACTATTATTGTATCAACAAGGAGTAAAAATTAACCTACATCGAGATCATACAGTTTTTTCATCCACTGCTGTTAGCATCAATTTGGGTGAGGCAACTTTTTTAATGGCGGAGATGGTAGGAAAAGGAGAAAAATTACAACCTCAGTGTTATCATCTAACAGATGGAGAGGTTATTAAATTTAATTGTAAAATGTTACATGGAATCAAAGCTGTAAATCAAGAGCGTTGGTGTATCATTTTCTGGCATCTTAAAGATATATTTCGCAACACTATTAGTAAAATAATCATCAACAAAATCTAATATTATTTGAAGACTAAAGATTATTTGTTAGTTTTTTCCACACTTCTAGCTTCTCTAAAGGTAAAAAATAATAATTAGAATAGTGATAGTGACGTGGATTTGCTTTTTCTGCTCCTAAATATAAAGCTATGATTTTTTGTCCTAAACCATCAACTTCTATTCTGATCAACGAACCCTTTTTATAAGGTAATTTACCTCCATTAGTTGGATCGTAAAGTTCTCCTTTAATAAATAAAAAATATAATTCTTTTAATATTTTTACATCATTTAAACAATAATCAATTACTTCTTGTTTTTTCCCTTTCTGCCATAAAACAGGAGCTAATTCACCCGTAGATGTTTTATTAATAGTTAAATTTGCTCTCGATAAGTCTTTAAGTGCATAACCGTTTCTAGTTAAACCATAGACGTATTCAGCAGGTTGATTTGTTGCTATACGAATTTCTGACAATAGATCATAATTTGTTTTAATATCAATACCGTTAGCCTGACATAATTTGTCATCAAATGCTGTTGAATTAAAACCGACAATTTTATCAGCTCGATTGACTATCTTTTGTAAACAATTGAAGCTATTTAAGTTATTCCCAAGATGTTGATTTAGTAAATTATTCTCATTAACAAATGCTTCAAATTTACCTAGTGGTTTAGGAATTGTTAAACGATTTTCCCCCATTTTTAGTAAATCATAATTACGCCAAGTACCAACAACAGAAATTCCCATACCCGAATAATCATCCCAACCTAGACAATAGGATAAATTATGATCTATTTTTTCTGATTTTGAAAGGATACAATTAATAATTTCTGTATCATAAATTAGAATATTCATTACAATATACTAATAAAGTTTTATTAAACATATTCGGCAGGTCTTCTAAGCAGAATAAAAGGATTACCAGCTATGATGTTATAGCCTGAATATTGACTAAGAGCGATCTAACTTGCATTAATCCACTCAGAATGATCATTATTCCATAAAGGATGCCTTAATATCAAAATATCCTTACGATCACGTCTTTGATGTTTAAAGCCGATTAAAGATCCAAATTGCACAGGTGAACTATATCCCAATAATTGGAGAGTAGCTGGAATTGGTGGGTTATTACCTTGTCTCAAACGACTCCAAGGGTTAAGTTGATTACCCCAAGGTGTTTGTAAATCGATAATAGCATTTGCATCACTCACCAATCGAGCCATATCTAAGGCTAACTTCCAATCTAAAACAGGATGGTAGGGTAAATTACGATAATCTTGCAAACATACATTACAGGAAGTATCACATTTATCAGCGTGGGTTGACTGTAACCATTTATGAGCAAGACTATTAACAAGATTAACTGTCAAAGAATAATATAGTTGGAAACTCCAAACAGTTTCAAAATACTAATTTTCCGTTAGTCAGGATAAAAAGAAAATTAAATAAAGTTGGAAACCATTGCTGGTTTAATCAGGTAAAATTGAGAGAATCAATGTATTCATCAAGAATTTGTTGTATTGATGGTAACATCTCAATCTCTTTTCTTAAACCAGCCTTACGGACAATTTGCCATTTTTTTGCAAATATTCCTTCTTGACTAAAATGCTCGATCGTGTAATAGGGGAATAAAGTTGTATAATTTAACCTTCTCTAAGGTACTTTTTTCATTGTTATTTTGGAAGTGTTCAAAGTCGATAAGGATGGTCGTCTGTTCCCGATAGTTTCTCTCTACAACATTTACAGGTTGGTGGTAAGTGGTCTTCCACCCTTTGGCATTCTGATTCGGGATATAATTCTCTGTGATTTCCAACATGACCTTTTTGTCCACCTCTTTTTCTTTTTGTTTTTTTGGGTTTTTGTTTCTTTTCTGGTTTGACAATTTCCGTTGATGGTGAAATGTTTGAATTGTTTGAATTACTATTAACTTTCTCTTCCAGATTTTCTTGTCTTTTTTGTAATTCTTCCAGTTCTTTTTCTAGTTGTTCAATTCTCTGGTTTTGATGCACTACAAAATTTTTCACCCCAGAAGGAGTCAAATCCCATTCTTCGATGGTGTAAAATTCGTTTTCAGTAGTTGCTCTTGTTCCATGTCTCTAAACTACCATATTTCCCCCCCCTGAACGTTTACGAATTATCTCTGCTAGTTCTTGGATAGTGTTTTCTTCAACGCCTAAATTTTTAGATCGTTCATATTCTTTTTCGGTGCAACGGTTTTGAAGAATCCCTTGAACACGGGAACGATTACTTTGAGGAATTTTCGCTTGAGATGTTTGTTTGTGTGCTTCTGAAACAATTTGTTCAACTTGGGCGTGAAAATTAGCTTGAGTTTGCTGTTTTCTAGTTTTAGAAGATTCTTGATATTGTTTTTGTAATTCAAAATATTCAACAACTTCATACCAATCTTTACCCTTAAATCTGAGATCGGCTTCAACTAAATTACAGGTGATTAAGACTGGGCTATCACGCAAACGTAAATAAATATGATCCACGAAACGAGGATCATAAGCTATTTTGACTTTCCATCGTCTCTCATTTCTGGCTTTGACAAACCATTGCTCTCTTAAGGCTAATTCACAAGTATAGCAACAACCGTTGTAATAAATTCCTTGAGCCGTTACAGATGCTTGTGCTGATGGTAATAAATTCAGACGAATAACATCTTCTGATTGAGTTCGCAAATGACCTACTCGATTTTGTATTCCCCAATTCCATAAATCGATGGGATAAGGTTGCAGATAATCCTGAATCATAAATTCATCCATTGAGTAATCCTTCAAATAGTGATTATGATTATGATCAAGGATTTGATGAATCATTAGTCGTCGAAATTGATGTAAGTCCAAAACTGCATCTAGTCGATAATCCTTATCCCCTCTTTCTCGTTGTTTTCTAACCGCTCCGGGTAGCCAATGAATCATCTTTTCATTAGTTAAGCCAAAATTTCTTTCGACAATTCCTTTCCAATCTGCTCGATAAGGCGGTGTATTAGAAACACGAATATTGAGAGCATTCACTAAATTATCAGCATTGTAACCTTCAAATTCACCTCGATCGGCTAAAATAGATTCAGGCAAATGATGATAAGGCCAGTCTTCAGGAGTAATCTCAATTCCATACTGACGGCAAAACTCGACTTTATTCGTAGTTACATTCTCAAGGGCTAACATCGCGCCGAGCCAACTAGGTCCTTCTAAACTGACGCTAAACCCGACTATCATGCGAGTGAAAACATCTATTACAATATAGATTACAGGACGACCAATAATTTTATTTCGATCCAAAGAACTAACCAAATAAATGTCGCCGATCGTGGCATCTATCTGATAAACAGAACCAGGTCCAAATGCTTCAGATAAAGGATATAGATTTTCCAAATCGTGATAAGGATGAAGCCAAGATAGATTTTTAACAAGATTTTCGGGAATTTCTTGTTCTGTGACAATTCCCCAATCAATATTTCTTTCTTGCCAATATAAACGCTCAATTTCTAACTTTTCAATGGTTCTATGGGATTGAATATCCTTACTTTGCCTGAGAGTTCGAGCTTGTTCTATGGTGTCTATTTTTTGACCTACCGTGAGCAAAAAATCAGTAGTCATCACGATCGGCTCTTTTGTTTGGGGGTCTATTGGGTGATTAATTCCTGCTAATTCAGCAATGGCAATGATTTCCTCTAAAGGTAATAGGGGATATTGCTTTCTTATGTCATAAATAACAGGCGACCATTCCAACAGATAAAAGTAGGATAGCTCAAAGTTACTCATAAAATGTTGAACTGTTATATAAAACTTACTCATAGTTACCTATGACGTTTACTTCTTGCTTCTACCAGTCAAGTCGGCTTGATACTGTCCACAAGCGTTGATTCGGGTGTAACCCACCCTACTTTTATTATTCTAATTAATTGATTAATCTTGAATAATAACTAATTTTTATTTAATTTAATCTTTAAATTAAATAGTTTTAACAGTCTTGGTTATCGACTTCATTAAAAGCTAACATATTTTAAAAAAATGTCAACCTTTATCCCGTGAGTAGGTATAAACAACTATAATAAACTATTAGTTAACAGTTAAAAGCTCTTTTACTTTTTATGCCTTTTATACGAGTTGCTAAACCTTGAGATGCTACATCTTGAATCAACAACCAAGGTTGATAGTCAGAGCCTTGTTTAAGGATACTCGTATTCCTGTTATTCTTTATCACTCCGACATCAAACAGAGTCACAATGATTCTTATTTAGAGATTAATAATGAAGATTATGCCAATGTAATTGCTAAAGCTGTTATCGATCGAGTGCCAATATTTCGTGATTTAACGGAGATGAAACGTAGTAGTTTGCCAATGCGATCGCACTATCTATTTACCCTAAGTTCGATCGACAAAGCTACCCAAGCCCTATTGATAAACTATGATGATGATGAAAAAATATTTGAATTAATAAGATGCGATCGCATTTTACTAATTCAACACCACATCAAAAATACGACCTTGCTGAGTTTAATTAAGATTACAATATATCTTTACTTAAAACAATGATTGTCGTTCTACATTGCTTTCTTGTGTTTCTGTTTTTATTTCATTATCCAACGTAGCATCTTTCTCTTTTAAGTAATCTTCAAAATCTATATAAACACGGCCAAGAGTTTCATTTAAGGCTTGGTTTGTCGCACCACTGCGAACATCAAACAATTGACGCAATGTTTTACTCGCATCTTGACCTTTTTTCAAAGTAAATAACTGAGAATCTCCGTTACAGGGTACTGTTTTATCTTTTAAAGCACATATAATGGGTAAACCATTGCTGGGATGTCTTCCTGTGGTTATTACTTTTAAACTTCCCTTATCGCTAAAAGATTGAAACCGATTAGAAATCATTTCACAACGAGTTTTATTATCATAACCAGCATCGTTAAAAGCCCCCGATACCCATCTGATAATTGCAACATTTTGATTATTTCCCGTACTGACCATAGTTGCCGGGACTCCTTTATCAGTTCCGCAAAAAAATTTTCTCTGTTGACTTAACACAGGAGGAGAAAAAATAGAACCCAAGGCTAAAGCCGATACTGTGAGAACTAAACCACCGAAAATATTATCCTTTTTCATAATTTGTTAACTCTCAGAAGTTAATTTTAATTAAATTCATTATAGACTATATCCTTAAAATTTGTTGCATGGGTTAGGAAACTATTACAATCAACTCCTCATCAAAAGACTTTTTGTGCAACCCCTAATTAATAATTTACTATTAGAGATTTATCATTTACTATTAAGGTATCAAAAAATCATTGAAGTAAGTTAGGTATGCCATCCCCAGACAGTTGGACTTGTAACGGAGTTCCTCAGAACGGAAAAGAATACTCAGGATTAGGTTTTCCTCATGATCCCCACGAGAACTACTCCTCAGATTGCGAAATTTGTGGACTCCCTAAAGATTCCGTTATAGTTCCACCGCCACCACCACCACCACTACCAATCACAGCCTTGTTAGTTGCTCTTTTGGCACTGATAATAGGAGGAGGGGGTCTATTTTTTTTGTTTGCGAATAGTTGTCAACAAGGACTTGAGAAAATTGAGGGTGTCTGCATAGATCCTTTCCTAGAACCTTATGAAGTAGCAAAAAGTCAAGGAGATCAAGCTATTAATCTTTTTAATAATTATCAGTCTCCAGAGGATTTGGAAGAAAGTAATAATTCCTTAGAAAATGCCATTAAACAATTGCAAGAAATTCCTTCCACTGCTTTAATTCATCCTCAAGCATTACAAACTATGGAAGTTTATACATCAGAAAAAGAAAAAATAGCTAAATTGATTGATTTAGAAACAATAGTATTAGAAAAATTGACGAAGATTGATAAGAAGATTAATGAGGCAAAAAAACTAAGTGATAATGCTAAAAATCTTTCTGAATATGAACAAGCTAAAAAGAAATGGCAACAATTACAAAACGAATTAAACCCAGAAGATTTTAAATCTAGTCAATTAGCCTTCAAAAAAATACAAGAATATCGTGATCAATCTGATTGGGAAATTCAATGCTTAGACAAAAAAATTAGTGGTGATGGAGATTGTTGTACATTGACACCACAGCCTTCCTATTGTCTTTTCTAATAATCTGAACTTCCGTATTTGTAACAAAAGATTGATAAATCCACAAATCAGATTGTAACCTTGAGTAGTATGATCGAATATGGGAGATTTTTGCTTAATCTTAAAAAATGCAAGTTAAATACTTTTTAGCTCATTTATATCAATTTATTAATTTAATTGAATATAAATTCAATTTATAATTTACTATTGAGATATAATAACAATCATTCAAGCAAATAGGTTATGTCATCTCCAGAAAGTTGGATTTGTAATGGAGTTCCTCAGAACGGAAAAGAATACCCCGGATTTGGTTTTCCTCACGAACCCCATGAGAACTACTCGTCAGACTGTGAAATTTGTGGACTTCCTAAAGAGTCAAGCCTCCCTCAATCAGGTTCTTCTGGTTTTAAGCCTCCGAACAGAGCTTTATTGGTAACTCTAGGAGTGTTTGCTTTCGTATTGATAGCGGGAGGCTCAGGCACGTTTTTTGTTCTTTCTAATCGTTGTGAACAAGGACTTGAGAAAATTGAAGGTGAATGTATAGATCCTTTCTTAGAACCTTATGAATCGGCAAAAAGTCAGGGAGATCAAGCTCTTAATATCTTCAATAATTACCAGTCTTTAACCGATTTGGAAGAAAGTAATAGCTCTCTGCAAAATGCTTTGAGTAAACTCAAAGAAATTCCTTCAGATGCCTTAATTCATCCTGAAGTGTTAAAAACTATGGAGATTTATGAATTAGAAAAAGAAAAAATAGCGGAATTGATTGATTTAGAAACAGTCGCATTAGAAAAATTGACCAAGATTGAGAATGATCTGAATGAAGCAAGTCAGAAAAGTAGTAATGCTAAAAATCTTTCTGAATATCAACAAGCTAAAGAAATCTGGTTACAAGTACAAAATGAATTAAATTCCAAAGAACTTGAATCTAAATTGGCTTTAAACAGAACACAGGAATATATTGTACAGTCGAAAGATCAAATTCAAGACTTAGATGCAAAAATTAAAGTAGAACAAAATCAAATAGCAAGACAATCGTCACCAATAGCAAGACAGAGAGTTACAGGTACAAATACTGGTACAAGTACTGGTACAAGAACAGTTACAAAAAAACCATCAAACAATTCTTCAGTCACGACAAAAAAACCAACTTCTCCTTCTACTCCTACAACCAAGTCTTCTCCTCGAAAACCAGTCGTTACGAAAAAACCACAAGCACCTCGATCGACATCTCCATCAGATCCTTGTGCGAGAACACCACAACCTCCATCATGTGTTTTTTAATACAGTATGGTATTTTGTATTCAACTTAAAATAGTGACTAACGATCTAATTCTTAAAACATCAAACAATTTTTATTAATCATTTAGTTAATTCATCTAAAATCCATGCCACAAAAACAATTTTTTAAAATTCCCAAAAAGTTTTATCTGATCCTCTGTTTCACTTTGGTTCTTACATTGATATTCTCTCATAACGGTTTTATCTCTGCAATAACTTTAGACAGTAAACCTAAACAGTTGTTAGTCAGTTCAAATACAGATAAACAATCTTATGAAATTAGCCAAGGTGTTCGAGTTCCATCTTTTAATAGTAATTACTATTCTCGAATGCTTCAGGCTGATCAGTTTTATAAACAGGGTAATCTCGCAAAAGTCAAAGAAATACAAAGTGCTGTAAAACCTGAATTTCCACCATCAGAACCTCTTGTCGCTAATGATAATCCAGAGAATTTATCAGGTGCTGGACAACGACACTGGAATAATGCCCAGAGAATGATCGATCGAAATTTAAGAGATTCCACATTTATTTACTTAAATTTTTTAGTTGTAGGAAATAAAGAAAAAAATATAGCTCCTACAGATCCAGACTTTATACCGGGATATTTTGCTCTTGTGGATGCTTACGAAAAGACGGCAGAACAAGAAATTAAGAAAGGACATGAAAAAAAAGCAAAAGAATTAAATGTTCAAGCACTAGGGGTTGTGGAAAGTTTGGCTTCTCGTTTTCCCGAAAGGGCAGATTTGTTGGATAAACAAATAGAGATGTTACTCAAAAACAAAAAATACATAGAGGCTTCTATTGCCGCTAACCAATTTGCTCTCAATTATCCAGATAATCCCAAGTCGGCTGAATATAAACGAGATGCTCGAAAATATGAGGATCAATATATTAGAGAACTCAGAATAGAAATAACAGCACTTTCGGTGATAGGAACTGCATTGGGAAACTCTCCAGACTATGGATCACTAATGGTATTGTTACAAGGAGAGAAAAATGCGGGAAAAGTTTTTGCAGAGTCCTATAAAAAAAATGGTTCTGTTGTCGAAAATGAACGAATAAATAACTATGTTAGTAGTATTGGCAAAAAATTAGCTAAATTTGCGGGGAGAGAAGATTTCGAGTATGAATTTGTTGCTCTACAAGACGATAACCCTGGTGCTTTTGCATTACCGGGGGGCAAAATTTTTATTACCACAGGAATGTTGGGCTTAATTGATTCAGAAGCTGAGTTAGCAGGAATTTTAGGGCATGAAATCTCACATTCTGTTTTGTCCCATAGTTTTAGAAAAATAGCTAACAGTTCGATCGCATCTATGATCCAGAGTTTTCCCATCATCAACAATTTCCCTGTTAGTAATTTACTTATGGCTGAAGCAAGTCGAGATTACGAAAAACAAGCTGATATTTTAGGGACTAGACTTTTATCTTCCTCTGGTTATTCGGCGGATGGGGTATATAATGTAATGTTTAAGTTACAGCAAATAGAGGGTAAATCTCAAGGAATACAAAATTGGTTTCGTTCTCATCCTGTCGCAACGGATAGAGTCAAATATATTGGCGAATTTATTGACTTAAATGGTTATAATCGTTATGCTTATGAAGGAGTACAACCATATAGAGAAGCTCTTAACCGAAAATAAAAATATTAGATCGGTTTTAGGTGTTAGCTATAACGTGTATTAAGTAATAAACTTTTCCCAAAATTATAATTTTTGAACAGTATTTCGGGCTTCTAGCCCGAATCTCAATACTGCTGAGTTAAGCCCCCCTGTCCTCAACTTTGAGGGAGTCAAACTTGGTGAAAGTCCCCATTATTAGCGATTTAGGGGCAGACAAAATAACTTGAGCGACTAATCGAACAGTATTGCGACTACGCTCACTAACCATAAAAATTGTAACTAAAAACAATTAAATATTTGAGGATTTTTTGATGATTAATAACTATATTTCTGGATTATTATTTGCTACCTGTTCCATAGTGTTGATTCAACCTCAATTAGTTCAGGCTCAAAATGTTGCTGAAATTGACAAAATTGCACAGCAGGTAACTGTCAAGATTGAGACTTCAGGCGAGCCCGGATCGGGGGTTATTATTGCTAATTATCAAGATAAGTATTATGTACTTACCGCAAGACACGTTGTCAATAAAGTTAAACAAGGGGAATTTTTTAAATTACGCACCTATGACAAAAAAGAACACGAATTGGATATTACAAAAGTACAATATTTGCCGAATAATCTTGACTTAGCTTTAGTGGAATTTAGGAGTAAAAATAGTTATCCTGTGGTCAAAATATCCACATTTAACTATGCAATGTATCAGACAAGGGATTATACAAACAAACTTTTTACCGAAAATTCAGATAAACATTATGTATTCGTTTCGGGTTGGCCTATCCTTAAAGATGAAGAAAAAAGAATTTTTGCTACTGGTTATTTATTTGATAATTCAGGTTCGGCTATATCTTCTCCACCAGATCCATCTCAAGATGATTTTTTAGGTGGTTATGAGCTAATTTATACCAATCTTACTCACCCGGGTATGAGTGGAGGTCCTGTTTTAGATACTAAAGGTCGTTTAATTGGCATTCATGGTCGTGCTGATGGCCGTGAGATTGGTGATGAAGATGAAATTATCAAAAACTATTTAAATGAGGTGGGTGTCCCCGTAAGAATAAAAATTGGCTTAAGTTGGGGCATACCCATTAATACTTTTATGAATTGGGCTTCAACACAATCGATTAATTCTTTGTTAACAGTTGAGCAACAAGCTCCTCCTGTGATGAGTGAAACAACGGTTTCTGATTGGTCTCCCCATACGCCTTTAGACAAAAAAAACCCTTATTATTGGCTAGAACGGGGAAATCAACTGTGGAGAATCGGTAAAGTTTCTGAGGCTAGGGGAGCTTTTCAACAGGCGATCAATCTCAAGGAAGATTTATATTTAGCTTGGTTTGCCAAAGGTTTTGCTTCTGGTTTTGACAGAAAATTTGATATTGCCCTAGAATCTTGCGAAAAAGCTATAACCCTTCAGGTTAATCCTTCTATCTATAAATACGAAGCCTATCGTTGTAAAGCAGGAGCTTTATTAGAACTAAAAGATTTTCAGGGTGCGTTGGATTCTTTGAATGAAGCGTTAAAGCTAAATACACATAATCCAGCTGATTGGATGACTCAGGGTGAATTATATTATGCTTTAGGAAATCTTAAAGAAGCCACTAGCTCGATCGATAAGGCAGTGAAGTTGAGGGACGAACAAGGTTTACCTCCTTCTGCTTTAATTTACAATAACAGAGCTTTTATTTGGATAGAAAGACAAGAGTATGAGTTAGCAAATAAGGATATAGAACAAGCATTAAAGATCGATCCTAAATATGTTCCAGCATGGGTCAACAAAGGTATGTTGCTTGAGGCTACAGACAGGGATGAAGAGGCGTTAAATGCTTATAATCAGGCACTCACAATGGCAGAGGATGATTATAATATCTGGACTAACAAAGCATTCGTGGAGTTCAAAATGGAACTTTATATCAACGCTAAAAAATCCTTAGAAACCGCTTTAACTCTTAAACCCGATTATCAACCTGCCATAAATAGTTTAAAAGTCGTAGAGGAAAAAATTTCAGACCTCAACAGGGGAAGGTAAGGGGAATAAGACTGAAATTATACACAAAATACGTTATTATTGCCTAAGTCCTGATCAAAAGACTTTTTCAGCAGATCGTAATTAGAATGAAATACAATTTTTTGCCACTATTGCTTATCTCTATGGTGGCGGTTCACTCTATCAGTATTAGTAAAGATAAATTACAGTATTGGTCATACAATAATTTGTCAACGATAATTGAAAGAATCAATAATATTGTTTTACCTGACACTAATAAGCCTTCTGAAACTTCGGTGAGTCAAATTGCCACGGAAGTAACTGTTCAAATATGGAGTGACGATCAATTTATTGGTTCAGGTACAATCATTTCTAAAAATGATCATAGGTACGAAATTATTACTAATAGTCACGTTTTAAGAAGTGGTACGAATGATAGCTATGTTATTCAAACTCATGATGATACATTTTATGATGCTCAAGTAATTGCCTATAACAGTCAAAAAAATTTTTGTTGGGACTTAGCTGTTTTATCTTTTCAATCTCCACAGAAAAATTATAAAACAACAACTGTTGCCCCTGTTAACTCTTACGGAATGGGAGACTCGGTGTTTGTGGCTGGTTTTGTGATTGACAATGATCAACAGGAATTAGAAACAAACAAAAAAAGTAATCATGCTAAGTCTAATAAATTTCTGTTCACCACTGGAAAAGTTTATTCAATCTTGGATCAATCTTTAATGTCTGGTTATCAAATCGGTTTTACTAATATGCTTAAAAAAGGCATGAGTGGAGGTCCATTATTAAATCAAAGTGGAGAATTAATTGGCATCAATGGCAGACACGCTTATCCTTTATGGGAGTCAGCCGATTTTTATAAAGACGGTACTCAAGCCTCTGAGGAGGTACAACAAGTTATTGATTCTCATAGTTGGGCAATTTCGATCGAAACTGTACTTCAGTTTTATCAAGAGATTCAAAATAGTTCTATAAATACCTCAAAAGAGATAGAATCTAGTACTTCTGCCATTCAAAAAAGTACAACCCCAGAAGATCAATTAGATTTATGTCGTTAGAGATTCCTTCCAATACTATTCGGTTAGTGACTCAAGTTATTCTGTCCGCCCCTAAATCACCAATACTGGGGACTTTTACCCAGTTTGACTCCCCCAAAGTTGGGGGCGGGGGGCTTAACTGGGCGGTTTTTATATCGAACTCAGGTATGGGTGGGTAATTCCAGATGATTTAACAAAAAATCTGAGTGGTGGGCAATGCCCACCCTACAAAAATAAATCAAAGTCCTAATAATTGCTTTTTAGCCGCATCAAACTCCTCTCTGGTGAGAAAACCCTCCTTATACATCTCCATTAACTCTTTTAATTTTGCCATGCTTTCACCATTGTTACTGGTACTTTGACTTGAGCTTGGGGGGGAAGGGGGAAGTTCCTCTCGACTTGTTTCCTCTTGAATAACGAACTCTGCTTCTAGGGTTTGAGGTTGTGCTTGTAAAACTTGGGTAGCAACGGATTCAGTCAAGAAGGAAGGTGTTGAAGATGCGGAAGCCATAGTTCGATCGTCTGTTTTTAACTTATACTCTCGAACTAATCTTTCAATGATAGCACTATCTTTGAGATACATTGGATTTTGATCTCCGCCAAAATCTTGTAATTCTCTTGCTCTTTCCAAGAGATAATCTTGAAACTTTTGGAAAATAGGAGTCTTATAGGCTTCATTTTTTGCCGCCGCTTCATAGATACTGTTAACCTGCCGTTGGATTTCTTCTTTATCAGGCAAACAGACGGGTACTTCTAAAACCTGAGTTACTTCTTCCCAGTTGGAGGCAACATCTACCTTTCTCATGCCTATTTCCGTCTCAACTTGATAACGAATAGTCGGTTCTTTGGTAGCTTGGTTAATGTCCGCAAATAAGATATTAAAAGCTCTAGCCTGAACCACTAATTCATAAATCCTGTCATCTTCGGGGAAAATATCCCAGATTGCTAAGGCTTTGGAGAGGTGTACGGGGATGGGTAGTTGGGCGTGTTTTCCTGCTAATTTATCTCGTTTGGCTTGAATACTTTGTCCTAGCCATTCTTGATAGGATTGTCGAATTACTTCCATTCCTTCAATACAACGAAGAGAAAAGCCCCCCATCTCTTGAACAAAAACAAGACGATGTCTTTCGTTGTCGCCAATAGGTTTAATATTGTCATCAGGCTTTTTGATAAATTGCGTAATCACAGGTAGCATTTTCTGGGAAGCATTATCAGTGGCGTTAAAACCGCCTAAAATAGCTACACTTTCATTCTTAGCAGGTTGGAAACCAGCCCCGTCTAAGATACCCCTGTTAAGCATAATTAATGGGTGGGACTGTTGATGGACACGACGAATTCGATCGACTTGTTCTGTGGGATCATTATAAAGTTTCAGGAAACGAGTACAAGAAGATAATTCCGTTCTAACTTTACTAGCTTCGGGCGCTTGTTCAATGACTTTTTTGCCTCTTTGATAAATAATATCCTGCAAATCGGGATGGTTAATGTCTTGGATAGCGGTTAAATCAAAGAGACGCATAGTTTCATCGGCTTGACGATTTTCTTTCCAAAGGGGACTTGCTTGGTTGAGAATATCATCGGACATGATTCCGCAAATGGAATCTAACCCCTGATCATAGGCAGTTCTAGCTCCCTGATAGCCTCCTGCTGACTGTTCGATTAAATCTTGATAAAGATCGTTTAATTCTTGTCGCTCGAATAATTTAATCCCGTTAACTTGAAGGGCATCGGCGCTGTCTGCTTCTTCTTTTGATTTTTGATTGAAATAATCTCTGATTTTAATAGCTATCTGGCGGAATTTATCAAAACGTCGTTGCAAAAGTTGAAGGTGCTGTTGAAGACGATCGAGAATTTCTAAGGCAATAGCTCGTGATTTTTTCCGAACAAGGGCATTGGTAGCGCCCTCCACCGCAGTTAATGCGGTATCGCACAACTGTTCCATTTTTGCCTGTTTGGTGACACCAAATTTATCTTTAAGTTCGTTAATATCCTGTTTAATGGTTTCGTACTGTTTATATTTTGCTTCTTCTATTTTGCTTTGGACTTCTAGTTGTTTTCTCAACTGTTCGGCAGTATTTTGAAAGACTTGATCTACAGTTAATAAAAAAGATTCAGCAAATTTTACTCCTCGATTACGATCTTCAAGGATTTGGTAGAGTTCCTTTTCCAGAGCTTCACAACCTTGAACAACAATAGCATCTTGATTACGATACATAACTTGATGATACTCTCCATGAACTCTGCGATCGGGGCTGTTGTCTTTCAGATTTTCGGCTTGGAAAGTTTCTAGTTTCTCTTGAAGATATGGGATGAAAGTGAGAATCTTACCTTTTTCAGCGCCCATCATATTAACCCCTTGTTGAGTACACTGTAAAAGATTCTTTTCAGTAATTTCCGCACGAATTTGGTTAAGCCATTGGGAGATGAGGGCTGATAGGGGGCGATCTTTTGCCATCGTCACATCGGTAATTAGTTCTGTTTCCGTGAGACGCATTCTTTTGAGAATTTCCCCTCGCACTAATTCCAGCATTTCTGGAGGTAATTGTACTGAATCATTAAGCCACCAGTTAACGAAATCTTTAGCAAGGCGATTTCCTAAACAAGCACGAATTTGAGTGATGGGTATTTCGATGGCAGATAAGCCAAAACTCAGAAATTGCTTGGGGTATCCTCTTCCTTGGTTGTCTTTGCCATGCCATTTTTGTTTGATATTATCCCGAATACTACGTTTATGAGGTGCAAAACCAGAAGTCATATCAAGAAAAATATTCTGGGCGATGGCTTCTCTGATTTGTCCTAAACTAAATTCTGTTTGTCCATTTTTCGTACCCACAAGATAGGTAAAGTCGAAGGGGGGTTTTTCACTGCGAACAAGGTCAAGATTACTGGTACTATACTTTTCCTCAAAGACAGTGCGATCGTCGCCAAAATAACTTAATTCCATCAAAGCCGCATAACCGTTTGCCATAACTCCACTGCCCACGCTAATACCAGCAAAAGCATTGGGCATAGGTACTATCCCTGTTATTTCAGTCGTTCCTTCTCCTTGAAGCCAGTGACGAATACAGTAGGCTAAATCAATGAGCATCCCACTACCCGTACCACCAGAAATAGAACCTGTTACAAATACGTTAAGCTCGTTTGCTACTTCTATGCCTAGAGTGTCATACATATATCGGTTTTTTCCTTTAACTCTTTGAATAACTGAGAGGAAAGAGTCTCGAATTTTGGCATAGTTACAAAAAAAAGCAAATCGTCCACAAGCTCGGATTTGCCCTGCGCCTTGCTCTAGGGAGGTGACACTTCTTTCTAGTTCATTGGGAAACCACTTTTGAATCCAAGGATAATTATTCATATTCTTGAGTCTAGTTTCCACCTCTGTCCCCGTGACGGTGGCAAGACAGATTTCCGCATCCTTAAATTTACTTCCTGCGGCTTTAGGATTAGTTACTTTATAATTTTTGTCGGTATCAATCCACAGAAAACCGAGAATAGGAAATTTATCTAAACTACCATAGGTTTCTTCTGCAAATCTTCGCACTCTCGATAGCACTTCAGCGCCCGTTCCCCCAACACCTATCAAAACGGTGGGGGATATTCCTCTTTTCTCTTGTTCTGGCATAGTTTTTCTCTTTTTATCTATGATATTAAGTGTAAATAATAAACTTGATTGTGTTCTGACTATTTTGTTACGTTTTTTAAAGTGCAAAGAGTACGATCGAGCAACGCCACTTCCTAATCGTCTTTCTAATCAAATTGATTTCAAATTGAACTTTTAAAGATTGCTTCGTTCCTCGCAATGACACCATTTCTTTATGGTTGTGTAAGTCCTAGCAATCGTTTTTTACCCGCCTCAAACTCTTCTTTGGTGAGAAAACCTCCTTTATACATCTCAATTAACTCTTTTAATTTTGCCATACTTTGCTCTTGTAGAACTTGAGTATCAACGGATTCCGTCAAGAAGGAAGGTGTTGAAAATCTTGAAGCCATAGTTCGATCGTCCGTTTTTAATTTATACTGTCGAACTAATCTTTCGATGATAGCACTATCTTTGAGATACATCGGATTTTGATCACCCCCAAAATCTTGTAATTCTCTTGCTCTTTGAGTAAGATAATCTTGGCATTTTTGGAAAATAGCAGTTTTATTATCTTCATTGTCTAAAGATGCTTCATAGATACTGTTAACTTGACGTTCAATTTCTTCTTTATCGGATAAACAGACGGGAACTTCTAAAGCCTGAGTTACTTCTTCCCAGTTAGAAGCCATATAGATTTTTTTTGTACCAGTTTCTGTCTCAACTTGATAACAAATGGTTGGCTCTTTGGTGGCTTGGTTAATGTCCGTAAATAAGATATTAAAAGCTCTAGCCTGAACCACTAATTCATAAATCCTGTCATCTTCGGGGAAAATATCCCAAATTGCTAGGGCTTTGGAAAGGTGTAATGGAATAGGAGTTTGAGCGTGTTCTCCTGCTAGTTTAGCTCGTTTAGCTTGAATAGTTTGTCCTAGCCACTCTTGATAGGATTGTCGAATCACTTCCATTCCTTCAATACAACGGAGAGAAAAGCCCCCCATTTCTTGGACAAAAATCAGACGATGTCTTTCGTTGTCCCCAATGGGTTTAATATCATCACTATGAGGAACAAATTTTTGAATTATGGGTAACATCTTTTGTGACGCATTATCGGTGGTATTGAATCCTCCTAGTATAGCCACGTCGGTATATTTATAAGGAGTAAAACCTGCACCATCCAAAATAGGTCGATTGAGCATAATCATGGGGTGAGATTGTTGATATACAAGACGAATCTTTTCCACTCGTTCAGTGGGATCATTATATACTTTGACGAAGCGAGTCGATGAGGATAATTCGGTTCTAATCTTACTGGCTTCGGGCGCTTGTTCAATGACTTTTTTACTTCTTTGATAAATAATGTTTTGTAAGTCAGGATGATTTATTTCTTGTATGGCGGTTAAATCAAAAAGACGCATGATTTCATCGGCTTGACGGTTTTCTTTCCACAAAGGACTTGCTTGGTTGAGAATGTCATCAGAGATGATTCCACAAATAGAGTCTAATCCCTGGTCATAAGCAGTTCTAGCACCCTGATAACCTCCTGCTAACTGTTCCATTAAATCTTGATAAAGATCGTTTAATTCTTGTCGATCGAACAGTTTAAGACCATTGATTTCAAGGGTATCAGCGTTGTCGGCTTCTTCTTGTGATTTATGATTGAAATAATCTCTGAATTTAATAGTAATCTGGCGGAAATGCTCAAAGCGACGTTGCAAGAATTTAAGGTGCTGTTGAAGACGCTCAATAATCTCTAAAGCAATAACTCGTGATTTTTTGCTGATTATGATATTAATAGTATCTTCTATGGCGGTTAATGCGGTTTCACACAACTGTTCCATTTTGGCTTGTTTAGTGATACCAAATTTATTTTTTAGTTCGTTAAAGTCTAGTTTAATTTCTTCATAGTTTTTATAGTATTCTAGTTCGATCGCTCTTTCAAATTCTATTTCCATTTCAAGTTGTGCTATTGTTTCGTCAAAAAATTGATCTATTGCCATTAAGAATAATTCAGCAAATTTCACTCCTCGATTACGATCGTCTAAGATTTGATAGAGTTCTTTTTCCAGAGCTTCACAACCTCTGATAATAATGTTATCTTGATTGCAGTACATGATTTGATGATATTCCCCATGTAAGGTGCGATCGGGGCTGTTGTCTTTAAGGTTTTCGGCTTGGAAAATTTCTAGTTTCTCTTGAAGGTATGGAATAAAGGTGAGAATTTTCCCTTTTTCTGTGCCTATGATACTGAAACCTGTTTTGGTGCATTCTAAAAGATTTTTTTCGGTAATTTCTTCCCGAATTTGGTTAAGCCATTGAGTGATGAAGACAGATAAGGGGCGATCTTTCACCATTGTTACATCGGTAATTAGTTCTGTTTCTGTGAGGCGCATTCTTTTGAGAATTTCCCTCGGCACTGATTCGAGCATTTCTGGAGGTAATTGTACCGAATCATTAAGCCACCAATTAAGTAAGTCTTTCGCAAGGCGATTTCCTAAACAGGCACGAATTTGATTGATGGGTATTTCAATGGTGGATAAACCAAAGCTCAGAAATTGCTTAGAATAGCCTCTTCCCAGTGTATCTTTTCCCCCCCTTACTAATTTATTCCTAATACCTTCTCGATAAAGAGCAAGGGGATAAGAAGTCGTATTCAAAAAGAGTTTTTGAGCGATAAGTTCCCTTATTTGTCCTAAACTAAATTCAGTTTGTCCATTTTTTGTACCCACGAGATAGGTAAAATCAAAGGGAGATTTTTCACTGCGAATAAAATCAAGATTACTTTTACTATATTTTTCTTCAAAAACAGTGCGATCGTCGGAAAAATAACTTAATTCCATCAAAGTCG
Organism: Geminocystis herdmanii PCC 6308; assembly: GCF_000332235.1. NCBI lineage: Bacteria > Bacillati > Cyanobacteriota > Cyanophyceae > Chroococcales > Geminocystaceae > Geminocystis > Geminocystis herdmanii. The sequence goes on along the minus strand of NZ_CM001775.1, from coordinate 3,455,349 downwards.
CATAACCGTTAGCCATTAAGCCACTGCCCACGCTAATACCAGCAAAAGCATTGGGCATAGGTAATATGCTGATTATCTCATTATAGTTTATGTCAGGAACTGGAAAATACTGAAGCCAATGACGAATACAATAAGCTAAATCAATTAACATTCCACTACCCGTACCACCACAAAGAGAGCCAGTAATAAATACTTTAAGCTCGTTTGCTACCTCTATCCCAAAAGTATCATAGATATATCTATTGTGTCCATTGACTCTTTGAATCGCCCCTAGGAAAGAGTCTTTGATTTTGGCGTAGTTATGAAAAAAAGCAAACCGTCCATAAGCTCTAATTGCAGAAGGACTGCGGTTTAGGTTTTCGAATGTAAAATGTTCTGTTAGTTCGTCGGGAAACCACTTTTGAATATAAGGATACTGCTCTATATTCCTGAGTTTGATTTCCAACTCAGTATCTGTCAAGGTTGCTAGGCATTTTTCAGCATCTTTAAATTCACTACCTGCGACTTTGGAGTTACTTACTCTATAGTGCTTGTCGGTATCAATCCAGAGAAAACCAAGAATGGGAAATTTATCTAAACTACCGTAGGTATCTTCTACCAATCTACGAAGTCTTGACAATACTTCTGCCCCCGTTCCTCCTACTCCGATCACAATGGAAGGAGTTATCCCCGCCCTATATCTATTATATCTTTCTGAATATAGCATACATACTCTCTTATTTTTTGTATATGGCACTAGACATTTTCACTAATTGAATTGGCATTAGTGCCATGCTATGGATAAAGTTTTTAACATCCAGAGAAGAAGGGAATACCCCAAAAACGCCAAAGGAAAAAAAGTGTTGCTGTTGTCCAAAAAAGAGCATTGGATAAAGCTAATTTCCCAGATTGATCTATATTTAGATTGAATAATCCTTGAAAAACCCATCGATCCAATGGAAGGACTAAAACCCACATTAGGCAAATCCAACTCATGGCTAACCAAAAAATAATCCATTTCAAGTTACTGTTAAACTCTTGAAAAAAGTTGTTAGTGAAAAAAGTGATTAATTGACTAGTGCTACCCGATAAATAAGTTCCCCCAGTAGCAATGGACGCTCCTAATAATTGAGGTGCTTCCCCACCAACGACAATAGCGTTAATTTTTACGTTGTTTAGTTTTGCATCCGTTACGATCGTAGGAGAAACATCACCTTGTCCATCCGTCACTAAAATCATTTCTCTACAATTTTTTTCGATGGTTTTTAAAGAATCAATAGAGGTTCTGATAGCTAGGTTAAAGTCAGTGCCATTACCCATGGCTTCACTGCGTAAACTTTGATCCTCTTGTAATGATTTTAATAAGGATTCTTCTACTTTTTGACTATTACTATCAAATTGGTTATTTAAGGGTTGTATTTCTCCCCCAAATCCAAATATTTTGACTTGGTTTGGACGGCGTAAAGTTTCTTGGTTATTTTCTTTTAGATAGGCTTGTACTGCTTTTACTTGCTGATTAAGAATTGTACCAGTAGCATTGAACCTGTCTATATTGCTTTCATATGTGCTTCCGCTTACGTCGAGTGCGATCGCAACTGCCACTTGAGGTCTGCCAAAACCCAATAGCCAAAAGAGAAGTAACATAGTTAAGCAGATTCCTAGTAAGATGAGAGGAATTTGAAATAGTGGATAACTCCAAAGTTTAATACGATAATTTGTCATTATATTAACCTATCAAAAATATTGTAATATGCAGTGTCAAAAAAATTATAGTTGATTTTAATAAGATCGATACAAGTATAGAACCCATTTGGGATCTTTTTTCAGAAAAGTGATACCCGAACTTCCAGCCGTGGGTTTGTATTGAAGTAATGACTTGCATTTTAAACAAAATTGTGTTGTGAGAAAGTTTGGTTTTTACCTTCATAGTTTCCAACTTTATTCTCTAGTTTCCAAGTTTATTATTCAGTTTCCAACTATATTATTCTTTCACAAGGTGGGCAATGCCCACCCTACCGTTATTCTACTGTTACAGATTTCGCTAGGTTACGAGGTTGATCTACGTCTAAACCGCGCATGGATGCAATGTAATAAGCTAGTAACTGCAAGGGGATCACCGCCAAGATAGGAGACAAGATTTCTTCTACTTCAGGCACGAGTAAAGTATCTTGAAACATATCTTCTTGATGGTTTTGGGGTAAAACACCGATTAAACGGGCATCCCTCGCCTTCGCTTCTTGGGCATTGGAAATCACCTTCTCATAAACACTTCCCCCCATTGCGATCGCAACTACGGGTACATGAGCATCTAAAAGCGCGATCGGACCATGTTTCATTTCTCCTGCGGGGTAGCCTTCAGCGTGAATATAACTGATTTCCTTGAGTTTTAATGCACCCTCTAAAGCAATGGGGAAATTGATACCTCTACCTAAGAAAATAAAGTCTCTGGTATCAGGGAATTGATGGGCTAAATCCCGAATTTTGGACTCCTCACTGTGGATAATTTGCTCAATTTGGGTGGGTAATTGCAATAAACCTGTTAATATCTCCTCCATGCGTGAGGGGGTGACGGTTTTTCTTCTCCAAGCTAAATCAAGGGCTAACACATAAAAACCAATCACTTGAGCCACAAAAGTTTTCGTGGCGGCAACTCCAATTTCGATACCTGCATAGGTATTAATTACTTGATCAACCATACTTCCTAATGTACTCTCAGGACGATTTGTAATACCCAAAATACGAGGTTGATAGGGGGTTGTGAGGTTCGATCGACGTTGACGCTCCATCTCAAGTGCCGCAAGGGTATCCGCCGTTTCCCCAGATTGAGTAACGCCTATTGTAATTGTATTACGCATTATGGGGGTGGGAGAATAACGAAATTCTGAAGCATATTGTACAAAAGTAGGTATTTCTGCAATTTGTTCTAGTAAATATTTACCAACTAAACTTGCGTGCCAAGATGTACCACAGGCGACGATCTGGATATGTTCTAAGTCTTGATATAATTCGGGTTTGAGGTTAAGGGTAATAGGGTTTTCATCGGGGTTAGTTTCACTATGCCAATCGGGGTTAAGGTAGGCTTCTAAACAGGTACGCACCACGGAGGGTTGCTCATGAATTTCTTTGAGCATGAAGTGACGAAAGCCTTGTTTTTCAACGGTAACAGGACTCCAATCGAGGGTACGAGGGGTTTTACGGAGGCGTTTCCCTGAGAAATCATAAACTTCTACTCCTAAAGGGGTTAAACGGGCAATTTCCCCGTTTTCTAAGGATAAAACCGTGTTGGTATGGTTAACTAAGGCGGTGACATCGGAAGCACAGAAAAACTCCCCTTGTCCAAATCCGATGGTCAGGGGAGCGCTTTGACGGGCTACAATTAATTCATCGGGATAGTCAGCACATAAAACAGCGATGGCAAAGGCACCATCTAAATAGGTAATGGCTTTGTTAACCGCATCCATGAAAGGATCGTCACTGTCAGGGTTATAATATTGGGCGATAAGGTGAGGGATAACTTCGGTATCGGTATCGGAGATAAATTGATGCCCTTTGCTAATTAATTCTTTTTTTAAGTCTTGATAATTCTCAATGATGCCATTTTGCACTACAGCAATTTTACCGTTATTATCTTGGTGAGGGTGGGCGTTATATTCTTCTGGTTTACCGTGGGTTGCCCATCGAGTATGCCCGATACCTATTTTAGCGGTGTTGGTTTCTTTTTCTAATTTCGATCGAAGGTTATATAATTTGCCTTTCGCTCTAGTAGAATAAATTTTATTATCGACGATGGTGGCTACTCCTGCTGAATCGTAGCCTCGGTATTCTAACTTTTCTAAGCCACTAACTAAAATATCAATGGCGGTTTGTGTACCAATATAACCAACTATTCCACACATAATTCTAATAATCAATAATTTTAATGTTGATACATTATACGCATTAAAACAAAATCATGATGAAAAGTCTATCAGTGAAGATAGGGGAAATATCAAAGAGGGTGAGGGAAAAAATGGTTGGTAAATTACCGTAAATTTGACTTGAAGTAATGAGTAATGAGTTTTTTACTCTAGAAAGAGCTTTTAACTGTTAACTAATAGTTTATTATAGTTGTTTATACCTACTCACGGGATAAAGGTTGACATTTTTTTAAAAATATGTTAGCTTTTAATGAAGTCGATAACCAAGACTGTTAAAACTATTTAATTTAAAGATTAAATTAAATAAAAAATTAGTTATTATTCAAGATTAATCAATTAATTAGAATAATAAAAGTAGGGTGGGTTACACCCGAATCAACGCTTGTGGACAGTATCAAGCCGACTTGACTGGTAGAAGCAAGAAGTAAACGTCATAGGTAACTATGAGTAAGTTTTATATAACAGCTTGGTAACAATCATAGATTAAAAGTTCTTAAATTGTTTGAACGTTCATGGTTTTATTCCAATACATGATGATGGGAGTTTTCTTAACTCATTACTCAAAAACCCAACTATTTATCTTCCCAACTAAAATTTCGTTCACCCCAATACCATGTTACCCCTTGCCTTTCTTAATGTAAATAGACAATTAATTCTGCTAACTCACTTATTGTTAGAAATCACCTAAGTCTCTCCTGCCTTCTAACGCTCTTGCTAAAGTCACTTCATCAGCATATTCTAAGTCTCCTCCCATGGGTAAACCAAAAGCAATACGGGTAACTTTTGTAAAAGGTTGTAATAGTTTTCCCACATATAAAGTAGTGGTTTCTCCTTCAATATTCGGACTAATCGCCATGATGACTTCTTTGATATTGCCTTGTCCTACTCTTTGTATTAATGTTTGAATATTAAGTTGTTCGGGGGTGATACCATCCATAGGAGAAATAACACCTCCTAAGACGTGATATAAACCTTGATATTCCCGTGTTTTTTCTAGGGCGATGACATCTTTCGAGTCTTCTACTACGCAAATCACATTTTGATCTCGATTTGGATTGCGACATATTTCACAAATAGGATCGGCTGACAAGTGATAACAACGTTGACAAAAACCAATTTGTCTTTTAGCATCAAGAATTGCTTGGGCGAGTTTTTCTGCGTCTTTGTCACTACGCTTGAGGATATGAAAAGCTAGTCTTTGCGCACTTTTTGCCCCTATACCGGGTAACTTTTGTAATTGTTCGATTAATTTTGCTAATGGTGGTGTAAAAATAGTGTTAAATCTCCTTTGTTTCTTTGTTTGTAGTAAGGGTTTTAACCCTTTTTTTACTAATTTTTCTTAGATGTCTATTGTCAATTTTATGGTTATTTGTCTATAAATGGATCATTATTTTGATCAATAATTTATTTTAAAGTTACAAAGTTCGATCGTGAAACGGCACTGCGTGATCGAACATTACCTATTAGTTATCTTTTTAATTTAAAAATTCTATGAGAAGTTTAATCATCGATAATTTTGATTCTTTTACTTATAATATTTATCACTTATTAGCGGAAGTTAATGGGGTAAATCCTTTGGTTATTAAGAATAATCAGTTATCTTGGCAAGAAATAAATGAGCTAAATTTTGATAATATTATACTTTCTCCGGGTTCGGGAAATCCTGAAAATATCTCCGATTTTGGGGTGTGCGGTGAGGTGTTATTAAAGGCAAATATTCCCGTTTTAGGTATTTGTTTAGGGCATCAAGGTTTAGGTTATTTTTATGGGGCAAAAATTAAGAGATCGATCGAGCCTTTTCACGGTAGAATTAGTAAGATTTATCATCAACAAAAGTCTCTTTTTTGCAATATTCCTTCTCCTTTTTCAGTGGTGCGTTATCATTCTTTAATTATTGATTATCCTCTCCCCTCAGACTTAGAAGTTATTGCCACAACAAAGGATAATTTAATTATGGGAATTAGGCATAAATTTAAGCCTTTTTGGGGTGTACAATTTCACCCTGAATCTATCTGTTCTGAATATGGCAAGGAGTTACTAATTAATTTTTATAATTTAACTCAAAGTTATCATAATTCTAACGATAAAATACATCAAGGATTAAAACCCTTACTACAAACTGACTCAAAATCAATTAGTTACAGTACAATAAATAGTGATACTTGTCAAGACAAAACTTTTAATAAAGAGTATCAAATTTATAGTAAAAAGTTAGATATTTTTGTGGACTCTTCTCTAGTTTTTCAAGAAATTTATAGTAAATCTAGTCATAGTTTTTGGTTAGATAGCAGTATGGTAGAAGAAGGTTTATCAAGATTTTCTTACATGGGGGATGCTCAAGGAGAAAATAGTTTTTTAGTTGCATACAATGTTAATAAGCAAGAAATTAAGGTAACGAAAAACAATGAAATTAATACTTTTACAGGGGATATTTTTACTTTTTTACAGGATATTTTAGATAATTATCGATGGGATAATCAAGATTTGCCTTGCAATTTTAATGGTGGTTTAATGGGTTATTTTGGTTATGAGTTAAAAGCATTGTGTGGCTATGAAAATAAACATCAATCTTCTTTACCTGATGCTCAATTTATGTTTGTCGATCGAGCCATCATATTTGATCATATTTGTCAAGAAATTTACTTAATTTTTTTAGATAAAATTAACCAAGAAATAACGGCGAATAAATGGTTTAATGACATCGAAAATAAACTAAAATTAGTAAAGTCAAAACCAGCTATTAAGAGTAAAAATTATCAACACAATTATAGTTATAAATTAAGTAGAAATAGTCAAGAATATTTAGAGAATATAGAAACTTGTTTAGAAAAAATTAAACAAGGAGAAAGTTACGAAATTTGTTTAACAAATCATCTTTACTTACCTAGTATTAACGAGCCTTTAAATTATTATTTACAGTTAAGAAAAATTAATCCTACGCCCTATAGTGCCTTTTTACAGTGGGGAGAAATGACTATAGTTTGTTCTTCTCCTGAGAGGTTTTTACTATTAGATAAAGAGGGTATTTTAGAATCAAAACCTATCAAGGGTACAGTAAAAAGAGGTAAAACCAAAACAGAAGATATACAGCTAAAAAATGCTCTCAAATTTAGCGAAAAAGAACGAGCGGAAAATTTAATGATTGTGGATTTGTTGCGTCATGATTTAGGTAGAGTTTGTGAAGTGGGGACTGTTACTGTACCGAAATTAATGTCGATCGAAACCTACAACACAGTACATCAAATGGTGTCCACTGTCAAGGGAAAAATCAGACAAGGAATCACCGCCATAGATTGTATTAAGTCTTGTTTCCCCGGAGGCTCAATGACAGGCGCACCAAAAAAGAAGACACTAGAGATTATAGACGAGTTAGAAACAGAAGCAAGGGGCATTTATTCGGGTAGTATCGGATTTTTAGCCCTCAATGGTACTATGGACTTAAATATCGTCATTCGTACCGCTATTATAACCCCAAATCAGAGTTCGATCGGCGTTGGGGGTGCAATTACGATTTTATCCGATAAACACAAGGAATTTGAAGAAATCATCCTCAAAGCTCAAGCACTATTAGAATGAAGAATGAAGAATGAAGAATGAAGAATTAAAAAACAAATTTTAACTATCTCCCTGTCTGCCTGTCTTCCTGTCTTCCTGTCTTCCTGTCTTCCTGTCTTCCTGTCTTCCTGTCTGCCTGTCTTCCTATCTGCCTGTCTTCCTATCTGCCTGTCTTCCTATCTGCCTGTCTTCCTATCTGCCTGTCTCCTAAAACTCAATTCCCGCTTGCGCCTTAATTCCTTGTTCTTTAAAAGGATGTTTAATCAGTTTCATTTCTGTTACTAAATCAGCCCTGTCGATTAACTCCTGTTTTGCACCTCTCCCAGTTAAAATGACATGGGTATCTTCGGGTTTTTCGGCTAAAGTATTTAAGACATCATCTAAGTTTAAATAGTCTAATTTTAAAGCAATATTAATTTCATCTAATAATACTAATTTATAGTCAGCATTAAGGATAAAATCTTTGGCTTTTTCCCATGCCTTATTCGCCATTAAAATATCCCTTTCTCTGTCTTGGGTTTCCCATGTAAAACCCTCCCCCATAGCATAAAATTCTAATTGATTTTTCCACTTTTCTAATACTTCTTTTTCCGCCGGTTGCCATGCACCTTTGATAAATTGTACGATCGCCACTTTGTAACCGTGACCTAACGATCGAATTACCATACCTAAACCCGCCGTAGTTTTACCTTTACCATTACCAGTATGAACAATAATTAAGCCTTTTTCATCCGTCATATTAGCTAAACGTTGCTCTTGAATTTCTTTACGGCGCTGCATTTTACGCTTATAATCAATATCGGTTAATTCAGTGTTCATATAATTTATTTTTTATTGCATAAAGATATAATTTTCATTCTAAGATAAAATTGCCTTAAAATTAAGTAATTAACTTATTAAAATATTATGTTACTTTTTTTGTCTCTGCGTTTTCGGATTATTCTATTATTAGTTATACCGATGATTAGTAGTGTTGGATTAGTGGGGTATATTTCTTTCTCTAATAGTACTAAAGCTGTAGCTAAATTAGCCACAGAGTTACAGATAGAAATTAATGAAAAAGTTGAACAAGAATTAAGCTATTATTTATCAACTCCTTTACAAATTAATCAAATTAATTTAGATAATAATAGTTTTGGAATGTTAAACTATAATGATTTTCCTTTAATGGAGAAATATTTATGGAAACAAATTAATAATTTTAGAGCTATTGGTTTTATTGGTTATGCGAATGAACAAGGTCATTTAATTGGGGTAGAAAGGCTAGATAATGATAATATTGAGTTTAATATTATGGATGATTCTTCACCCTTAAATTTAAGAATTTATGGCACAGATAATCAAGGTAAAAGACTTGAACAAAAAACTGTAATTCCTAATTTTATCAATCAACAACGCCCTTGGTATCAAAAAGCAGTTAAAGAGGGAAAAGCCACATGGAGTGATATTTTTATTTATCAAGGCACACCCCGTTTAGCTATTTCTGCGGTGGTGCCAATTTATGATAAAAATAATCAATTAGAAGGAGTTTTATTTAGTGATTTATTACTATCTTTAATTAGTAATTTTTTAAAAGAATTATCCATAGGTAAAACTGGAGATATTTTTATTATAGAATCATCAGGAGATATTGTAGCTAGTTCTTTAGAACATCCTTTTATTATCACTAATCCTAAAGCAGACAAACTTAAACAAGAAGCAAAAAGAGTAAATATTATTAATAGTGAATCACCCAAAATTAGAGAACTTTATCAAATAGTTACCCAAAAATTGGGTAATTTTAAGAATATTAAAAACTCTGAATTTTTACAAGTAAAACTAGATAATATTCCTTATTTTGTGCAAATTTTCCCCTTTGAAAGTAATTTAAATAAACCTTGGTTAGTGGTAATTTTATTACCAGAAGCAGATGTAATGGGGGATATTGAAGCAAATACAAGGATAACAGTAATTATTTGGCTTCTTACTCTGATTGTCTCTTTTTTTATTGGTTTATGGACGACTGACTATATCAGTCAACCAATTTTACAACTTAATGAAGGTGTCTCTCGTCTCAAAGAAGGTAACTATGATAATCCTGTGGTTGTGACTCAAAAAGATGAGTTAGGTAATTTAGCCATGGCTTTTAATCGTATGGCGAAACAAATACAGGATTTATTACAAAACTTAGAGGAGAAAGTACGATCGAGGACAGATGAATTATCTAAAGCCAAAGAGAAAGCCGAAGTAGCGAATCAAGCTAAGAGTGAATTTTTAGCGAATATGAGTCATGAATTGCGTACTCCTCTTAATGCTATCCTAGGATTTGCTCAAATTATTTTAAGGGCAAAAGATGTACCTCAAGAGCATCAAGATAGTATTAATATTATTAATCGTAGTGGGGAACATTTATTAAATTTAATTAATAATATTTTGGATTTATCGAAGATTGAAGCAGGTAAAATTAGTTTAAATGTAGAAAAAATTGATCTTTATCAACTATTAGATGATATTGAAGATATTTTTAAATATAAATGCGAAAAAAAAGGATTACAATTAATTGTCGAAAAATTAGATAATATACCACAATTTATTGAAGCTGATGCACCTAAACTGAGACAAATTTTATTAAACTTAATTAGTAATGGTATTAAATTTACAGAAGAAGGTGGTATATGTTTGCAAATATCTAACATTGAAGAAGATGAAAATAATTTGATATTATTGTTTATAGTTAGGGATACAGGAAAAGGTATTCAAGTCGAAGAATTAGATACTTTATTTGAACCTTTTACTCAAACTAAAACAGGAAAAGAAGTTAATGAAGGCACTGGATTAGGATTATCTATAACGAAAAAGTTTGTTAACTTAATGGGGGGAAAAGTAGATGTTTTTAGTGAAGAAAATCAAGGAAGTGTTTTTTCTTTTACTATCAAAACTAAATCAGTTTCTTCTGATGAAGTAAATTCTCATAATATAGTTTCTCAAGTAATTGGCATTGAAAAAAATCAACCTAGATATAAAATATTAATTGTTGATGATAAAGACATTAATCGTCAATTATTAGTAAAATTATTAACTCCATTTGAATTTATTTTAAAGGAAGCAAATAATGGGAAGGAAGCCTTAGAAATATGGGAAGAATGGCAACCAAATTTAATTTTTATGGATATGCGAATGCCGATATTAGATGGTTATGAAGCTACTAAAATAATTAAAAGTACGGTGAAAGGTAATGCAACGGCGATTGTGGCGGTAACTGCTAGTGTTTTAGAGGAGGAAAAAGCGATTATTTTATCAGCAGGATGTGATGATTTTGTGAGGAAACCTTTCCGTCAGGATACGATTTTTTCTATGTTAACTCAGCATTTAGGAGTTCGTTTTATTTATAGTGATATAAACGATAATTCTCCTCCGAAAAAATCTCTGGAATTAATTTCATCGGATTTTGCGATTATGTCTGAGGAATGGTTGGAAGAATTATATCAGGCTAGTATTGAATTAAATGAGGATTTAATTTTAAGTTTAATTCAACAAATTCCTGCTGATAAAGAATACTTAAAAGAGGGATTATCTAATATTGTTAATTCTTTGGAGTTCGATCGAATTACTGATTTAATTGAAAATATCCTCAGCAAGGAAATAATTTGATATTGATGGAAGTAAGGAATGGGAAGTGGGGAATGGGGAATAGTTTTTTTATAACATCAAATTATGACCTTCACAAGTATATCTTTTTACTTCTAACTCATTACTCGTTACTTCTTACTCCTTACTGCTTACTCCTTACTTCTAACTTCTTACTCCTTACTTATTACTTCTTATTTTTTTACTTTCTCTTACAAGTTTTGGGTAGATGTAAGATATGAGTTTAATACTTTATGTCATAAAATAAAAAAGGTGGGCAATGCCCACCCTACTATATTAATAATGGTTTATGATTATGATGACCAAATACCACTAGCAACTTCAATTAAGGGTTTTAAGTGGGGAGTTTCACATAAAAAGAATGCAAAAAATGCACCGCCACAAGCGCCTAATAAGAAACCACCTGCAAATTCACTCCAACCCTCTTTGGTAGCTAAATCCATAGGTACATTAGGAGTTGTTAAAGTTTCAGTAGGCTTACTTACTCCTACCGCACCATAGATAGATAAACAAATGGTGAGGATGGATACTAAACCAATAGTAGCCAATAAACCAGCAGTAGGTCCATAATCGGTTAAACGGAGAGGTCCTAATACGGCAAAAGGACCGTATAATAAGTAACCATGCGCCATGCCGACTTCTAATCCACGACGATTAGCGGATAAACCTTGACGGTAAGCAGGAAGGGCATTAATAAAGGCTTTGGTAAAAGCTGATCCATTTACAGGTGTGGACAAATTTCCTACTTGAGGATCGTTACCGCAATTAACTACGTCAATACTCATTGCTTTTATGTAATCTCCTTAAAGTTTTTATCAAAATTGAACTATTTTTAGGTTACTTTAACTCGATCGAGGGTGAATGATGATTTTTTGTTAAGAATCTTTATATTTGATCCTTTTTGGTCTAACTTCACAGTATTATCCTTTTAAGTTAATTTTATTTTTTAAAATAGGAACATATCAATCATGATTGGAGATTTTGCAGCCGCTTTTTTACCTAGTATTTTAGTACCTGCCGTTGGTTTAGTTATGCCTGCGGTAGTCATGGGATTATTATTTTTACAAATTGAAAGTGAAGCGTAATCCTTGATTAGGGGTTGCTGAAAAACGCTTCTGATGAGGAGATGTGTTAGGTGTTAGGTTTTAGGTTTTAGGTTTTAGGTGAAACACATCCAAGTTTACTGACTAGGGTGAGAGAGGGTTTATTGATAAGTAAAAAAATACTGTATAGTAAAGTTTTTATTCACTAACAACTTTCAATTTACCGATACAGGATAAATTTTGAGAGGTTACAATTAATTTTTCTAAGGCGACATCGTTACCTAAATCCACTTCAAAGTTATTAATAATAATGTTTTCTATGGTGGGAATGCCAATAATTTCTATGGGGTTGAAAAGAAGGGTTCGATCGTCCTTTAATGTTAAGTTAGAAGTAATGGTGAGGTTAAATTTTTGTTCGATCGAATTAGTTAAAACGGCGGTTAAAATAAACTTATCATCTTTAAGGGTGATATTATGCCAAAAAAAGTTATATTGAGCTAAAATTTTTTCGTAGTCTGGTATTTGTTGATGGTTTAAAAGTAAAGAAACTAAATCAATTAATCCCTGATGTAAAAGAGTAGATTCGAGAGAAGTTTGTAAGTCATTGTCAGATAAAATTACCTCTCCCTTAACGAAAATTGGCTGTAAAAGTTTTAAGGGTTTTCCCCTTAATATTCCTCCTAAATTAACGGCAATATTTTCAGTATTAACGGAGGCTTTACTAACATGAATACCCTGATAAATAGCTTTAGTGGTTTCGAGGGATACTTGATTAATTTTTCCTGTCAAAATTTGCTTATCTCCTGCATGAATTTCCATGGTTAAATCTTCTACGGTTTCTAATTGGCTACGCAACCAAAATTTAATCGCTGGAGTTAGGATATGACTGATAATTTCTGATTTATTTTTAATTGCCATGAATTTTAAAAATTGATTTTAAATAAAAAGAATAAAATTATTACAATATAGACTTGAATAGAGAATTAGTTATATTTTCAATTTCCCTTAATACTGAACATCTTTTCAAGAAATAATTTATCATATTTAAAGTAAGAGAATCAAAAATATTTATGACGGAAAGAGTACAAAAAATTTTAAGAGAATGGGGTATCGCTTCTCGCAGAGAGGCTGAAACAATGATTTCTCAAGGGAGAATTAAAGTTAATGGGGAAAATATCCAGTTGGGAGATAAGGCGAATCCTTTAAAAGATACGATCGAAATTGATGGTAAAGTTTTAAATAAGAATTTTCGCCCTTCGTTAGTCTATATTTTACTGAATAAGCCTAAAGATTACATTTGTACTTGTGATGATCCTGAAGGCAGAAAAACAGTGATGGATTTATTACCTTCTCAGTTAAAATCAGGGAGGGGGTTACATCCGGTAGGGAGGCTCGATCGAAATTCTACGGGGGCGTTATTATTAACTAATGATGGAGAATTGACTCTGAATTTAACTCATCCCCGTTACCACTTAGAAAAAACCTACATTGTCACAGTAAAAGGTAATATTACCAATAAAATTGTACAACAATGGTCAGAAGGATTTATGTGGGAAGGAAAACAAACCCTTCCTGCGGAAATAACCGTGACTCAAAGACATAATAATCAAACTAAAATGGAGATAGTACTTCAAGAGGGGCGTAATCGTCAAATTCGCAATATAGGGGAGTTTTTTGGTTATCCTGTGATTAGTTTACATCGAAAAGCCATCGGATTTCTCAAAGTTGGTTCATTACCTTACGGAAAATATCGTCATTTGACAAAAGAAGAAATTACAATGTTGAAACAAACTGAAAAAGTCATGATAGAGGATTTGAGGAGATAAGCTGAAAGGGAAGACGAGGAAAGAGAGAAGATTGATTGATTTATTCCTAAAAAGAATTTAATTTTTGCGTCTTCTTTGCGTCTTTGCGTCTTTGCGTGAAAAAAATATTACTATACTTTAATGATTATTTTTAAATTTATTTTTTATTTTAATAGTTAAATAGGGACAATATTAATTATGAATTTTTTAAAAAAACCAGCTATAGAAATTATCAATTATGACGAAATAAGGCAAGAACAATTAGATAATATCGCAACTATAATAACAGAAAAACGTTTAGAATTAGAGTTCGATCGAGCAGTTATATCCAATAACTTACACATTCCCATTAGTATCTTAAAAGCCATTGAAAATGGTGATTTATCCCATTTACCTGAACCAGTTTTTACAATACAATTAATCAAAAAATACGCTAATTATCTTCAATTAAATGGAGAAGAATTAACTGAGAAATTTCCTTTAGAATTAATGCCAAAAGTAAAGACTAAAAAGTATATTTTTCAAGGATTAAAATTTAACTTTAGACTAAATATTAAACCACAACATTTATATATATTTTATTTTTTACTCTTGTTTTTTTCCATTAAAAGTTTAAGTACAATCTTAGAATCATCCCTTTTTACTCAAACTAAAATACCCCAAAAACAAGTCATAGAAACAAAGACAAATCCTCCCATTCCTTCCCCTCCCGTTAATACGAATCCCGAAGCTATTTCTATTGTGGAAAAAAAAGAAGAAAAGCCTCCCACTCCCACAGAATTAACGGTTAAAGTCGCCTTAAAAGATGATTGTTGGGTGAGAATTTCCGTTGATGGTAAACCGACTTTTGAGGGTATCCTTACCAAAGGCACAGAAAAACAGTGGGTAGCCAAACAAAAAGTGACTATTCGCGCAGGAAATGCCGGAGGTTTAATGGTGAGTGTGAATGGTGAAAAACCTCAAGAGTTTGGTAAGGTGGGACAAGTACAAGAAAATACTTTTGAAATGCCAACTCGTTTATAATTATACTTATTATTTATAAATTTAATTATCCCTATGAAAAAAATCTGTGTAAATATCGTTATCATTCTACTTATTTTTTGTATTAATTTCCTATATATTCCCCAAGCTAACGCTTATACAGAAGAAGAAAAAATTTTATTGCAGTCGTGGCGCTTGGTAAATGAGGCTTATGTAGATGACTCTTTTAATCATCAAAATTGGTGGCAAGTTAGACAAGAATTTCTTAAAAAACCCTTACACGATCGAGAAGAAACCTATAATGCCATAAGGGAAATGTTAGCGCTTTTAGATGATCCCTATACCCGTTTATTACCCCCAGAAAATTATCACAATTTACAAATTACTACCTCTGGAGAATTATCTGGTATCGGTTTACAGATAAGCATTAACCCAGAAAATAATCAATTAGAAGTTGTAACACCTTTACCTAGTTCTCCGGCGGAATTAGCTGGTATTCAACCAAGAGATCAAATTATAACCATTGATGGTATTGATACTCACACTTTAACCCTTGACGAAGCAGCGAATAAAATTAGGGGAGAAATTGGTACAAATGTAATTCTTGAAATTAAACCGAAAGACAAGGATAACCTTAAAACCTATGAATTAACGCGCGATCGACTTTCCCTAAGTTCGGTAAACTATAACTTAGATAAGTCTAATCCTAGGTATCCTATCGGTTATGTACGCTTAAATCAATTTAGTGCCAATGCCACCCAAGATTTAGCCCATGCTATAGTTGATTTAGAAAAAAAAGGAGTAAAGGGTTATATCCTCGATTTGAGAAACAATCCGGGGGGATTACTACAAGCTGGAATTGACATCGCTCGTTTGTGGCTTGAGCCTAGTACGATCGTTTATACTGTCAATCGTCAAGGAATTTTAGGTAGTTATGACGCTGACGGAGATGCCATTACTGATAAACCATTAGTAGTATTAGTGAATCAAGGTTCAGCAAGTGCCAGTGAAATTCTTGCAGGAGCATTACAAGATAACCATCGAGGAGTTTTAATGGGAGAAAAAACCTTCGGCAAAGGCTTAATTCAATCCCTCTTTGAGTTACCCGCAGGCGCAGGAATTGCCGTTACTGTAGCCAAATATGAGACTCCTAGTCATAAGGATATAAATAAATTAGGCATTACCCCCGATCGTATTGTAACCCAAGAACCGATTAGTTACTTTGAAATTGGCACAGAAAAAGATTTGCAATATCAAAGCGCCCTGGCTTATTTAACAATGAAGAATTAACAGTTGCCTATGCTAATAGCTAAAGCAACTAATAAAATATAATTTTATCCCGACGATCGAACTTCTCCAAAATCGATCGAAACCTATCAAACTGTAGGTTGGGTTAACGAAGTGTAACCCAACATCCTCAAGAATATGATCGTTCTTAGATACAATACTTGAATAAATCTGACAATTAATTAATTGATGACAGAAATAAACGCTAATTATGATGAACCTTGGAAGGAGGCGATCGGGGATTACTTCAATCATTTTTTAGACTTCTTTTTTCCAGAAGTATATATCCCTCTTTTGTCAAACTCCGAATCAACGATCAAAAAATAGAAACAATTATCCTGTAGGAAAATATAATTTAGAACCATGAGTGATCGATAATAAATTATTCAATCCTTCTAATAATCCTGATGAATTTACCATTTTTAACCATGGTGTTATTAACCAAAATAAGATTAATGGTTCAATCATCCTTACTATTTTCTTTAAACTTTTTTTCCAAGTATTTATTTCTTCTATTTCTTCTATTTCTTCCTCTTCTTCTTTTTCAGCTTCGGAAAATAGTAATTTTTTAAATGGTTCTGTTTGCCAACTTACCATGGTATAAATACTATTTATTATACCCCACCACTTTTCAATACTTTGCTATTTTTGTCAAACGATAATCTTTCCATCCTAATTCTTGTTTACACTGCCTAAATCCATATTCTACTAAAGTCATACGGTAGAAATCAAATAAAGTTAGAATGGATTGAAGAAACATTAAAAAGTCCAGATAAAATAGTAGTTTTCAATAGTGAGAGTGTATCTGAAGCTGAAACTTGTTGTTGGAAGTCTATTCCTGAATACGGAAATAGGGCTTTAAAAGTTGTGTATAATCATAGGAAAAATCCCCCGTTAATCATTACAGTTTATTTTGATAGAGGCTATAAAAAATGATTTCTATAAGTGAGTATGATCCTGAAGTGGATGCTATCTATTTTCAGCTAAAAAATGAGGCAGTATTAGAATCGGAAGAAATATCTAAAGGGATTGTAGTGGATTATGATGAGAATAATAATGTTGTTGGATTAGAGTTTTTGGGGTTGCATAATATCACTATTGGGGCAATAAGAAAGTTAAAATCCATTATTTCTAAAGATGATATGGCACTGCTGAAAGAACATATATTATGTTAATTTATGACATTAACCAATAAACTAAACATCACTAATCAGGTTGAGTTGGCAAAAGCTGAGGAAAAAATCAGTAAACCAAAGGCTAAACAACTATTTGACTCTGGGGATATTACTAAGGTAGAGGTTGGCACATTTGCAGGACTTGCTTTCATTCATGGCTATTTATTTGGCGATGTTTATGATTTTGCCGGACAAATCCGTAAGGTGAATATTGCTAAGGGCAATTTTCGTTTTGCTCCTGTGATGTATTTAGAACAATCCCTCAAGCATATCGACAATATGGCTCACGGTAGTTTTGACGAAATTATTGAAAAGTATGTAGAAATGAATATCGCCCACCCCTTCCGTGAGGGCAACGGACGAGCTTCCCGTATTTGGCTTGATGTCATGCTGAAAACCGCCATAAAACAGGTTATTCACTGGAATTTGGTGGATAAAGAGGATTATCTTTCTGCTATGCAACGCAGTGTAGTTAAAGACGTTGAAATCAAAGTTTTACTACAACAAGCTCTCACTGACAAGATAAATGACCGTGTTATCTTTATGAAGGGCATTGATGTGAGTTATTTCTATGAGGGTTATAGTCAATTCAAAACGGAGGAGGTTTAGATTCGATCGAACTCCTCTGGTTCTTGCTCTGAAACTTTAGTAAGTACATTTTGTAAATCTTCCCAACTACCTTTTTTTGCTCTTTCTGCTAGAAAATTTTTATCCATATAGCATAATTGATTAGATAAAGCAATATTAACTAACTCATCTATAGACATATTTTCTTGGCTAGATATATTCTTTATTTTTTCATACAAAGAATCTGAAATTTGAGCATTAATAATCATAGTTAAATTTCTCCTAATAATTGTAAAAATTCTTTAGGTTTTAAAATATTAATCCCTAGTTTTATGACATTTTTGAGATGCTTTTTATTATAGCTGATGATAAAGTTACATTGAGCTTTTAAAGCTAAGTCAATTATAAAATCATCATAAAGAATGGCAACATTTTTCCCAATGCTTGACTTTGATGGATTTATAAATATTAAATCCTCACACTAAATTCTAAATTTCCTAAATAGGTTGATCATCTTTCCAATTACCATCAATTATTGTACCATCGGCAAAATTATAAACCCCTTTACCATTTTTCTTACCATTAGCAAACTCGCCCTTATAGGTATCACCGTTGGCATAATCACAGATAACATTACCATTTAACTGATTGTTTTTGAAAGTGCCTTGACAGACATCTCCATTGGCAAAGGTAAAAATGCCCTTACCTTCAAATTGTCCATTGACAAATTCACCATCATAACGATTACCATTAGCAAATTTATAAATCCCCTTACCCACCTGCTTCCCGTTGTCAAAATCTCCCTCATACACTCCTCCATCGGCAAATTTATAAATACCCTTGCCGTGAGGAATACCATCTTTGATTTCTCCCTCATAATTATCACCACTAGCATATTTTCTGACACCTTTACCTGTTATTCTTCCTTGTTGAAAAGTGCCTTTATAACTACCACCATCAGCAAAAGTATAAATTCCTTCCCCTTGGGGTTGATTATCTACTAATAACCCTTCATATCGATCGCCATTGGCGTAAGTACAAATGCTCTTGCCGTTGATTTTACCATCCGTCACCATCCCTGCACAAGTGTCGCCGTTACTATAGATAAATTTACCTTCCCCTTGGGGTAAACCGTTAACAAAATTTCCCTCATAGCGACTACCTTCAGCAGATATATAAACCCCTTTCCCCTCTAATTTACCCTTTTTAAATAACCCTTCATATCTATCCCCTTCGGCAAAAACTCTGATACCTTGCCCTTCAAATTGACTTTTTTGAAATTCACCTTCATAATAACCACCATCCGCAAAGGTATATTTGCCTTTACCTTGTTTTTCACCTTCGACAAAATTACCCTCGTAGCGATCGCCGTTACTAAAAGTACATTTGCCCTCACCGTTGAGATTACCCCCCGAAACGTTACCTTCGCATTTACCACCATCAGGAAGGGTAATGGTATTAGCAAAAATAGGCAATGATGTCATAGTAAATTCGCTAAGGATTACACTAAGTAAAGATGTGAATAAGAGATTTTTCGCTTTCATAATACTGAATTTCTGCTTTTTTGATGTGATGTTTAAGACTAATGCAGAGTTGATTTATTGATTTTATGATTAATTTATATGTTATCTTAATTAAGAATCTTTAGCAAATAAAATGACAATAAACATGGACTTAGTTATAGGCAAAATCCTTGTTTTGCGGTACAAAAATAGTAACTTTTGAGGAACTTAATATATAGATTTTCGCTTTAAGTCTTAATTTCTAATTGAATTAATTTATGATTAATCAAGAAATTTTGTAACTTTACAGCTAACTAAAATTATCATCATGGCACTTATTCCTATCAATAAAGCCATACCACTACCTGAAGTTAAGGAAAATTGAGACTTCATTAAGGGTTCAAAAATTCGATCGCTCAACACTCCTGCGGTTAAACTAGAGAAAGTTGTAACGATAATACCAATGAGATAATCAGCACCGAAAACCCTACCTTGTAAATGATGAGGAATTTCAGCATACCATATTGCCATATAAGAACTAATCATCAAAGGGTGCTGAAATAACCATGTAAATCGAAGTACAATCCACAAACTAGGAATCGAAATCAAAGCTAAAATTAACATACTGAAACCCGTACCCAAAAAACCGAAATAAAGATATGACAATCACCATTGATAGCAATTCAGGATGGGAGTAAATATAGCGGAATCCAAAGGTTAAGTTATGAATATGATCTACTTTTTCTTGATCTTGTTTGATACTATGGGGAATATGAATAATCAGGATAGAAAAAAATGCGATCGAAAATGTTATCATATCGATTAAGGTAATACCCAATAGACCTATCATCGGAAATAAAACACCTGCCAAAGCCGGAGAGATAATTCCTGCACCATAAGCCACCATCGAACCCATACTACTGGCACGAGTATAATGTTTTTCGGGCAAAATCAAGGGTATAAGAGTAGAGTAGGTAAGGGATTGAATGTTACCAAAGCAACCAATAATCGAAGCAATAAGATAAATATGCCATACTTGCAAAATCCCCAAAAAGGCAAGAATCCCCACGGAAAGAGTACAAAAAGCTGAACCTGTATCACTAATAATTAATAGTTGTTTTCGGGAAATTCGATCGATTAAAATACCGGTTAAAGGGGTAATGATAACTTGGGGTAATTGATAAAAGACAAGGATAAGTACGATGGCGGTGGCTGATTCGGTTTTTTGCCATACCCACAGAGTTAGGGTAAAATAAGTCATTCCACTACCCACTGAGGAAAATAATTGCCCAAACCAAAGAATAATAAAGGTTTTCACATTAATTAAAAAATATCTCACGCAAAGGGTTATAATGTCGGTAGTAGTTGTTTTTTAAGCTCGTTAAGGTATAATTCTGTGCCGATCGCACCTGTTAAACCGAAACATAAATAAGCAGGAATATAATAAACTTTTCCTTCTTTACTCGCTGATAAAGATTGCGCAATCTCATTTTTTGACCATTCTTTTTGTAATTTTGTCACCTGATGTTGCCCAAAATTATTCATATCTGTCAGAGTCTCTAATTGAGTAAAGTCATAACCTAGCAAGATAATTAAATCCGCTTCCTCTAATTGTGGTAATACTTCCAATGAAATCGTGGTAAAACTATCCGATGGTGATGAATTTGACTTCTGAGGAGATACCAATTCAAATCCCAAATCTTTGACTAACGAACTACATAACCCTCTCGAATTATCAGAAACAAACTCTTGCACTCCTGTCGCCCGAAGTAAAAGCACTTTTGGATATTTCTCGACAATGGGAGTAAATTCTGTTTTTGCTTCCGTTATTTTGGCTTTCGTTGTCTGTAATACTTTCTCCGCTTCCATTTCACTGTTAAACGCCTGTGCGATCGCCCTCATACTTTCTTCCCCATCAGCCCAATTTACCAAAACAGTGGGAGCAATTTTTGATAAAGTTTTGTATTGTTGGGCATTATTACTTTCAATGCCTAAAATTAAATCAGGTTTCATCTTTAAAATACTTTCCAAATTAGGACTATAAGCAAGTCCTACATTCGTCATCGATTCATTGAGATACTTTCCTAAATAGGGAATTTGTTGAACAGGATTCGTATAATCTTGACTAGAAAAATTAACTTGATCTGCGAATGCTACAGGTTGAATTTCTAAGGCTAAAAGATGCTCTAAAACATTAGGACCAAGTGCTATAATGCGTTTAGGTTCGCCACATACTTTCGTTTTCCCTATTTTATGACTAACTTCACGACAATTATCATTATCATTATTATTGTTAGAGTTAGAAATCTCAATATTTTTATTACAAGAAATCAAAAAAAAACTAATTATTATTAGTAGAAAATAGTTAAAATTTTTCATATAATTACTTAATCTATTAGTAGGTTGGATTAGCCACAGCGTAATCCAACAAAATTTTTTCTAAAAAATTAGACGATCGAACCTATTAAAAACATCTTAAAACTTAACCGAAAATGCTCCAATTACAGAAAAAGGTTGCCCCGGAGAATTACCAAATAGACGGGAATTGTTGGTACTGCTAATATATTCTGCATTAAATATATTATTAAAATTTAAACCCACACGCCAATCATTTTTCTCGTAAAAAATCGCCATATTTGTCACAAAATAACTATCAATCTCAAAACTATTGGCTAAATCTCCAGCGCGATCGCCCACATAATTAAAACCTAAACCTAAACCTAAACCCTCCAAATCTCCCTCTTGAATTTGATAGGTAGTCCACAATCCGGCACTATTATAAGGAGCATTAAACAAACGATTACCGATGGGAATAGTATTATCATTAGTAACTCTGGCATTCGTATAAGCATAATTAGCGATAATATTCCATCCGGGCAATATTTCCCCCACAATATCAAACTCAATACCATTACTACGTTGCTCCCCTGTCGTCACTGAGAAAAAAGCATTATCAGGATCACTGGTGGCTACATTTCTCTTACTTATATCAAAATAAGCTAATGTGGCTAATAATTTTCCCTCTAAAAACTCCGCTTTTACTCCAAATTCAAAACCTTCCGCCCTCTCTGGTTCAAGGGTATCACCATTAGCAGTCTGCCCCAAGTTAGGTTTAAAAGATTGAGAATAATTGCCATAAATCGACACCGTTTCAATGGGTTTATAAACTACCCCAATTCTCGGACTCCAGTTATTATTGGACTGGCTAGTATTTTGAGCAGTATTCCGAAAAGTAACGTCATCATAACGCAAACTAGCCAATAAGATAAACTGTTCACCAAAGGAAATTTGATCTTGTAAAAATACTCCCACTTGATCATATTCCGTATTAAAGGGCGGAAAAATAGGAACATTAGTTAAATCTGGACGGCGAACTAATCCATAAATGGGATTAAATATATTAATGGGCGTTGGTTTAGAAATATCTATTTTTGTACCTTGATCATCGAGACGATTAAAATTCAAATCAACTCCAGTCAGTAACTCATGTTTAACATTTCCTGTCTCAAATTTACCTAGCACACTCGTATTAACACTATAATCATCAGCACGATAATTTCTCTGGGCAAAAAAGCGTAGTAAATCCCCTGTTTTTTCGTCAAAATTAAAGGGTAAGACAGTATTGACATTGTAGCTTTGCCCCATATAACGAAAACCATGATTTAATCTCCAATCATCGTTAAATCGGTGTTCAAAATCATAACCAACGGTAATAGATTCATTGGTAGCTACGTCATTGGGTTCGTTGATAATCCTTTCACGGGGTACAGAAACAATTTTATTTCCTTGAGCAACTAAACCTAAATCAAAGGAATAATCTTCGTCTAAATATTCCATTAAGACTGAGAATTTCGTTTTTTCTCCGATATTAGCCGTTAAAACGGGAGCTATAAATATTTTTTTTGTATCCGTGTCAAAGTCTCGAAAAGTCTTACCATTCTGATAGGCAAAATTTAAACGAGATAATAGGCTTTTATCTTCTGTTAATGGTACATTGAGATCGAATTGAGGACGTACTAAACCATAACTACCCAGTTGAAATTTAGCTTCTAAGAAAGGATCAGCTAATGGACGTTTTGTCACTAAATTAATAATACCCCCCGGATCGTTTTGTCCATAAAGCACGGAAGAAGGTCCTTTTAATACTTCGATTCTCTCTACGTTAGCAGTTTCCTGAGAACCGAAATTGTTATTAATTCTAAAACCATCTCGAAAAACCGCCCCCCCAGTAAAGTTATCTGTGGTAAAACCTCTAATGGTTAACCTACTCGCTACCCCAAAGGGATTCAAATTACCTATTACACCACTAACGTTACGCAAGGCTTCATCTACCCTAATCACTTGTTGATCTCTTAATATTTGTTGGGGTACAACTTGAATGGATTGAGGTGTATCCAGAATTAGGGTATCCGTACGAGTTGCGCTGGTGGCAGAAGGCACAAAATAATTATTTTCTTGGGGTGCTTCTCCTGTAGCGATGATTTCGATCGAACTCTCTGTCTGTGCTGTAGATGTGCCTTGTTTTGCCGTTAAAATCGTCTCCAAAGGGCTTGTTTGAATGTCCACGATCGGGGGAGCGTTCGTGCCTGTAATAGTTACTCTAACTCGATTATCGGGCAAATTAACCACATTAATTAAAGGGATACCTTCTACGGGATTACTAAGCAAAAATTCCTCTCCAGTAGCAAGATTCAGCACCACATTAGGAATATCGGCAATAAGGGCGTTTTCTGTTATAGAAATTTCAGGAGAGGATAATTGTTGATTGGTTTGCAATAAAAGATTAATGCCTTCTTCCGTGGGAATTACTTTAATATTGGTAATCTCAATAATATTGACTTGTGCCGTTTCTGCCGGTGAGTTATTGATAATATTTTGCTCAATAATCTGTGATTCTTGGGCTAACACCGATGGACATAAAAAACCTAAAGTTAAGACAGTCAGCGATAGATTTTGCCTGATTTTCTTCATTTATTTTTGCTCCTCACTTTTCATAATTAATGAAAATATTTACTATTAAGTGAGTCAATGATAAGAGATGGAAGAAATACTAATCTTTGTGAAACGGACTTTTTTCTTTGTGAAACGGACTTTTTCAAGAAATATGATAGAAATTTAATCTCAAAATTTCAAAAAAAGTATTGTTGGTTTTTGTTTACATTAATCTTTGTGTGCTAAATTAGATGTAAATTTAATGTAAAATTATTACTCATGATTAATCTAAGTCGAGATATTCAATCTCTTTCTACATTTAAGCGTAATACGAATGATTTAATCAGTCAAATGAAGCAAAGCGGTAGCCCGATGATTTTAACCGTAAATGGCAAGGCAGAAATAGTCGTACAAGACGCTATATCCTATCAACAATTATTAGATAGAATTGATCGCCTTGAGACAATTTTAGGGATTCAAAGGGGTTTAGCTGATGTGAAACAAGGTAATACTCAATCTTTGGACGATTTTATGAAAGAGATGGAAATAAAACATGACATACCAAGTTAAGTTAACAGCCTATGCTAAAGGCGAAATTGAGTCAATTTATTTGTGGCAGAAAAAATATGATCGCAATTATGCTGATTCGTGGTTTCGTGGTTTAATGAACACCATTGCCACTTTGCAAGAAAAACCTTTACGTTGTGCTTTAGCAAGGGAAAATAATGATTTTATGGAGAAGATTAGACAGCTAATTTATGGTAAAAATACTAATCGTTATCGAATTATTTTTATGATTGACGGTGATTTAGTTCATATTTTATCTGTACGTCATGGCGGTAAGTCGAATCTTGATTTCAATCCTTTGGATTTAGAGTAAGTGGGGATTGCTGAATAATCGTAAAACCCCTTAACACTATTCTCAATTTTCGATTGATTTTTCACTTGCTTAATTGATAGTTTTTTGGACTTTGAGCAAATTTACGCCTAAATGCGGTGCTAAAGGCTTCAGGGTTGGAATAGCCCACTCTATGGGCTATTTGGGCTATAGTTAAATTAGAATCTCTTAGTAATTCTTGGGCTTGTTCCATGCGATAATTATACAAGTAACCAAAGACTGTTGTACCGAATAGTTGTTTAAATCCCTGTTTTAATTTACGATCGTTCAATCCCACCTTTCTCGCTAATTCTTTGATAGAAGGGGGATTAAGAGAAGATTTAATTAAAATATGTTTCGCATATTCTACTCGATCGAGGTCATCTTTTTTGAGACTTAATTGTTGAGGATTAAGTATTGATGAATCAACACTACTGAATTGTAAAGCAAATAATTCTAAGGCTTTACTTTCTAAATATAATTGCTTCGTTAAACCATGATAAGGACATTGATAAATTTGAGATAATGCTCTTAATATTTCAGGATTATTTCTTCCTAATGGTAAATGAAATTTAGAAGTTCGATCGCCATTAATTAAGTTAAAAATAGGATGAGAATTTGTTTTTTCTCCTGTGTAAAAACCTTGAAAATAGTCCACTGGTGCATAAATACTGATTACCTTAATAGGTGTATTACAAGACCATTTTTCTATTTCCATTAAATCGGGTAAATGGTAAAGATAATTTTTACCCGTAGATTCAGTATAATTGGGTTGAATTTCAGATGTATTAAAAGTTTTGACAGCAGACATTCCTGAAAGATAAAAATGTGATGTTAGAGGGAAAATACTTTCATGTTTACGCTCTAAGTACATAGTTTCTTTCAACTGTGCCTCAATAATTTCGATGGTTAACCCCCCTCTTAAACTAATTTGACGATTATATCCTCTGCCCAACTGAGGGGAAAAATGAATAATTGCTTCTTGATTTTTAACTTCAAAAGTTAACTCATTCCAATCCACCTTTTGACGACGATTAGCCAAAAGGATAACTGTATTAGGATCAAATATTTGAGATTTATCCATATTGATTATGACAAGAAGTAACAATTATTTGTGATGGAGAATCCCTTTTGATAACCTCTAATTCAAGGGCAAAGTCCTCAATTTTGGTCATTTTCTTGAACCTCAATGTTAGGTGAAGGTATTTCAGTGGGCAATATTTCTTTCGATTTTACTTCTAACTCCTGCTGTTTTTTCAATTCTGTTTCTCTTTTTTCCCTTTCAATTCTAGCTTGTGCCTCCCTTTCCTGACGCTCTTTTTCTAACTGTTGCTGACGTTGTAATCTTTCTTTTTCCAGTTGTGCTTGTCTTTCTTGACGCTCTTTTTCTTCGCTTAATCTTGCCTGTCTTTGCGCTTCTTCTTTCTTCTGACGAGCAAGTCGATCGAACTCTGACCCAGCTACAGTAAAATTAATACTAACCTGCACCGAAGCATTATTCACCCTAGGAGAAGAAAAACGCATTTGTCGGGCGGCTAACAATGCCTGTCGATTTACTTCCCCGTTACTATGGGGATTAACTACACTCACCCCTAACACATTACCGCTACTATCCAAATTTACCTTAACCGTGGCTTTGCCTTCTACCCCTTGTAACTCAGAAGGATAAGAAGGATTACAATTACTAATACATTTGATACTCTCAGGGGGGGGAGAAGTGGGTTTAGCTTGGGGGCGTTGTGGTACAGATTGACTGGTAGCAGCGATATTGCTAGGAATACCAGATACCGTATTTTTCGAGTTATTGTTACTGTTTTGACTATTGCCACGACTCAGGCTATTTCTTAAATTACCTACTCCCTCCCCTTGATTATTGGTGTTATTAACAGCAGTGGGAGTTTTACCATTACCACGAGATAGTCTGCCACTGGAAACGGGTGTATCTTCACTCATACGCGCAACGGTGGAAGTTGAATTACTATTGCTATTTTCTACCCTTGCAGTGGAGTTAAAGCTATTACTTAAAGGGTTATTACTACTATTCTCAACAGGTTTTACGGCACGGGGGGCGTTATTTCTGCCTAAAGTGTTACTGGTTAAAACCTCTTGAGGTTGAGTGATAGAAGGTTGAGGGGAAGGGGTGATAGTGGGAGAGGGTGATAGTGGGAGAGGGGAAGAAGTGGATGTTACTTGAGGTTGAGGGATATTTTCAACAATTTCTGGAGTTTTTTGAGGTTGGGGGTTATTTTCGACAACTTCTGGGGTAATAAGCGGTTGAGGAGTGGGGGTTGTTTTTACAACTTGTGGCGCTGGAGAAGGGGGAGTTATTTCCCTTTTAGTTACGGTGGGTTGAGGTTTAACTGTCTCTAATTTCGGTTGCGGTTGCGATTTAACTACTTCTTTTGGTTGCGGTAAAGGAGGCTTAACCGTCTCTAATTTTGGTTGCGGTTGTGGTTTTACTTCTGGTTTCGTGACGGGTTTTTCTTCTGGCTTAATTTCAGGCTCTTGTACTACTATAAATTCTATAGGCTTAATTTCTTCTATCAAAGGTTTTTCCATGGAATTTAGCACGGTAAACATAATACCATGAAGGGCGATCGAACCGAGAACCCCAACGGTAATAAGTTGACGAGTTTTATCGGCTTCCTGTTGACGTTGCTCAATACAAGTTACTGAATAAGTCATGATGAATCAATTATCTAAGGTAAATCGGGCTGAAAGATTTTATTTCACTCTTACATTGCAAATATTTTCTGATACTATTGCTATTTATTTGCGTTAACAGTTAAACTTTGCTATATTAAAATATTAAATTAATTAATAATAATTTGCAACTAAATTTTAGCAAGTAAATGTCAACTATTGAACTATTACAAGCAGGTGGTATCGTCTCAATTCCCCTGTTATTCTTTTCTGTTATTACGATCGCACTCATTATAGAGCGTTTTTGGTTTTGGATGAGAATTAAGTCAAGGGAAAAGGTTTTAGTGAAAGAAGTATTAAAAATTTATCGCTCAGATTATGTAACAGCTATTGATAAGTTGCGTAAAAATATAGATTTACCTATGGCGAGAATCTTCTTAGAATCCCTCGAATTAGAAAATCCTAATGCAACAGAATTTCGTTTAGCATTAGAAACTGCTACCCAAGCGGAGTTACCCTTATTGAAAAGATTTAACACTTTTTTTCAAACAGTGATTACTATCGCACCTTTATTGGGATTACTCGGCACAATTTTAGGTTTAATCCAATCTTTTGCCTCCCTTGAGTTAGGTAATGCTGGAGGCACAAACACCGCAGGGGTGACAGGAGGAATTAGTGAAGCCTTAGTTTCTACGGTAATGGGTTTAGTAGTTGCGATCGTTACTTTAATGTTTGCCAATGTTTTTCGCTCATTTTATTTGCGTCAAATTGCCTTAATTCAAGAATATGGGGGGCAATTAGAACTTTTGTATCGTCGTTTTTATGAAGAAAAAGGAGAAAAATCCTATGCGAATACCTGAAGAGCAAGATGTGCAAGGAGAGATTAATATAGTGCCAATGATTGACGCTATTTTCTCTATTTTGGCATTCTTTATTATATCTAGTATTTCTTTAATTCGATCGGAAGGTTTACCCGTTAATCTACCCTCTGCAACCACCAGTGAATCGCAAAAAGTTGCCCAAATTAATGTCACCATTCAACCTGATGGCAAAGTTTTCTTAAATAAACAACCCATTCAAGTTAATAGTTTACAGGGTGCAGTCACAAAATTAATCCCTGAGAATCAGCAAGGAATGATTATTATTAATGCCGATGAAAAAGTAAATCATGGCATAGTAGTTGCCGTTATGGATGAAGTAAGACAGGTTAAAGGGGCTGGTTTGGCGATCGCAGCTAATAAAAAATAATGATGGGGAAGGGGTGATGGGGAGATAGGGAGATGAGGTGATGAGGAGAGAGGGAGATATTTTTGTTAATGCTAATTCTTAACTCAGTTAAAAATACACCTTTATTAAGCCCTGATAATAACGCAAAATTGTCATTCTGAGCGATAGCGAAGAATCTAAAAGTGCTGATAAATAAAGGCTAAAGCCATTACTACTAACATTAAATAAAAAACATGATAAGAAAACAAATATTAATTGTCACATCTTTACTTCTTTGTTTAAATCTTGCGTCTTATTCTCCTGTAAAAGCAGAATCAGTTAATTTGATAGCACAAAATGAAGAAATGAGCGAAGGGGAAAAAGCCAATGCCGAATTTAAAGACACCATGAGTGGCACTGAATTAGTTAATGCTTTACGTCAAGGGGGATATATAATTTATTTCCGTCATGCTCAAACAGAAAAAGACTATGCTGATCAGCTTAACGCAGTTATGGGGGATTGTTCCACCCAGAGAATGTTAAGTGAAGTGGGTTGGCAACAGTCGAGACAAATTGGGGAAGCCTTCCGTCAGTATCAAATTCCAGTGGGAGAGGTTATTTCTAGTCAATATTGCCGTGCGTGGCAAACGGCGGATTTAGCTTTTGGTAAGTATGTTAAAAATGGCGCTCTTAATTTTCCGAAAGCCGAAGACTATACCGATGAACAAATTGTGCAAATGAAAGCTCAATTAATGCCCATGTTAACCGCAGTACCGAAAATGGGAACAAACACCATTATAGTCGGTCATGACGATCTTTTTGAGGCGGCTACAGGTATATATCCAGAACCTCAAGGTATGGCGTATGTAGTAAAACCTGACGGTAAAGGAGGATTTGAGTTAATCGCCAATGTGAAAGCCGATGAATGGATGAGTTTAGGGAATTAATTAGACATATCCAACAATTAACATTTTTTCTTGGTAGTTTGGGCTTCTATCCCAATTTCTGGAAAAGTTTATTAGACAAAAAAGCCGTTGAGTTAGTGTTTAGTATAACCATTCACTAACTGAAATACGGCACAAAACACAAATACAAATAATATCTATAGTGTACAGAATCTGTGTATATTTTTTGTTTCAGTCGCCCTGAAACATTTTTCTTATTCATAGGTTGGGTTACACTAACCCAACAAAAAAAAACTTTGATGAAATAAATCTATTAAGTGAAAAAAAAAGAGATATAATTAATTTATAATAATTTCTAATTCAGATTAAAGTAAATTAATATGGAAGCCACAAAAGTTAAAGGTATAGTTAATGAAAAAGGAGAATTAATAATTGAAGATGAGATTAATCTCACTGCTGGAGAAGTTAAAATTGTTATCTTAAAAAACGATAATTTAAAGAATATTAAAAAAGAAAATAAATTATCAATTAATCAAGAAGAAAAAAAGATAAATAAACCTATTTGGGAAATAGCTGAAAATTTAATTGAGGATATGAGTGAAGCCGAAAAAGCAGAAATGCCAAAAGATGGAGCATTAGAGCATGATCATTATATTTATGGAACACCTAAGATAAATAAATAGATTAACCCATGAGAAAAATTTTTGTAGATACTTTCTATTGGGTAGCTTTAATTAATCCTCAAGATGATTGGCATAAAGAAGTCTTAAAAATCAGTTATTTACTTTCAGAAATAACTTTTGTCAACACTGAAGAAGTATTAACAGAAGTGTTAGCTTTTTATTCAAAATCTGGTTATAATCTCAAAAAAAGAACGACAAATTTTGTTAAAAGTATCTTAGAAAATACTCAAATAGAAGTAATTGAACAAACTCATAAATCATTTAGTTTAGGATTTAAGTTATATCAACAACGTTTTATAATTCTTTTCCCATAGGTGTTGCTGAATTAAGATATGATTAGCCTCTAAGGGAGGAAAGGGAAAAGGGTGATAAGGAGAAAGGGTGAAAGGGTAATTATCTATATATATTTTTTGGTTTTTTTTCACGGCTAATCCACCCTACTTGTGAGTTATAATACAAAGTAGTTTAGTACGATCGAGCCTTTCCATGACAGACAACCATCAAGATAACCTCGAAAAATTTATTACCTTTTGTCAACAACATATAACTGGACAAGAAAGGAAAGAAGCCCAAATATTTCTCGATCGATTTTTTCAGGCTTTCGGTTATGATGGTGCATTGGAAGCTGGGGCAAAATACGAAGAAGCTATTAAAAAGGGTAGCAAAAAGAAAAATACTGGTTTTGCTGATTTAGTCTGGAAACCTAAGCTACTGATTGAGATGAAAAAGCGAGGGGAGGACTTATCGAAACATTATGCCCAAGCCTTTGAATATTGGTCAAGACTTGTACCCGATCGACCCCGTTATGTGATATTATGCAACTTTGATGAATTTTGGATTTTCGATTTTGACTTACAATTAGATGAACCTGTAGATACAGTCAAGCTAGAAGATTTAGGCAAACGCTACTCCGCCTTTAACTTCATGGCAAGGGTAGAAAGTAAACCCATCTTTAATAACAATCAAGTTGACGTTACCGAAAAAGCAGGGAGACGACTAGGGGAATTATTCCAAATCTTGCAACAAAGACTTAATTTTCGCCCCCCTACCCCCAATTCTGGGGGAGTGACAACGGAAAAAGTCCCCACTCTTGGGGATTTAGGGGCAAATCCTATCCTCAAAATTCAACGCTTTATCCTCCAATGCGTCTTGGCAATGTTTGCCGAAGATAGGGGATTATTACCCAATGATTTATTTCTGCGTTGTGTAGAAGAATGCTTAGAAGGTGCGAGTAGTTATGATATATTAGGTGGTTTATTCCGTGAAATGAATAACAAAGGAGTCACTCCCGCAGGAAAATATCAAGGAGTCGAATACTTTAACGGTGGTTTATTCAGTATAGTAGAACCGATCGAACTTACCAAGCCCGAATTAGAGATATTGGCAACCGTTGCGAAGCAGGATTGGAGTAAAATTCGCCCTGCCATTTTCGGAAATATTTTTGAAGGCACAGTTAACGCTAAAGAGAGACATAGTTACGGAATGCACTATACTTCTGAAGCGGATATTATGAAAATTGTGCGCCCAACTATTAGTAAATATTGGGAAGAATTAATCGACAGTGCAAATACCATCAAAGAATTAACTAATTTACAACTCAAATTACAGGAATATAAAGTATTTGATCCTGCTTGTGGTAGTGGAAATTTTCTCTACGTTGCCTATCAAGAATTAAAAAGAATTGAACAGTTATTGTTAGACAAAATTAAGGATAAAAATAAGGGTAAAAATCAACAAATTAATATGAGTTTTGTGACTCCAAATCAGTTTTATGGTATGGATATAAACCCCTTCGCAGTGGAGTTAGCAAAGGTAACTTTAATGATAGCGAGAAAAGTTGCGATCGACAAGTTTAATTTAACCGAACCTGCGTTACCTTTAGACAGTTTAGATAATAACATAATTTGTACAGATGCTTTATTTAGTGACTGGATAAAAGCCGATGCAATTATCGGAAATCCTCCCTTTTTAGGAGGAAAACACATGAGATTAAATTTAAGCGATGAATATGTAGAGAAAATATTTAGTAAGTTTAATGATGTTAAAGACTCAGTGGATTTTTGTAGTTATTGGTTTAGAATTGCCCATGATAATTTAACAGAAAATGGCAGGGCGGGATTAGTAGCGACTAACTCTATTTCTCAGGGAAAAAGCCGTAAAGCATCCCTTGATTATATTATGCAAAATAAAGGCTATATTCACGAGGCAATTTCTACTCAAGAATGGTCAGGGGAGGCAAATGTTCATGTTAGTATTGTTAATTGGTGTAAAATTATTCCTAATAGTTATATCTTAGATAATTATTCAGTAAATAGTATTAATTCCTCTCTCACTTCGGAAATAGATGTTACTCAAGCTAAAAAATTAAAGATAAATCAAAATATCTGTTTTCAAGGAGTTTTACTCGTAGGAAAAGGCTTTATTATTACTGAAAAACAAGCTAAAGAATTGATAGTAAAAGATAGTAAAAATAAAGAAGTAATTAAACTATTTTCTATGGGAGATAATTTAGCAAGTAATCCTCATGGAAAACCTGATAGATGGATTATTGATTTTAATGATTTAAGTCTTGAATCTGCTAGTGATTATAAGTTACCTTTTCAGTATCTTCAAGAAAATGTTAAGCCAGAAAGGTTGAATAATAGAGCAAAAAGAGCGAGAGAAATTTGGTGGCAATTATTCGCACCTCGCCCTAATTTAAGAAAGGCTATTAAAGATTTATCCATGTGTTTTGCTGTGCCTAGAGTGTCTAAATGGGCGATATTTATTCCTTTTAATACTGAATGGTTAGCAGGAGATAAATCAGTGATTATTGCTTCTGATGATTTTTATATTTTAGGTATTTTAACCTCAAAAATCCATCGTATTTGGGTTAAAGCTCAATGTTCAACATTAAAAGCTGATACCGCTTATACTAATACCACTTGTTTTGAAACTTTCCCGTTTCCCTCACCCCCAACCCCTCTCCCAAAGAGCGAGGGGAGTAATAAAATTGTGCAACAAATAAGAGATAAAATGGTAGAATTGCACGATTATAGAACAGAACAAATGAATAAAAAACAATGGGGAATTACTCAGTTATATAATGCCTTTTTTCATGAGCCTAGTAGTAAGTTATATCAACTTCATCAACAGTTAGACAAATTAGTAATTAAAGCCTATAATTTTGATGAAAATGGAGATATATTAGAGCAATTATTAACCTTAAATAGTTTGATCGTTGAAAGAGAAAATTAATTTTTAACTGATTATTTAATACTAATAATTATGATAATATTTTTGTGAACTCACTTGAGTAGAGTTATGCTTTTAACAATGAAATTTATTTCATTGTGGGTTAATTATTTTGAGTGATAAATTATTTTTTCATAACGGTTTTGATTCATAACTCACTTTGCAATAAATTGACAAAGCTAATAGCTAAAGTTTGCTAAAGCAACTAGAGAAATATTATTTTATCCTTAAATCAACCATAGAAAAGAATGATTAAACTTTCAACTG
The DNA here is from genome assembly GCF_000332235.1 of Geminocystis herdmanii PCC 6308. Lineage (NCBI taxonomy): Bacteria > Bacillati > Cyanobacteriota > Cyanophyceae > Chroococcales > Geminocystaceae > Geminocystis > Geminocystis herdmanii. The sequence goes on along the minus strand of NZ_CM001775.1, from coordinate 3,421,164 downwards.
TTAATTGGGCTAATTATTGGCAACAAGAATCAGAATCTTTCATTACTTCATCAGGAGAAAAAGAATTGATTTGGCGTGAAAAAGGTTTATTAGGATATTCTACTGAAAAATATATCCCTTTACGCAATGGTTTATATTTAGAAATTTCTGATTATCAAATGTATGAAAATATAGTTTTAACCAGTCAATATAATGATCAAAATGATGATCATTTTGTGGTTAACTTTGTGGTTTCAGGTAATGTTAAAACTATCCATCATGGCATCACAGATTATGTTTTAGAAACCGCAGGAAAAAATTATATTGAGTTTTGGGATTCTCGTCAGGAAACAGAATATTGGCAAAAGGGCGATCGAATTTTGAAAGTTAGAGTAGGGATTTCATTGGAAAATTTACGAGAAATGTGTCAAGATTCTTGCCATACTTTACCCTCAGAATTGCAACTATTAATTAAGGGTAAAAATGTGCCTCCTTATTATCGTCAAGGAGAAAATAATATTAATATGAATAGTGCTTTAAATCAGATTATAAATTGTCCTTATCAGGGATTTACTAGAAATTTTTATTTAGAAAGCAAGGCTTTAGAATTATTTGCTTTGTGGTTAGGAGAAAATAATAATCAAGAAGAATTTTATCAACAATCTTCTCTCAGTAAAAAAGATATTATCGCTTTAGAAGAAGTAAAAAATATTATGGAGAAAAACTTACAAAATCCTCCCAGTTTAAAAGAATTATCCCGTCAATTATGTATTAATGAATATAAATTAAAGTCTGGTTTTAAGGAGTTATTTAATACCACAATTTTCGGTTATTTACACGGTAAAAGAATGGAGTATGCCCACAGTTTATTAACACAAAAAAAGATGAAAGTAACAGATGTTGCTCAGATGTGCGGTTATGCTAGTTTACCTTCTTTTTCTAAGGCTTTTAAAAAATATTTCGGGGTTAATCCGAAGTTCGATCGAATCAAAAAATAGAATGCGATCGTACACTAAAAATTTAACTTAAATAGTTTAAATTTAACTTCATACCTAACACCTAAGATAATATCTTTTTTAATCAAGATTTATACCTTGTTGACGCAATTTTTCTTTTAATTCTTGTAATTCTTTTTCGGCTTTTTGTGCCGATTCATCACCTGTCAAAAGTAAATTAGCATTTTCATCGCACCAACGCAACCAAACACCCTTAAAATTTTCAAATTCGCCTTCCCATAAAGTTAATCCTAAATTAACTCCTTCTAACCAAGTTTCTGAGGTTTCTTGATAATTTATTCCCATGAGTTTAAATATCCTTAAAACCTGTTCACTTAAATATTTTTGAGGATCAAAAACAACATAATAAATGACTCTCATATTTTGATAAATTTTTAGCTTTTCATCTAATTCTCCTCCTACTTTATTCGAGACAATTTCGATCGCAACTTCAGGAGTTTTTCCAAATTCCCAAACAAGATAACAACGATGATTTTTTTCCCACAAATTGGGTGGAGTTGTCACATCTAAACTCAAGAAAAAATCGGGAACGATGGGAGGTTGACCTATATTATAATAAATACCAACATTGGCACAGGCTAAAAAAACTTGTTCTTTTCTGACATTATAAAGAATGTTCGTTAAAAATCTTTGTTGTTTTTCTGAACCAAAATTATCCACTGGTGTATCATCCTCTGTAATTAAATTGCTAACGTCAGGTTTGGGGATAAATTTTACTTCGTTGTTAGTGGGAATTTGTACTTGTGCTACCATTGTTATCTATTTCCTTAAACCTTTTTTTCATTGTAACTTTTTCTGCCAAAATAACGCTTTACCCATATCAGGATTTAACTGATAACCGTCAAAACCAAAGGTTTTATAAGCCGATTGTGCGATCGAATTTCCTTCTAATACTTCTAAAGTGAGTTTACAACATCCTAACTCAAGGGCAATATCTTCAACCTTTTGTAATAATAATTTAGAGATACCCCGACGACGATAATTAGGGGAAACGATTAAATCATGAATATTCAATAAAGGTTTACAGGCAAAAGTTGAGAAACCTTCGATCGTAATTATTAACCCTGCTGGTTTATGATCTACAAAAGCTAAAATTGTATGAATAGATTTTCTTTTTGCCAATTCACTAACTAAGTTAGTTTTGACGTAATCCGATAATTCTTCCCCTCCTCCCATAGAATCAAGGGCATAGGTATTCATTAAATCGACAACTGCTTCCCTATGGAGAGGTATATCGAAATTTGCTTTAATAATTTCTATCATTTATTTGTTTGTAGATTATATATATATATCATTAATACTAATTGAGTGAATCTTCTATCAAGGATGCAAATTGCTCAGAAAAACTTGAGAGTTTATCTAAAATATCTATTTCGGTTTTTAAACCAATTAATCTTTTAGTTGTTTTTACTTTCTCCAATAATGCAGAACTTCTTTTAACACACTGCCTTCTCTTTTCTTCACGTCCAGAGGGATTTAAAAATGTCAATATATAAGCTGATACTGTTGATAAAAAAGTAATAAAAAATAGAATTATTTTATTAGTAAAGTCAGAAAAAGTAAGAATTGCACTTATAGAAGAAAAAATCACTGCAATCAATCCAAAAATAAGATAAATAGAGAACCATCTTTGTGACCAAATTTTATTATCATTTTTGAACTTTTCCAAATCCTTAATTAATTCTTCACACCAAGCAATTGATTCCTGTTCTATTTTTTTTGTAACTGTTCTGAATTTAAAGTTGCTATTCTTGATTCTTGTAAATTCTCTTTTTCTTCCATCTTTTAAGATAAACTATTTAACAAATAATCAATATAAAATGTCACTTCTTCAGCTTCTGATTTAACAAGCCCATTATTTTCTTTAAGAAATTCTAAGGCAGAAATACAACAAGATAAAGAAATATCTAAACTTTGATAAAGTTCTTTTAATCCGTTAAGAAGATAATTATCGATGGGTTCTGTACTATCAGCAACAAGACAATAAGTTATACATCTAATAAAATACTCAATATCTCTAATGCAAACTTGCTTCCATTGTTCTTTTTCCTCATATTCTGGAAATTTTTGCAATATAAATAATGAACATTCAACTGCTAATTGATGCTCTCTTTCTGATAAGTTTTTTGCTGTATTTAATCTTGTAGATGCTTTTCGATAATAATTTACTAAATTATCTACTTTTAAATTGTTACTAAGTCGATTTCTTTTTGTAGTACTTTTCATCTTTAGAATTTTTAAAAAACCTAATTAACTTATATTTTGACATAAATCTATTTATATCTAATTACTTTGTCACTCAAAATTAGCTAAATTCGATCGACAAGCATTTTTGACATAAATCTATTCACATCAAACTATTTTGTTTCTCATTATATCTACAATATTTATATTTGATTCAATTTTACTACTAGATACTAACAAAAAAAACTCCGTTTAGGATAAATAAAATCCCTTTGGGATAAGAAAAAATTGTCAAGATTCTTTACACTATAAATTTAACTGCAAATTATATGCAATAGTGTGAAGGAGTAAAAGAAAAATGAAATCATCTTGGTTATGGTGGGGAATAACTTTACAAAGTCTCTGGTTAATCTCTGCTGTCAACGCTGAAACGACTGTTAAACAAGCCCAAAGAGTCGCAGATTTACAGAATTTAAACACCTCTGCTCAACTGTTAGGGCAAAATCTTCAAGAGTCTATAACCATTACAGGATTAGACTTTAAAGCCACTGATAACGGATTAGATATTATCTTACGATCGACCCAAAAAGATGATATACAACCACTAATCTTTATTAATAATGAGGAATTAGTTATTGAATTATTGAATACTCAATTAGACATTCCTCAAGGTTCAGAATTTGTGGAAATTAACCCCACCGATGACATTAGCGAAATTCAAGTAACCTCCCCTGATACAACTTTTGTGCGTATCACCATCAAGGGAAAAGAGGGCATTCCCACCGCCCAAGTTATGCCCTCATCAGAAAATCTGGTTTTAAGTATTACAAAAGGGCAAACCGTAGCTACTGAAAATAATCAAATCGAGATTGTCGCAACCCAAGAAAATCAACCTAATAACACCTATTTTGTGCCGTCATCTTCCACCGCTACGGGTACGAATACCCGTTTATTAGATGTGCCTCAATCTATTCAAGTTGTACCTCAAAGAGTGTTAGAAGATCGCAACGTGAGGGAATTAGGAGACGCTTTACGCACCGTGACAGGGGTTGTGGAGGGTAGCGGTAGGGGTACGAGTGTATTTGGACCTGCGTTCATTATTCGAGGTTTTCATACTCAGGGTAATGTTTTTCGGGATGGTATTCCTTATTTCACATTAGCCCCAATTAGCACTACAGATATAGAGTCGATCGAAGTCTTAAAAGGCCCAGCATCGGTGATGTTTGGCGCAGGTGAACCGGGGGGTATTATTAACTTAACCTCGAAAAAACCCCTAGACGAGCCTTATTATAAGGTTTCCGCCACCATTGGTAGTTTTAACACCTACGAAGTGACAGCAGATTTATCCGCCCCTTTAAACGAGGATAAAAGTATCAAGTATCGTTTGAATTTCTCCTATGAGAATTATGGTAGTTTCCGTGATTTTGTCGATGGCGATCGAGTTATGGTATCTCCAGTCATTAGTTGGCAAATGGCAGAAAGAACCAATCTTAACTTTTATGGGCAATATGTAGGTAATAGAGAAACCCTTGATGAAGGTTTAGTCGCCAGTAACGGCAAGATGCTTAATTTACCTCGTGAGCGATTTTTAGGGGAAGATTTTGCCAAGTTTGAACAGGATCAATATATGATCGGTTATAACTTTAAGCATGAATTTAGCGATAATTGGTCATTCCAACATAACCTACAATATCTCAACTATAAACCTTTAAGATATGGCCCTTTATTTGACTCCTTTGACGCAGAAACAGGGGAACTTTTCCGCCTTGCCTACTCTGCTGATGGTAGTTACAATCGCTTCTTTACTGATGCCAAATTCACGGGAGATTTTAACACAGGCTCGGTTAAGCATAAACTCTATGCAGGTGTAGAATATCGTTACAATTCTGAGCGCCCCGGCTTCCAGTTTAGTGACTTATATCCATCCATTAACGTTTTTGATCCTATCTATATTGGTAAGTCTTTTGCAAGGAAAACCGAATTTTTTAGGGACGATCGAGTATCAAGAATAGCCTTTTATTTTCAGGATCAAGTGGAATTTAGTCCTAATTTTAAACTATTAGCAGGATTTCGTTATGATCATGCCGAACAAAATCGTACCGCAGGATTTGTGGGTGATCCTCGTGACGAATTTGAGCAAAATGATAGTAAAGTGTCTCCCCGTATCGGTTTAATTTATCAACCCGTTTCTAACGTTTCCCTTTATGCCTCTTACACCTCCTCTTTTAATCCTTCCTTTGCAGGAAGTCGTAACGCTGATAATTCAACTTTTGAGCCTGAGACGGGGCAACAGTGGGAAATTGGGGTAAAAACAGACATATCAGAGCGTTTTAGCATTACTGCATCTCTTTTTGACATCAGAAAGCAGAATATCGCCGTAGAAAATCCTAACGATCGATTTTTCTCCATCCAAACAGGGGAACAAACCAGCAAAGGCTTTGAACTATATTTAGGAGGGGAAATCTTGCCGGGGTGGAATTTAACAGCAGGTTATACTTATTTAGATGCCTTTGTGAGTAAAGACACCACAGGATTAACAGATAATCGTTTACCCAACGTACCAGAAAACCAGTTTAGTTTATGGACAACCTATGAAATTCCCGAAGGCGACTTGAAAGGTTTAGGCTTTGGTTTAGGGCTTTTTTATGTGGGTGAAAGACAGGGAGATATTAGCAATACTTACAGCATCCCTAGCTATTTCCGTACAGATATGGCGTTATTTTACAGACGGGATACTTGGGATGTACAGCTAAATATTGAAAACCTGTTTGATAATACTTATTTTGTGGCAGCGGATGAGTATATTGCCGCATCTGTAGGTAAACCTTTTGCTGTATCGGGTAAGGTTTCTTTCCGCTTCTAAAAGGAGGAAGCTCATCTCATTAACATCATGAAAAAATATCTAATCCTACTCCTAATTAGCTTATTCTCTTGGGGTTGCCAAAGTGCTAATTCTCCTCCCGTTGCCGTTAATCAAAATTGTCGTCAAGTCAACCACTCTCAAGGTGTAACTTGTATTCCTGATGATTGGCAAACTTTAGTTACCCTCGATTCTGTCACCGCCGAAGGTTCGATCGCACTTGGTATAACACCTTTAGGCACAACATTCTCAGGCATATCTAAACACTTAGAGGATAGATTAACCGATGTCAATAATATTGGCATAACAGGTGAACCGAATATCGAGAAAATTCTCGCACTGAAACCAGATTTAATTATCGGTATCGATAGCCAAGAAAATATTTATCCTCAATTGTCTCAAATTGCCCCCACAGCCCTGATCAAATTTAATCATAGCGGTAACTGGAAGGCTGTATTTCAAGAGTTTAGCACCCTCATAGGCAAAAAAAAGGTAGCAGAGCAAGTAATGGCGAAATATGACCAAAGAATTGCAGAATTTAGGTCAAAAATAGGTGAAAATCCCCCAGTAGTATCTGTGGTAAGGATTTATCCTGATAGCATTAACCTCTATTTGCAAGACTCTTTTATCGGGACAATTTTAGTCGATGCTGGTTTACCTCGCCCAGAAAGTCAAAATCTCTCTGCTGAAGAAGCGAAAAAAATTGCAGGAAATGAGATTCAAATGAGCATTAGTAAGGAGTTATTAACTAAAGCTGATGGCGATGTAATCTTTATTTGGACAGGGGAAAATGACCCGAAAATTAATGAAGAATTACAACAAAAAATATTAGCACTAAAAAAAGATCCCCTCTGGCAAAATTTAAAAGCTGTCAAAAATGGGAGGGTTTATCAAGTGCCTAGTTATTGGATTGGAAGCAGTTCGATCGCAGCTAACTTGGTTTTAGACGATTTATTTAAGTATTTAATTAACGAAAAAAAAGATAATCAAAACTGACATAGTAGTAACTTTATTTTGTCATTACCAGACATGAAGTAATCTCAATTAATCTTGATTTTTGATACCAATACCTAATAATAATTAATAAATATAAAAACTATGAAAAACGAAAAATTATTTATCTGTAAATCTTGTCAAATTTCTGTTAATCAAGAAATCTTAGAAGGTAAATCAGGAGGTTATTATCTTCATAAAAACTTGCTAAAAAATGCCGAACACTCATCTATAGAAATAGTAAAAAGTGGATGTTTATGGACTTGTAAGCAACCCTGTGCAGTATCTTTTTTAGCTAACAATAAATATACCTATCATTTTGTCAATATCCCTCCCTTAGATGAAAAATATCATCAAGCCTTACTAGAATTTGGTGAGTTATATGCAGACAGTGAAAACGGTTATATTTTACCAGCAAAAGTCCCAGAAATTTTACAAGAAAAACTCCTCGTTAGAATCCCTGCCGTTGACACCTACAAATAGGGTGGATTAAATATAAAACAAAAAAAAGACAAATTAAGCTATAACAACGATTTAAAAGTAGGGTGGATTAGGCGTGAAAAAACTTAATCGTATGATAAAAAGTAATAAATAAAGCCGTAATCCACCATAATTATTCGATTAGTAATTAGATATAAAAATAGGGTAATTTAAGCTGTTATTATTTATTGTTATTTTTGTTGTTTGATAATTTTTTTTTTTGGTTACGCTATCGCTAACCCAACCTACAAATAATTAATATTTCATAAGTGAATAAAGCAAAAAATCTCAATACTTTTTTAATATTATGGGTAGGAATTACTCTGTCAACTATTGGCTCACAAATGACCAATTTTGCGGTAACATTATGGGCATGGGAAGCCACAGAAAAAGCTACCCCCTTAGCTTTAATTTTATTTTTTACTCAAACACCGAGAATTATCGCCTCTTTATTTGCTGGAGTTATTGTTGATATACTTAGCAAGGGCATAATTTGATATTACAGGCTGAATATGTTAACATGAGTAAAACTAAAAAATCTAACTGAAATATGTTACACAATTTTAGCGAAGAAGAAAAAAATAATATTTATTACCATAGATTTCATCATCCTCATCCCCGAGTTCAATTGAGAATGGAAGTTTTATGGTTATATATAGCAATAAGGAATCATTTGTGAGAAAATACTAAAAACAATTATACTTGGCGAGGGTATAACTTGAGTTTGGTGAAGGTAGGCAAAAGGCAAGTAGGCAAAAGGCAACTGTACATTTTGCAACATCAGATTATAACCTTGATGAGTATAGTAAGAAAAATTGTGAAAGAATTAGACCAGTTTATCGAATCAAATCCAGATTCTAGAGAATTAAAAAGGGCATTAGCAGTCAGAATGACCCTTCAAGGTTATTCACATCGGGCAATCAAGAAAATTCTCCAGGTCTGTTCAGGATTTATTAGTAAATGGAAAGAACAATATATTATTCATGGCATAGAAGCACTCAAATTAGGATATAAAGGTTCGGTGGGATATTTGAGTAAAGAGGAAAAAACAGAACTGTTTCAATGGCTAAACAGTCAAGAAAGTTTGACCTTAGGGGAATTAGAATATTATATAGCCCAAAAGTACGGAGTAACTTATCAGGCAAAATCAAGCTATTATGATCTATTAGATGAAGGACAAATATCATGGAAAAAATCCCAAAAGAAAAATCCACAAAAAAATCAAGATTTAGTGGATAAAAAAAAAGAAGAAATAAAGGAATATATCGAGAAAAATAAAGAAAAAATAGAGTTGGGGAACTTAAAAATATTTTTTGTGGATGAATGTCACTTATTATGGGGTGATATTTGTGGATATGTTTGGGGGAAAAAAGCAGAGAGAATAGAAGTGCCAATTAGAAATGAAAAAGAGAGACAAACTTATTATGGGGGAGTAAACTATAGAACAGGACAGGTATTTATTAAGGATTATGAAGTAGGCAATACAGAAAATACAATAAACTTTATAAAATACTTAATATCAAAAAATAAGGATAGTCAAATAGTAATAATTTGGGATGGAGCAAAATATCATATAAGTAAAGAATTAAAGGAGTATTTAGGAAAAATAAATGAGGGAAAAGAACAAGAAGACTGGTTGGTAAAATGTATAAAATTAGCACCAAATGCACCGGAACAAAATCCCATAGAAGATGTCTGGTTACAGGGAAAAGAAATATTAAGAAAATACTGGAATATGTGCAAAACCTTCAAAATAGTAAAGTGGTTATTTGAATGGGCAATTAAAGAACATATATTCAGTTTTCCCAAACTATCAATGTATGCTTCTTTCTCATGAATCATTCCTGATTGCTATATTTCCTCCTAAATCAATCAAATAAATATAATCAAATTCATCCTTTAAACACTTTCTAAAACCATCAAAAGTTACAGTATCAATTAGAGATGAATTCGTAATAAAAGCAATAATTCCCTCATCATTTAACCTATCACTTGCCCAACGAATAAAAGATCCTGTTGGCGAAACAAATCTTAACCTGTATTAATTAGAAATAAAGCAAATTATGAAGATGAGACAGGTGGACAAGTGGACAGGTGGACAAGTGGAAAGATGCCAAAATTATCAATATTTGTACATTTTTTTCACATCAAACGGATACATAATTCGTTGATTTTGTCAAATTTTATGTAACAAAATGTTTCGCCAACAGACTCATAAAACGGGTGTACATATCATAAATTCTATTTGAATTTTGAGCAGTTATGATGAACATTGACTACAATTTATTTCATTTTAGCGAGATTTGCTCAACAAAAAGATAAAGTAAGGTGCACCAATAATCGCTGTAATAATACCACAGGGAAGCTCAAGGGGTGAAAATAATAATTTTCCTAATAAATCAGCACTGACAACCAATAATCCCCCCACTAAAGCGGTAACAGGAATTAAACCTTGATGGGTATTGCCTACCAAGAAACGGGCGATATGAGGTGCGATTAAACCCACAAAACCCACCGCTCCTGCGATCGAAACACTAGCACTAGAAAGCGCTACACTGGAGATTAAAAGGGTTAACTGTGTTTTTTGCAAGGATAAACCTAATCCCTTGCCTAAATTTTCTCCCAAATGAAGACTATTTAACTCCTTACTCATTATCCACGTCACGAGGGTAAAAATCAGAATCCAAGGCAATAAAATCAAAACCTGTGTCATGGTTTTTCCATAGACACTACCCGTTAACCAGATTAAGGCTTGAGAAACACTGTTTATCTCTCCAAAGGTTGTAATAATATTCGTGATAGCAGAAACAATGAAATTAAAGCCAATACCCACTAATATCAAACGGATAATCGAATTTTCTCCTTGCCACGCCACCGCATAAATAGCTAATGCTACCAATATTCCCCCCATAAAAGCGGAAAAAGGTAATAAAGCAATGGGTAAGGAAGGAAAAACCACGATAAATAAAACGGCGGCTAATCCCGCACCAGCATTGATACCAATAATACTAGGATCAGCTAATGGGTTACGAGTAATAGTCTGCATGATACAACCTGCCATCGCCAACCCCACTCCCACTAACCAAGCGGTAAGGGTGCGCGGTAAACGAAGGGTATTGATAATAAATTGAAAATCAGATTCGGTGTTAAATCCTAAAAGGGTTTTAATGACATTTACGGGAGAAATATAATATTCGCCGTAACTAATACTAATGGTAATGGCAATTAAAGATAGTATCGTTAAAATTACTAGAGTTTTCGGCACTCTACTATCTAACCATAGCGAAAAAGATGGTCGGTTCGATCGAATGACAATAAAAGAATCTTTCATATTATGAAATATCAAAAAAAAGTTGACTGAATCAATAAAATTATTAAAAAATTAAGTTTTATGAATCAAAGTAAAACATAACCATCAAAGCTCAATAGACTTGATCATGAGAACCTATATTTAAGAGAACTAATAAATCCTCATTAGTAGTTACATCTTTTTCTATCACGAAAACAATACGACAGTCATACCAACAAGAACAAGCTCTAAAACCTTCTAAGTCGCCTTTTAACTTATGAGTAGCAAGGTTTGTCGCTGATAAATCCATAACCATTTGTTTTAAAGTTTCCTCAACTTGTTTCTCTAAATATTTATTTCCCTTGATATATTTTCGTAGTGATTTTTAAAATCGTGAAGTTAAAACAATTTTTCTCATTCGACTTCTTCTGTAAAGTTTAGATAATTTCTTAAATCTGCGATCGCATCTTCCACCGTTTGCGAGGGCAGATTACCTTGTTTAAACTCTGCGAAGGCTTCTTGAGACTCTTTAGCTAACTGTTTGCGTCTATTTTCTGAATTTCTTTGACTAACAATTTTAATTAGTAACTCTTGTTGTTCTAATGATAATTCTGCTACTTCGTCTAAAACTTGTTCAAATGTAACCATAATTTTTATAGGATAGTGTAATATCTAAATGATTTTTAGTTTAATTATAGGTTAGCGAAAGCCTCAAAAATTCATCTTCCGATACCCAATCATCCTCTAACTCGACTTGTTTAACGGATTCTACTAACCCCTCAATGGATTGTAAATAGAGAGTTTCCTGTAAACTATTCCAATCCTCCTTAGACAATAACACTGCATCTCCTTTTTTGCTAGTGATAATGCGTGCTACATGATCTTGGTTCACTTGTTCTACTAATCCGAATAAATTGGCTCTTGCCGTACTTGCGTTTATTACTTGCATAATAAGATTTATTTTACCATTATAATTAATAACCTTAAAAAATCACTCTTTACTCTCGTCACCTCATCACCCTCTCACCCCTTCTCCCTATCCCCTAATCCTTTTGCGAATAAGATAGATAAAGAAAGGCGCACCTAAAATTGGCAAAATTAAACCTACTGGCACTTCTTGGGGTTTAATAATTAGCCTACTTACTACATCTGCATTAAGGAGTAAAATTGCACCGCCAACCATAGAAAAAGGCAAAATCCAACGATAATCATTCCCTACCAATAAACGCACCAAATGGGGCATAATTAAACCTATAAAACCAATAGGCCCAGCTAACGAAACACTAGCACCTGCTAAAAGTATTACTGCAACCATCGCTCCAACTTTAATTAATAGAGTATTTTGCCCCAATCCTTGAGCAGTTTCTTCCCCTAAACTGAGAATCGTTATTTGTCGGGCTAAAATGAGGGCTAAAATCAAGCCGATGACAAAATAGGGGAATATCTGTTTTATTAATTGTATATCCCTTCCTGCGATCGAACCTGCTAACCAAAAACGAATTTCATCGAGGGTGCGTTGATTAACAATTAAAATGCCACTGGTGACGGAAGAACAAAAAACAGTAATGGCAGAACCTGCTAAAGTTAAACTAAGAGGTGATAAACCTTTCTTACTCAAGGAAGCAAAAAAATAAACTGCCATCGCACTGATGGTTGCACCCAAGAAAGCAAAAAGAGCTAAAATATTCAAACTGGGATTATTTACTAAAAAAGTAGTGATTACTACTGCCAAAACTGCACCGCTATTAATCCCTAAAATGCTAGGATCAGCTAAAGGATTACGAGTGATACCCTGCATCAAACTTCCGGCGACTCCTAAACCTGCACCCACTAATAAAGCAACGATTGACCTTGGTAGTCGGATTGTCGTAATAATTAAGTGAGATGTTGAGCCATCAAAGGCGGTGAAGGCTTGAGGTAAATCCTGCCAAGCAATATTTGCAACTCCAAAGGTTAAACTAGCCAAAAAACTAAGACATAAAACCCCTATCGCCACCATGAGGGGAATAATTAAAGGAATTGATAAATTTTTACTCTTGAGATTAATTCTCATTTTGATGATAATAAATATAAATTAATTACTAAAATATATCATTAACTGTTATTCTAAACAAGCCCCGTGAAAGTGATGGGGTGATGGTGTGATGGTGTGATGGGAGGATGAGGTGATGAGGTGAAGGGGGGAAGGGGGGATAATATTTAGTATTATCTTTCTTAATTTTTAATTCTTAATTTTAATAGTTGCTAAATATTTTTGAAAACGCAAATGAAACAAATATCCGCTCGACAACTAACTCTAGGTTATCAAAATATAAATATTATCAATAATCTCAATTTAGATATTCCTCAAGGAAAAATAACTATTCTTATCGGTGGGAATGGTTGCGGAAAATCCACTCTCCTTAAGGGTATCGGGCGTATCCTTAAACCCCGACAAGGGGCAGTTTATCTTGATGGTAAAGCCATTCATCAACAAAAAAGTGCCATCGTCGCCCAAAGTTTAGGTATGTTACCCCAAAATCCTACCGCCCCCGAAGGCTTAACCGTCAAAGACTTAGTTATTCAAGGGCGTTATCCCCATCAAAAATGGTGGCAACAATGGACTTTAGAAGATGAAGCTCAAGTTAATGAAGCCCTTGCAATGACTGGTATTCAAGATTTTGCTCACCGAGAATTAGATACCCTTTCAGGAGGGCAAAGACAACGGGCGTGGATAGCCATGACTTTAGCACAAAATACAGAAATATTACTCTTAGATGAACCTACCACATTTTTAGATTTAGCTCATCAAATTGAAGTATTAGACCTCTTAAAAGAATTAAATCATAAACTCGATCGTACGATCGTAATTGTTTTACATGAGTTGAATCTAGCCTCCCGTTATGCAGATTATTTAGTTGCCATGAAAGAAGGTTACATCTATGCCCAAGGAAAACCAGATGCTGTGATGACTCCAGAAATTATCAAGGAGGTATTTAATTTGGATTCTCATATTATCTTAGATCCAATTACCAATACTCCTCTTTGTATCCCTATTAGTGCTTATCTACCAACAAAGATTAAATCTATACTTTAGACTGAATGAAAAGGAAATCAGAAAAAAGAGAAAATAGAGAGAAAATAAAAATAACCACAAATTTGATTCTCCCCATGAAGAAATATAGTAAGCCTAAATGAATTGTGCGAATGCTATCGTGAAGTGAGGCGGTGCGATCGCATCTGATATTTTTACCGAGGAAATGGATTGACGATACCATAAGAATTTGGCAAAAATAATGTTAAGGTTTATTAACTTTTCCCTTATTTTGTAGCAATTTATACAGAATTTTATTATTATAGTGAATGTAAGCAATCAACCAAGAAAAAATTATGAACACTACTCAAAAAGCCCGTGCATTAATGATGCGTCACGATAAAATGATCAGAAATCGTCAACAGTCTATGTTAGGCAGAGTTGCGGAAGAAATCGGTATGGATGTTAATAATACAGAATATTATGAAAATTTAAAATCTGCTCCCTTATCTAGTTTTGCTCGTAATTACGATCGTAGCAATAGTACTTTAAGTTAATCAGCAATTTAAGCAAAAATGAATATTAAAAGTGAGACGTAGATAGATATTCAGACTATTTACGTCTATTTTCTTTTCCGTTTTAAGTTGACTAAAAAATCAACTATTTTAAAATTCGATGTCCTATATCTCTACGATAGTACATATCTTCAAAATGAATTTTCTTAACGGCGCAATAAGTAGCTTCGATCGCACTTTGGAAATTTTCAGCGATACAAGTTACCCCCAAAACCCTACCACCATCGGTGACAATATCATCACCTTGTAGCTTCGTACCTGCATGAAAGACAGTCGCACCATCTTTTTCAGCTTCAGTAATACCAGTAATCATCTTGCCTTTTTCATAACTAGCAGGATAACCTCCCGCCGCCATCACCACACAAACAGCACTACCGCCCTGCCATTCAAAAGGTGGTAAATCTGCAAGTTTTTGTTGCGCACAGGCTAATAATATATCCCCTAAAGAGGTTTTTAACATGGGTAATACCGCTTGAGTTTCGGGATCGCCAAAACGACAATTAAACTCCAAGGTTTTAGGTTCACCTTCGGGAGTAATCATCAATCCTGCATACAACACCCCCCGATAATCGATACCTCGTTTTTGTAAAGTTTTTAAAGTTGGTTCTAAAACTTCTTTAGTAATTCGATCGAGCAAAATAGAATCCACAATAGGAGTTGGAGCGTAAACCCCCATACCGCCAGTATTTGCCCCCGTGTCACCTTCTCCGATTTGTTTGTGATCTTGAGCTGGTAACAAAGGGCGTACAGTTAAGCCATCTGTCAGCGCTAAAATTGATACTTCCTGCCCCGTTAAAAACTCCTCTATGACCAGTTTATTGAAGTTTTGGGCAAAAAGTTCCTCCACTGCCTCTAGGGCTTCTTCTTCGCTCATTGCCACCACAACCCCTTTTCCTGCCGCCAAACCATCAGCTTTAACTACAATCGGTGCGCCTTCTTGACGAATATAGCTTTTTGCTTCTTCTTTATCGGTGAAGGTTGCAGATTTTGCCGTAGGGATACCCCCTTCAATCATTAAATCTTTCGCCCATGACTTACTCGCTTCAATGGTTGCACCCTCTTGATTAGGTCCAAAAACTTTGATATTATGGGTTTGTAAATAATCGGTGATACCTAACGATAACGGTAATTCGGGTCCAACTACCACCAGTTCGATCGAATTTGCTTGAATTAAGTTTAGAATCCCCTCAAAATCATCTACTGCGATCGCCACATTTTCACAGTTTTTTAATACAGCAGTACCACCATTACCCGGAGTACAAAAAACTTTTTCCACAGTATCCGACTGTAACAATTTCCAAGCTAAAGCGTGTTCTCTGCCACCGCTACCAACAACTAAAACTTTCACTCTCGTCAAAAATTCCTTTCATGAAGATCGTTATTTATTGTACCTTTTAACTAACATTTTCTAAAAATTTTTGAGAGATTCTATTTAAGATATTGTGAAAACAAATAAATTGCTTTAAGAAACTATGATGATGAAGAAATTGTGTATGAATGATGCACGAATTTAAGGATTGAATTATAATCACTTTTTAGATTTAGAGAAGTTTGAGTGTGATTATTTTTCTGAGAGTGTGAGGTACGATCAATAAAACTAAACACCTTATAATTAAAATAAATCAATTATTTATGGAGGAAAAATGAGAAATCAATCTGTTGCCACAATGAGTTTCAAAGATTTAGAATATTTAATCAATGAAATTATTGATCGAAAACTTAATAATACGAAATTGAAAAAACAAGATGATTTAGGAAAAACAGAGATTGTTAAACAAATAGATAATTTGAGACAAAAAATTAACGCAAAATATGGGGAATTTCCTGATTCTATTGATCTATTACAAGAAGATAGAATAAGATGAACAAGAACAAAATTGTAATTGATAGTAGTGTCGCCATTAAATGGTTTATTCCGCAAAATTATTCTTTTGAAGCGAATAAAATACTTTCTGCTTACGAAGCTAATCAATTAATTTTAATAGCACCAGATTTGATTTATGCCGAAATTGGAAACATTGTCTGGAAAATACAGCGATTTCAAGGTTTAAATCAGGAATATGCTCAAAATATTATTGATTTATTTCAAAAGATACAAATAAACATAATTTCTGCTGATGACTTGCTCCGAGATGCTTATGATTTTGCTGTCAAATATCAAAGAAGTGTTTATGATAGTCTTTATGTTGTTTTAAGTTTAAGAGCTTTTAACTGTTAACTAATAGTTTATTATAGTTGTTTATACCTACTCACGGGATAAAGGTTGACATTTTTTTAAAATATGTTAGCTTTTAATGAAGTCGATAACCAAGACTGTTAAAACTATTTAATTTAAAGATTAAATTAAATAAAAATTAGTTATTATTCAAGATTAATCAATTAATTAGAATAATAAAAGTAGGGTGGGTTACACCCGAATCAACGCTTGTGGACAGTATCAAGCCGACTTGACTGGTAGAAGCAAGAAGTAAACGTCATAGGTAACTATGAGTAAGTTTTATATAACAGAAAATTGTAGATTTGTTTCTGCTGACGAAAAATTATACAACGCTATTCATCAAGATATATTCAATATAAAACTTTTAAAAAATTGGGAAAATAGTTAAGTTATGATTTGATGCTCATAAACTGTTTCTACTCCTAAAGTTTGCATAAAAGCATCTTTTTCATCTTTATTTGCTGTGATAAAATTACTATTAGCATCATATTTAACCCAACCACCAAATAATTCAACTAAATAAGCCTCACCATTATTAAAAACTTCAACAATTGTTCCTATAGTTTCTTGAGGTGCAATTCCTCCATCACTTAAGGTTATATTTTCAGTTAATTTAACATTATCAAATAATTGAAATTGAGTCATTATCAACCTCCTAATCTATCAGGGAATGCTATCACCAATTTAGCAACATTATCATTAAATAAAACAATCCAAACGGTTCTAATTCTTCTGGTTATACCAGATTTACCAGTAATGTCAATATAAGCCCGATATAATTGTCCAAATTCATTTTGATTTTGAGGTTCTAATAAATCCACATTTACTTCCTTTAAAATAGCTTCCTTAATCCCTTCTGGAGAAATAAAACCCATGATTTCTCGCCAAAATTTTTGTTTATCGCCACCTTTACCATTGCCACGACTAAAAAGATATTGTACTTTAGCTAAAGGAATGTCAAAATTATTCGGTGAAATCAACTTATCAAACGACAATCAATTTAACCCCCTTAATAAATCAAATAATTTGATTATAGCTTGTTCATATATCCTCTAAAATCGATCAGTTTTGAAGGAAGTTGGGAGTTCGATCGATCTTTCATTGATTGAAAATACGAAACCTTCCCTTCCTATTGAGATATAATGATGATTTGAGGAATAATGGAATAATATTGAGTGAGATGAAAACAATTACCCTGCAAATAAACGATCGTATCAATGAGGAATTTATGACTCTTTTGAAGCATTTTTCAGAGAATGAATTAAGGATTTTAGAAGAATCTGAGTATGTTAGTGATGGAGTATTATTAGTGATGGAGTATTAATAGAATGAGTAAAAATGCAAGGTTTGAACAAAGGAGATTTAACCGTGATTAAACAACTAGAAAAAGCAATTAGTAAATTATCAGAATTGTCGGAATCAGAGCAAGAGACGATCGCGCAAATAATCATAACAACAATTGAGAATAAGAAAGAAGAAAAAAATGGTTATGTAGAGGATGATCCATTAGCAGAATTAAGGAATAGTGACTTTATTGGTTGTTTTGCTGATGAACCAGATTTAGCCGAAAAATCAGAGCAAATTGCTCAAGATATTATCTCGAAGAAAGGTTAATTATGATTATTGCTGACACTGGTTTTTTTATAGCTTTAGGAAATAATAAGGATCAATTTTATGAGGTAGCAAAACAAAAACTTGTTACTCTTAAAGAAAAATTAGTTATTACCTATCCAGTAATAGTAGAAACCAGTTATTTATTATTAGAAAGATGCAATAAAGAAGTTCAATTTAAGTTTTTAAATCAGTTAAATAAAGGTAGCATCGATATTTTTCATTTAAGTAATGATAATTTAACGAGAATGATTGAGTTAATGAAAAAATACTCTGATTTACCAATGGATTTAGCAGATGCTTCTTTGGTGGTTTTAGCAGAAGAAATTAAGGAAAATCGAATTTTAACTACAGATTTTAGAGACTTCAATATTTATCGTTGGCAAGACAATAAAAAATTTAATATTTTATTAACATAGTTTTTATAAATAAATGCTCAATCAATTAATCTAAGAATTTGTTAATGAAGCTCTAAGATTTTTAATTAAAATTAGCAAAGAAAATAAAGATCAAGTTATATTTTGAGTACGATCGATCTTAGGAGAGTTGGTGGTGCGATCGATTTTTAGTAAGTGGGAAGTTCGATCAGTTTTGAAGGAAGTTGGGAGTTCGATCGAGCTTTATCTGAACAGATAGATCAAGTCAGTTTAATTAATTTATAAAGTCTTTACACTTTAATCATGTGGACTCAATAATATAAATTAAACCAGAAATAATCGTTAATACCACCGATACCCAAAAACAAATTATTCCTACAGTTTGCCACATACCCACTAAAGGAATAATTAATAAAGCGATCGCTACAATTTGCACGACAGTTTTTAGTTTTCCCCAAATATTTGCGCCAGAGATACCCTCTTTTTTGCTTAATTGAGGATTCACTCGCCAACCTGCGATCGCAATTTCCCTGACAAGAATAATTAATACTCCCCAAGCAGGAATAACTTGTCTTTCGATGAGGATAAGTAAAGGAGTTATAACCAAAATTTTATCCGTTAAAGGGTCTAAAAATTTCCCTAATTCGGTAATTTGATTTAATTTTCGGGCTAAATAACCGTCTAACCAATCCGTTAAGGAGGCAATGATAAAGATACCAAAAGCTAACCATTGAAATTCGATCGATGGTTGATATAACAGGTATATTAGGGGAATAACGAGAAAAATTCGACTTAATGTAATGGAATTAGGTATATTCATAAAATAATTAATAATTAATAATTAATAATTAATAATTAGGAGTTAATATTATCACCTATTATTAATTGTTATAATTTGAGTTCAATTTATTGAACGGAAAATGTTAGCCATGTAATTCATTACACGGTGGGTTATTGATTAAAGTGTTTTTCTTTTGAGTAAACATAGCTTAACATGGTGGGCAATGCCCACCCTACAATCTCCATTACTTAATTCTTAATTCTTAATTCTTAATTCTTCTTTACCTTCCGAGGGATAATTCTTGTTTTTTGCCTAAAATTCCTTGAGGGCGCCAAACCATTAATACCATTAAGATTAAGCCAATTACCATGACTCTTAATGCACCTACTTGAGAATCGCTGATAATGTCGGAATTGCTGAAAATAAAACGGGTTAAGGAGTCGTAACCCCAAAAAATGATCGCTCCTAATATTACTCCGGCATTATTTCCCGAACCGCCTAATACTACTATAATCCAAGCGTTAAAGGTTAATAAAGGCTCAAAACTGGAGGGGTAAATCGTGGTTAATTGCCAACTATAAAACGCTCCTGCCACTCCTGCGATCGCACCTCCGAGCATAAAGGATTGTAATTTATACCAAAAAACATTTTTACCCAAGGCTTTGGGGATTTCTTCGTCTTCTCGAATGGCTTTTAACACTCTACCCCAAGGGGAATGTACTAATAAATCTAAACCATAATAAGTTAAGGCTAAAATCATCAACATTAATAACATTAATCCTGCCTTATAACTGTAATTATAGAGTGCGATCGAACCGTTAATATAGACTAAAAGAATAAAAACAAAGGCGATACCACCCCAAATAGTAACACTGAGACGACTAGAGGGCTGAAAACTTTTGCCTTGAATCTGACGAGTTAACCCTAATTGCTGACGAATATTTTGCCATAATTGCCACAGCACAAAAGCGGTTAATAAGGTTAATAACAAAATCATCGACATTTTACCGAAAAAATTGGGCTGAAATTTACCAAAGGGTAAAGGATAACTTTGTATTCCAAATGTTCCTTTTGTTAACCATTGTTCATTTTGTACGATCAAACGTATTAATTCTGATACCCCAATGGTCACGATCGCCAAGTAATCTTCCCGTAACTTCAAGGAACTAAGTCCAATTAACAAACCTAAAACAGAAGCGCCCACCGCACCAATAATCACCGCTAAAAATAGGGGTACACCTTTTTCCGACAGAAGTACTGTAACGTAAGCTCCGATCGTCATAAATGCTACATGACCAAAATTAATTAAACCCGTGAATCCCCACTGTAAATTTAAGCCTAATGCAAATAAAGCATAAAGACTTGCGGATATTGTTAAAAATACCAGATATTGAACCATTGACACTCTCACACGCTAAAAATCAATGATCCATAATAACCTTAACCGTCAGTAAAAAAGCAGATAGGTTGCTTAATATTAATAAATTTATCTCAAAAGTTGCCCTTGTTTTCTTAAAAATAACTGTTAAATATAGTCAAGTTCGATCGTTTATATGATGTTCTTTACAATAGTTCATTGAGCAAAATAATTTTTCTTTATATTTTAGAAAAAGAACCATTTTTTTATTTTTTCATTTTGGCTTCTAAAGCATTTCTATTATCAATAGCCGTTGTATAATTAGGGTCTAATTTAATAGCTCTAGTATAGTCAATAATAGCTTTTTCATACTGTTCTAATTTCTCGTAAATTTTAGCCCTATCCCCATAATAATATTTATTAGTAGGGTATAATTCAATGGCTTTTGTATAGTCCATAATAGCTTTTTCATACTGTTCTAATTTCTCGTAAATTTTAGCCCTTTTCTCATAATAATATCCATAATTAGGGGCTAATTCAATGGCTTTGGTACAATCAATAATAGCTTTTTCGTACTGGTTTAAATAATAGTAAGTTAAACCACGATTATTATAAGCATAGGTATAATTAGGGTCTAATTCAATGGCTTTGGTATAATCAATAATAGCTTCTTCATACTGTTCTAATTTTTTGTAAGCATCACCACGATTATTATAAGCATTGGCATTATTAGGGTCTAATTCAATGGCTTTGGTATAATCAATAATAGCTTTTTCAGACAGTTTAAATTTTTCGTAAGCATCACCACGATTATTATAAGCAGTGGCATCATTAGGATTTAATTCAATAATTTTGGTATAAATGTCTAATAATTTACGAGCTTTGGTATAATCAGGAACTAATTCAAAGGCTTTAGTATAATCAATAATAGCTTTTTCATACTGGTTTAACTCTTCGTAAGCATCACCACGATTATAATAAGCGCTGATATAATTAGGGTCTAATTCAATGGCTTTAGTATAATCAATAATTGCTTTATCATACTGTTTTAATTCTTTATACTTTTTAGCTCTATTAAAATAAAATTTAGCATCTTCTAAAGATGAATCAACAATATTTTCATTAATTTCTAGGAGGGTAAATATTTTCTCTTTTTGCCCAGTATTTATATTAATCTTATTCTCTAATTTTTCCAGTAAATTAGTAATGGTAAAACGTTTTTTATTTTCTTTACTTAAACAACCTTCAATAATATTTTGCCAAAACTCAGGAATTTGACTGACATTAACTTCCTTATTTACCACTTCCTTCATTAACGCTAAAGGAGTCTCACTATTAAAAGGTAATTCCCCCGTTAATGTCTCATAAATAACCACCCCAAATGACCACATATCCCAAGCTGAGGAGATTTTTCCCTCGTAGGCTTCTGGTGGTGCGTAACCCATTGATCCCATCAATGTGGTGGTTTTTGTAGAATTATTTTGGACACTTCTCACTAAACCAAAGTCTGAGATTTTCCATTTATCCCCTACTTTTAAAATATTCCCCGGTTTCAAATCTCGATGAACAATTACAGGATTTTGACGGTGTAAATAATCTAATCCTTTGGCTATATCTAATACTAATTGTTTAACTTTTTCTTCTGGTAATTTACCTTTTTTCAACTCATCTTCTAAACTATAATCTGCTTTTTCCATTAATAAATAGAGAAATTCAAAATTATTTAATGTACATTCTCCGCAGGTATAACAATCGAGTAAATTCTGCTGTTTTAAAGTGGTGGAAAAAATCAATTCATCTAACTGTTTATCGGGGTTATCGGTGATAATTAGTTTAACTGCTAATTCTCGAATAAATCTATCTCTTACTACTTCATCCGCTAAATAGACACCACCAAAACCTCCCGAACCTAACAACCTTTTGAGGTAATATTTATTATCAATATTTTCCCCTTCGAGCATTTTAAATAATAGTTGATTATTCATCTTTGTTTAACCATTAAAAATATATAAGAATACTATTTGAATTGTAAAATTCGATCGAATACTGTTCGGTTAGTCGCTCAAGTTATTTTGTCAGCCCCTAAATCCCCAATACTGGGGACTTTCACCAAGTTTGACTCCCCCAAAGTTGGGGGCAGGGGGGCTTAACCGAGCAGTATTGAAATTCGATCGAACCTTGCCCCCTTGAAAAAGCAGTTTTTTTCATTCTCCAAATTTGATTTAACTCAAAACTATAATTGATAATAAATCTAATTATTTTTTCAGATTAGCAAATCAATTATTATTAAAAACCGTGATATTTTCTGTAGAAATTGAGTTCAATTTATTGAACGGTATCTATTAGACGTATAATTCATTACACGTTGGGATAATGGTTTAGACTCATAACTCGCAAGGTAACAAGATTTGAACTCGATCGAATTTAGCTTTTGATTTTTTTGTAACTTTAATGAATATTTAAAACGCAAACTTAAAAATCCCTAATTATTTTAGAAATCTGGGGGATCACGAGTTTCGATGAGGTGATAGGGGGAAAAACCATCGTAGGTTAAATTTGATTTACGGGTTTTTTGTATATCTTCTCGAATTTGATCTAAGTCAATATATCGATCGGCTACATTAATTAAACTATCACTGGTCATCGATCGTAAACTGACAACTTCGATACGAGCGCCCCGATAACTGACGGCATCCACAGCATAGGCTAAATCACCATCACCGCTTACCAACACGGCTGTATCATATGAGCCGACTAAAGCCATTAAGTCCACGGCAATTTCTACGTCTAAATTAGCTTTTTTTGAGCCGTCGGGTAATTGTACTAAATCTTTAGAGATGACTCGATAACCGTTCCTTCGCATCCAGAGTAAGAAACCTTGTTGTTTTTCGTTAGTTCGATCGACTCCCGTATAAAAGAACGCCCTGAGTAATTTTGCACCAGCAGTTAAACGATATAAAAGTTTAGTGTAATCGATTTCCACTCCTAACTGTAAGGCAGCATAAAATAGGTTTGAACCATCAATAAAAATGGCAACTCGTCCTCTATTTTCTAAGACTTGTTCGGGAGGAAAAACGGGATCACTATCAAAATTATCCCACATTGTTTTATCCTTATTTTTGAGTAAAATATATTAAAAAATTGTTGTAAAAAAGAGATTAAAATAAACTTTAAAAAATCAAAACGTAACAATTATTAAATTTAGTTTTATATAAACTTAATATAGCAAATCTCAATTATTTATGATCATTAAATATTTATAAAGAAACCTATAAGTTAATGCCATAAAGCTCATAGGAAATTCTTATATAATAAATATCACAATACAATTTAGATTAGGATATTAGTTTTCTTGGGTAGGTAATTCTAGCTTGGCAAAAACTGGAGAAGGTTTGGGTAAATCTTGATTTAAGGGTAAAATACCCCAGTCAAAATGACCTCGATCGATCTCAATCTTTCCGCCTAAATCTCGATCGTTAAAATCAAAATTAAAGCCTAATTGATGATAAATTTTATTACTAATATTAGGAATAATTGGAGCTAAAACAAAAGCAGAAAATCGTACAGATTCTAATACGGTATAAAGGATTTTTTCCACTTCTTTTTGTTCACCTTTTTTGTATAAAGTCCAAGGCGCACTTTCATCAATAAATTTATTACAACTACGCACTAAATTTAAGGTAGATTCACACACTAAATTAAATTGATAAAGTTTATAACCTTGAAAAAGATTTGATTTTAAAGTCTCTCCCATTTGCTTCGGAATATTATTGTTACTAATATCATTCCCTGTTATGGAAGGTAAAATACCACCACAATATTTATTCAACATTCCTAAGCTACGATTAAGTAAATTCCCAAGGTCATTTGCTAAATCTGCATTGAGAATATTCACAAAACGGATTTCGTTGAAGTCACCGTCTTTACCAAATTCAATTTCTTTGAGAAAATAGTAACGTACGGCATCAGAACCGTATTGATCTAGTAAACCAATGGGGTCAAGGGTATTACCTAAACTCTTACCCATTTTTTGTCCATCTTTGGTTAAAAATCCATGACCAAATACTTGTTTTGGTAACGGAAGTTTAGCGGACATCAGCATTGCGGGCCAATAAACGGCATGAAAACGCAAAATATCTTTACCGATAAGGTGTAAATCAAAGGGATACCATTTTTTGAGGGCATTTTCCATCGAAGCCTCCTCATCTTCATCTAAAAGGGCGGTAATATAACCTAAAAGAGCATCAAACCAAACATAAATAGTATGATGAGGATCATTGGGAATAGGAAAACCCCAAGAAACGTTAATCCTAGAGATAGAAAAATCTTGCAATCCTTGTTTGACGAAGTTTAAAACCTCATTCCGTCTGGTTTCCGGCTGAATAAAATCTGGATGACATTGATAAAATTCTTCTAACTGTTGTTGATAGCGTGAAAGACGAAAGAAGTAGTTTTGTTCATCTCGCCATTCGGCTTTTAAATTGCTATGAATGGGGCAACAACCATCTTCTAACAGTTCTCTTTTTTCCTTAAATTCCTCACAGGCGACACAATACCAACCTTGTTGTTGATCCAAATATATATCATTTTCTTCCCACACCCTTTGAAAAAAATCTTTAACAATGGCTTCATGATTTTTTGCTGTGGTGCGACTAAATCGATCGTACTGAATATTAAGTTTTTCCCATAATTGAGCGAAACTCTCAGAAATTCGATCGCAGTGTAATTGAGGATCAACTCCCGATTCTTCGGCGGTACGTTGAATTTTTTGCCCATGTTCATCAGTACCCGTAACCAATAGCACATCATCACCGCAAAGCCTATGCCAACGAGCAATGACATCAGCAATCATGGTAGTGTAAGCACTACCGATATGAGGAAGACCGTTAACGTAATATAGAGGAGTAGTTAAAGAAAAGGTGTTTTTTGAAATAGAGTTATTAAAACTATTCATTTAAAAGTGAGATTGTAAATTTAGAACCTAAAATGTTATATTTAATTTTCTTATAATCTATTAATTGTAAACCTTTTCTTATCCTTTAGCTTTTTTTAACTTTTGTTAACCTAATTTTTCTGGCACTAATTTATTAAAATCTTTGATCTGATTAGATTTTACGCTGATTTTTACTGCTTCGATCGTTCGATCGAATTAACGAATACTGGGTAAATCTTGTATTGCAATATGCACACTTAAATATTTAAAATATAAATTAAAGTTTCCGTTGTCCAAGTAGCACGTCCACACCCGATAAAATCACAGTCTTTTGTCCAAATATCTATACCAAGTAACAAAGAAATAGCTACCGTTTCCCAATCATTTGGATCTCTTGGAATTAGGTTTTTAGCTTTGTTTTCTAAGTGCTGATAGTCATTTAACGACACAATATTAATAACTTTATCAATGATATTTCTTGCATCATAAAGTCTTTTTATTCCGTCAGGATAAGATATTTTATTTTGTTGAATCATTAAGTTTATTCTTTTATTTAATTCATAATTGGCTTCACTGAAAACCCTTTCAGAAATATATAAAGTTAATCGAGAATTTTTAATTAATTCTTGTCCTCTCTTTCTTAATAATTCTCCTATTAAAATATTGGCATCAACCACTAAAAACATAATTTAATAAGGAAAAGGATTACTAGGGTCTAAAATTTCGATTAACTCATCCACTGTTATATTTGCAGATTTTGCCATTTTCTCTAATGTCTCATTGAGTTGAGAAAATAACTTATCTAATTCTTCAGGGTCTTTCTTTTTTACGCCGATTTTTTTTCGATAATATTCAGCATCTTTAGCGATTTGTTCCAATTCTTGAGTTCTTGTCATAAAATCTCCTTTTTATGATTAACTATTTTCTATTATAGTTTAGACTTTATGATTCATAATTTAATGAACAAATATTTAGCAACTTCACCCTGCGACAATATTCCATTGATGCAATTCATATTCTACACAACCATTTTTCACAAGGGGATCATTAAGCACGATCGAATCTGCCTCATCCCGGGAATTTGCCTTAAAAATCAGCATTCCGCCCCCTAATTCAGCCCAATAACCAGTTTTTGCTTCGTGACCATCCGCAATTAATTGCTTAACATAAATAATATGCTCTCCTACATATCGATCGAAAGTAACTTTATCTTCAAATTCTACCAATAAATCGACATCACTATTAATTGTGGACTCATCTCTTGCAAATGAACCAAAAATTGCTATAGAATGAACACCATAACTTTTAATAGTGGATAAATTTTGTTTAATAAAACGAATTAAAGATTCTCTATTCATTTGTTTGTTAATTAGGGTTTACATAATCCTAATGGTAATAAATAGCCTTCTAAAATGACAAATTCGATCGAGTTTTCGAGGTTATCATAAATACCATAGCGAATAAATTTACCGCCGTGACGAGGATAAGCAATCGCACCAAAACAGATAATAAATCTATCTTCTTTATCTAAATCATAGATACCATCATCCACATAATAAGGGGTTGATTCTGCAAAAGATTGACATTTTTCACCATACATTATCGGGTAGTGTAAATGTCCAATAAAACAAATTTGATAATCAAATTCATCAAAAACATTCCACGCCTCAATATGACTTGTTATCGCCCACTGTTTCGCTTTTTCCCTAGGAGAAATATGGGTAAAACAAAGGTTATCAAATTTTATTTTTTCAGGAAGATTACTTAACCATTTTTTAACATCTTTATCTAAATCACAATCATTAAATTCATCATGATTTCCTCGTACACAAGGGATATTTTTAGCTCTAATTAATTCTATCACTTCTCGATCGAACTCTCCCCCTTCCACCAGATCACCTAAACAGATAATTTTATCGATATTTCCCCTTGAATCAATATCTTGTAAAACCGTTTCTAGCGCTTTTAAGTTACCATGAATATCAGATATTATTGCTATTTTCATTGTCAAATAATCTAATTTTTTCTGTAAATTTAGCCATTAACGAAAATTTTACCCTTATTTATAATAAAAAATATCAGTAGATTATATGAATATTAAAATCAAACTAGATGACAAGATTGATTTAACCTTAGTAAAAATTCCTTCAGGTACTTTTATTATGGGTAGTGATGAGGGTTATAATTGGGAAAAACCACCCAAAAAAAAGAAAATTGCTCATCATTTTTATATTAGTAAATATCCCATTACTCAAGCTCAATATCAATTAATTATGGGAGATAATCCTTCCCATTTTCAAGGAGATGATAATTTACCTGTTGATAGTATTTCTTGGGATTTAGCCATCAAATTTTGTCATAAATTATCTCGTAAAATAGGCAAAAAATTTAGACTACCCACAGAAGCAGAATGGGAATACTCCGCTAGGGCAAATACGACTACAGAATATTTTTTCGGTAATGATGAAGAAAAACTCGATCGATATGGATGGTATTGTGATAATAGTGAGGGAAAAACCCATCCAGTAGGGCAAAAAAAGCCTAATCCTTGGGGCTTATACGATATGTTAGGCAATGTGTGGGAATGGTGTCAGGATGACTGGGAAGCAGATTTTAGTCAATATCCCGCCGATGGTAACATTTTAATCAATCCCAACTCTAGTGAAAAGTCTTTGCGAGGTGCTTGTTTTTACTCTCATACTTATCACTGTCGTTGCTCATTTCGCAGTCATTATTACCCTTATGCCTGTTATTATAGTTTTGGATTAAGGGTAGTTTGTGCTAAATAAAAATTAGTAGAGGTTGAATATTATTCAACCCGTCATGGCTTTATCCGTGTTTAATTATGTCGATAAAATCTGCAAAAGAAATTGTTTCTTGAGGATAGATAGTATAGCCATTAATTCTCACACTAACATATTGAATATTTTGGGAAGGAGAGTCAAAAGCAATTTTGGCATTATCGATATTTTGAGTAATTTTTTCCCCATATTTTTTAGTGTTATTCTCATCACTATTTGGTAAAATAATCCCAAATTCATCTCCTCCATAACGAGCAATAAAACTCTCTATATCCCTAACAGAATTTTGAATAATATTAGCTATTTCCATTAAACATCGATCGCCCTGTTGATGACCATAAATGTTATTATAAGATCGAAAATGATTAATATTGCAAAAAATCAGAGAAAAAGAAGCCTTATTGTTAAGACAATTTTGCCATATTTGTTCTAAGTTCGATCGAAAATAACGGCTATTCCCTACTTTTGTTAATGAGTCTCGATGATTAATCAATGATTGATTATTAAATATTATTTCCTTAATAAAATACAAATTAAACTGCTGAAACCAATCAAAAGACTTACTGGCACATCCTTTAATAAATTCATCAACAATTTGAGTAATCTTATCTTGCTGTTGTTGTCTAATTAAGATATTAAATTTATCTGTCAAAGATACTTTATTTTCCTCTTTTTGCCAAAGATTATGACTATTATTAATAATAAAATGATCACAATTTTCTAACTTCAAGAAAATTTTTATATGCCCCAAAAGATTATCCGTAAAATTAGATTTACTAACCTCTGATTTAGTTATATTATCTTTATCACCAGCCATGACTAAAATAGGAGGAAATAAAGATGAATTAATAGCAGGTTTTAAAGCATAACAACCGTATAAAATAATTCCCAAAGGAAGTATCGTTAAATTAGATAAAGATTGTAAAATTGCCCGGCCTCCTGCGGAATGTCCAAAAACAATTAAATTATTAGCAAAATTCGTTTTCGTGAAAAAGTCAAAGTCAAAATTATTAATGTCTTGAAAAAAAAGATTAACAGAATTATCATCAGGACATAAATAACCTTCCCCTTGATAAAAATTGGGAATCATAACTCCATAACCTTTTTCTGTTAATAAATTTGCTAAATATTGATATTCTTTTTTATCAACATCCACACCTTGTAAAATAAGAATTGTTATCCCCGTAAAATTTTCTTGATTCGTGTTAGGAGGATAATAAAAATCTGTAGGAATATTCATATAATAAAAAGTTTGTAGTAATGGGTAAAGCCATTTTCTCTCTGATTCTTATGCTTCCCATTTTCTTACAAAAAATAATCATTTTGACACTCTAAAGAGTTTACTACAAACCTTGAGACATTAATTTTTTACCGTTTAATCATCAACAGGTAATTTTATGAACAAATATTTAGTAACTTCACCCTGCGACAATATTCCATTGATGCAATTCATATTCAACACAATTATTCTTCACCAAAGGATCATTAAGCACGATCGAATCTGCCTCATCCCGTGAATCTGCCTTAAAAATGAGCATTCCGCCCCCTAATTCAGCCCAATAACCTGTTTTTGCTTCGTGACCATCCGCAATTAATTGCTTAACATAAATAATATGATCTTCCACATATCGATCGAACACTTCTTTATTGACGATACCTTTTTCTATTTTGACAAACCAAACCATGATAAGTAATGGAGAATGGAGAATGGAGAATGGAGAATGAAAACTTAGAGGATTATTGAAGATAGTCGAGACTTTTAATTGTTAATTGTTAATTATTAATTGTTAATTGATTAATATGCGTCTTGAAGTTCGTAAAAATCAGGAGAAATATAATCCTTGCGTAAAGGAAAACCCACCCAATCTTCAGGCATCAATAAACGTTTTAAGTTCGGATGTCCTTCATAAATAATGCCATACATCTCATAACTTTCTCTTTCCTGCCAGTCGGCGGATTTCCAAATCCAGTAAACCGAAGGAACTTTGGGTTCATCCCGATTAAGATATACTTTGACTCTCACTTCTTCAGGATTAGTAACATTATCTCCCACTTTAATTAAATGGTAAAAACTGACTAATTCCTTTCCAGCACCTAAATCATAAGCACCTTGACACTGAAGATAGTTAAATCCATAGGCATATAAAGCCGTAGCAATGGGAAGTAAATACTCAGGCTCAACTTTAATTAATTCTATGGCTAAGTGATCTTTTTCGAGGACTTCATGATCAAAACCGTTTTCGGTTAACCATTGGGAAGTAACTCCTGCCTCCACAATAGAACTTTTAGCCGTAGTTTCGGGGGTATTATTAGTTTCTGTCATTAATTAAGCCTCCTGTTTAACCGTAGTAGCAGTATCTAAAACGGGTAATCCCATAGCGGCGGCTAATTCGGCAGGGGGATTTTTTCTCGTTTCACTGCGTAAATATTTACCATCTAAAATGGGAGCAACTACCTTCATATTATGGGTAGTTGAATAATATCGATGGGTTTGAGATTGAATTTTACCCCGTTCTTGAATAGACTCGTTAGCAACTTTTTTTCTTAACTTGATTACCGCATCGAAAATGGCTTCAGGGCGAGGAGGGCATCCCGGAATATACACATCCACAGGAATTAATTTATCTACCCCTCTCACTGCTGTAGTGGAGTCACTGCTAAACATTCCTCCAGTGATGGTACAAGCCCCCATAGCAATAACGTATTTAGGTTCGGGCATTTCTTCATATAAACGCACTAAAGCTGGTGCCATCTTCATGGTAACTGTTCCCGCTGTGATAATTAAATCAGCTTGACGGGGACTCGATCGAGGCACGAGACCAAATCGATCGAAATCAAAGCGAGAGCCAAGTAAAGCTGCAAATTCGATGAAACAACAAGCAGTACCATAAAGTAAAGGCCATAAACTAGAAAGCCTTGCCCAGTTGTGTAAATCATCAACGGTAGTGAGGATAATATTTTCTGATAAATCCTGAGTCACCTGATTTCGAGCAATGGGATTCAGAATTTTATCCGTAGTTTGTTGTTTGAGTGTAGCTAAATCGGGAGTCGAGTTTGTCATAAATTTTTTTTTACGAAAATAGCATTATTTACAATAATAACCTTAGTTCGATTGAACAACTGAGAAGACAGGGAAAAGTAAGAAGTAAGAAGTAATGAGTAACAATTTTCAATTCTCAATTCTCAATTCTCCATTCCTAAGACCATTCTAAAGCACCTTTACGCCAAGCATAAACTAGAGCGACGATTAAAATAGAAATGAAGATAAGTGCTTCCACAAAAGCCAATAAACCTAAAGTATTAAAAGCTACCGCCCAAGGATAAAGGAAAACGGTTTCCACATCGAAAACCACAAACACAAGGGCAAACATATAATAACGAATATTAAATTGAATCCATGCCCCTCCAATGGGTTCCATACCAGATTCATAGGTAGTAAGCCTTTCGGGACCTCCTGTTTTTGGACGTAATAATTTAGAAGCTGTTAAAGCCAAAACAGGAACGGAACTACTAACAATCAAAAAACCTAAAAAATATTCGTAACCAGTAAGAACAAACATATATAGTTAATAGTGAATGGTAAATAATGAATGGTAAGTAATCGATCGGTGTTATTACTTAATTCCTGATTTATTATAAGATCTTTATGCTAGAATCAAGCGCAGTTATTTTTTTTCCGAATATAATATAGACTTAAAACTGCTATATTGTTTTCTCGATCGAAACTTTATTGGTTAAAAACTGTGTCATCTACCACTATTAAACGGCAAACTCAAAATCCAAAACCTAGTAATCCTAACTTTTTTGTAGGAGTAGCTAAAACCGCAGGGGGAACTTTTCTCAGTTTAACCCTATTAACCACATCAGCTATTGCAGGGGGAATGGTTGGTTTAGCAATTAGTTTTCGTAACTTGCCTGATGTAAGAGTTTTAAATAATTATGTGCCTTCCCAAACCAGCTATGTTTACGACATCAAAGGAGTTCTTTTAAGTACCTTTCATGGCGAAGAACATCGCACAACAGTCCCCCTAGATCAAATATCACCTCAGTTAAAAAGAGCCGTCATGGCCATCGAAGACAGTAGTTTTTATGATCATAAAGGGGTAAATCCCAATAGTGTAGCAAGGGCAGTAGTAGTTAATGTTCAAAGTGGAGGAGTGGTAGAAGGGGCATCGACTTTAACAATGCAGTTAGTCAAAAATGTCTTTTTGTCTCATCAACGAAAATTCTCTCGGAAATTAGCAGAAGCAGTATTAGCGTTAAGAGTAGAGCAAGTATTCGAGAAAGACGAAATTTTAGAAATGTATCTCAATAACATCTATTGGGGTCATAATAATTATGGAGCAGAAACCGCCGCCCAAAGTTATTTTAATAAATCTGCTAAGGATTTAACCCTAGCAGAAGGGGCAATGATGGCGGGAATAATTCAAGCACCTGAAGTCTATAGCCCTTTTGCTAATTATGATATAACCAAGCAAAGACAAGCGATCGTGCTTAATCGTATGGCTGATTTAGGGTGGATTACCCAAGTCGAAGCCGACGAAGCAAAAAAAACCCCCTTACTCATTGGTAAACCAAGGGCATGGCAAACCAGTAAATTACCCTACGTCACCGATGCGGTAAAACAAGAAATTATTGAAAAATTTGGACAAGATACCATTACCAAAGGTGGAGTAAATGTACAAACTACGATCGACTATAAACTACAAACTCAAGCCGAACAAATCGTCAAAAATGCCCACCGCAACCTCCGTAATTCAGGAGTTAAAGCCGATCAAATGGCATTAGTTGCCATCGATCCTCGTACCCATTTTGTCAAAGCAGTGGTAGGAGGTATTGACTACGAAAAAAGCCAATTTAATCGAGTATTACAATCAAGAAGACAACCCGGCTCTGCATTTAAACCCTTCGTTTTTTATACCGCCTTTGCTAGTGGAAAATATACCCCCTATTCCAGTGTACCTAACTATACAAGAGGGTTTCGAGAAGGAAGCGGATATTATCGCCCTCAAAACTATGGCGGTAGTCATGGAGGAGGAGATGTAAGTATCAACCATGCTTTAGCCATATCTCTTAATATTCCTGCCGTAGTCTTAGGGCAAAGAGTAGGATTAGACAGAGTCATCGAAGTTTGTCGCACTTTAGGTATTGAAAGCCCATTACAGCCCGTTGTTTCTCTCCCTTTAGGTCCCATCGGTGTTACACCTATGGAAATGGCTAAGGCTTACGCAACCTTTGCCAATAACGGTTGGCAATCAGAAACTACCATGATTATGCAAGTCACCGATAGCAAGGGTAACATGATGTTAGATAATACCCCCAAGCCTAAATTAGTCTTGAATGAATGGGCAACCGCATCCTTAAACAGTAGTTTACAAAACGTAATTCAAAATGGAACGGCTACGAATGCGAATATTGGGCGCCCAGCCGCAGGTAAAACAGGTACAACATCAGGAGAAAGAGACGTGTGGTTTGTGGGGTATGTACCGCAACTTTCTACTGCCGTCTGGATTGGTAACGATGATTTTAACCGTAGTTTAGGAAGGGGAGTAACAGGGGGAGGATATGCCGCACCTATTTGGAGACAATTTATGACAATGGCATTGCAAAATGAACCTGTTAGATATTTTCCCTCATCTTCTCAATTTACCAAGCCTAAACCCTAATAATTAATGAGGAATGAGGAATTAGAAATTAGGAATTTATATTTGATGTACTTTTGAAAGAACTTTATTCATTCACAAGAAATACAATCTTCCTGTCTGCCTGTCTTCCAAGTCAGCCTTCATCTATTTTATAGTTCACTCAGGTGAATTTGGGTATTAATCCATAAATCATCTTTTATTGTTAAGAATTTTACCTAGCACCTAAAACCTAACACCTAAAACCTCTCCTCACCAAAAGACTTTTGCAGAAACCCCTAATTAATTAATAAACACCAGCGTTATAGCGCCCATCTCCTTCGTTGAAAACTTCAGCTAAAGGAGTAGCGGTAAAGTTGTCAAGGTTGGCTTGTAATCTCTCTTTTTGAGTCTCACTTAATCCGGGTATGTTTAAAACATCTTCTACTTGCTCATAAGGAGCATTTTGGATGATAAGACTAGCTAAATTAGGATAAAATCCTTTTAAACCACGAAAATCACGGATGTCACTGTTATTTACGTCAATTTTTTGACCAAATTCAGTACCTAATAAATCATCGGCAGCATTACGGCGAGTGTTTTCCATCGCTACTAAACGAGGACTACCTTGTAAAATAGTATCAAAATTTAATGCCTGAGCAGGTTGTGAAAAGACGATCGAAGATAAGAATATAGTTAAACTAAATACGGTAACAATACGTTGCCATAACTTCATGATTCGGAAACCTCCAAAAAATAAGATAACATGAATAATTTTTTTATATGTCAAACCAAGGGAATTAAGATCACTGCGTTGAGTTTCATTACTTGAACACTGTATTTTTTATCCACAAGGCTTATTGCTATTCGATTTTATCAGTCATTCTGACTTTTTCATGCACTGGTAAGGTAAAGATTTGTAAAGAGGTATTAGGTATTAGGTTAAAGAATTGACAAAAAAATATATCTTAATTGATTTGTTTATGTTCAATTTTTTGATAGAATTATATCATCTTCTGAAACCTGCAACCTACCTAAATCAGACATTCTTGTATCGAACTGAGGTAATATTAATCTGATAAAGAAATACTTTTGACTTAAATTAATTTTGTCGCAAAACATAATACTAACAAAATATCGTCTAACTCTAAATCTTCATAGTCCATTAAAATTTCTTCTGTCGTCATTCCCGCACTCAATAACTCTAAAATCATTTCTACAGGATAGCGTAAACCCCTTATACAAGGCTTTCCATGACAAATATGAGGATCGATCGTAATACGTTCTATCAGTTTCATTGTGAGCAATAAATATTGTTATGGTACATCTTCTCTATTTTAGTTCGATCGAAGATCAAAAAAGCCCCTGTTACGGGGCTTCGGATGGAAGATATTATCCTTTCAGTTTAGAGAGCGTTACCACGAGGTAATACTTCTTCAGGAAATTCAAATTTCTCATGAGGTTGATCTTGAGGCGCCATCCATGCGCGTAAACCTTCATTTAATAAAATATTTTTAGTATAGAAAGTTTCAAACTCAGGATCTTCAGCCGCTCTCAATTCTTGAGAAACGAAATCATAAGCACGGAGGTTAAATGCTAAACCGACAATTCCGATCGAACTCATCCATAAACCAGTAACGGGTACAAACAACATAAAGAAGTGTAACCAACGTTTGTTAGAGAAGGCGATACCGAAAATTTGAGACCAAAAACGGTTAGCTGTTACCATGGAGTAGGTTTCTTCAGCTTGGGTAGGTTCAAAAGCGCGGAAGGTGTTAGCTTGTTCACCATCTTGGAATAAGGTGTTTTCTACCGTTGCACCGTGAATAGCACAGAGTAAAGCACCCCCTAAAATCCCCGCAACACCCATCATGTGGAAGGGGTTGAGAGTCCAGTTATGGAAACCTTGTAAAAATAGGATAAAACGGAAGATTCCTGCTACACCAAAGGAAGGAGCAAAGAACCAGCTAGATTGTCCTAAAGGATACATTAAGAAAACACTTACAAATACAGCGATCGGACCAGAGAATGCGATCGCATTATAAGGGCGAATCCCTACAAGGCGAGAAATCTCAAATTGACGTAACATGAAGCCAATTAAAGCAAAAGCTCCGTGTAATGCTACGAAAGGCCATAAACCACCGATTTGAAACCAACGAGTTAAACTACCTTGAGCTTCAGGACCCCACAAAAATAGTAAGGAATGTCCAAAAACATCCGCAGGAGAAGAAACCGCAACGGTTAAGAAGTTAGCACCTTCTAAGTAGGAACTAGCTAAACCGTGAGTGTACCAAGAAGTAACAAAAGTTGTACCAGTCAACCAACCGCCTAAAGCCAAGTAGGCACAAGGGAATAAAAGGATACCAGACCAACCAACGAAGACAAAACGGTCTCTTTTGAGCCAGTCATCTAGGGCATCAAACCAGCCTCTTTCTGGCGCGCGGCCAACTGCAATGGTCATAAAACGAACTCCGAATGAATATGATTACTAAAAACGCTATTCAAGTATTTTTTAATAGTCTTGATAGTTTTGACTATTCTGAGAAAAATTTACTTTTCTTAACGTTAACTTATAGTAACATTTTATGGGAAAATTGCAATGTTTGACAAGTAAATTGTTAAAAAAACCTTAAAAATCTTAAAATTGTTTAATATACAATAGTAATTAAAGCAATCCTACCTAGAAACTAAAATAATTATGTTTACGATCGATTTATTAGTTAGATACATTCCTCTGCCTATTTCCGTAGAAAAAAAAGAGGAAGCGGAAGCAAAAGCTCTTTATCAAAGTATTTTAGATACCATCAAAGGCGATGATGTCCAAATTATTGAATTAACCTGTGATAAACAACCCGATAAAAAAATAGCTGTGTTGAGTAATCAAGTGACGGGAGTAATTATTTCTCAGAGAGATGGTACAGCACCTGGTGCAAGAGCCCCCGGATTTTTTGGTGCCCTTGCCGATAAATAGGGGTTGAGGAAAAAATCTTCTGATGAAGACGAGACAGGGAGACAGGTGGACAGGTGGACAGGGAGACAGGAAGACAGGTGGACAGGTGGACAGGTGGACAAGAAGAAGGGGATATTTTCTTAATTCTTAATTCTTAATTGATTTTATCGACTTCGTTGCCACCATGTGACGATCGAAACTGTGAAACCCAAGGCAGGTATAATGATAATGGCTAACCAAGTGATGAGACTAGCTTGAAAACCACTCAAGTTAATTCTGCGATTAGTGGCTTCTTTGGGGCTAATGGATAGAGTTCGATCGTCCTGATTACCTAACCATGCCACAGTGTTAACAAATAAATCGCCGTTGAGTTGTTGTTGAAACCAACCATCGGTGGCAAAATTGCCGTTACCGATAACTACCATTCTCGTTTCTGATGGTTTATCTTGTTTAACTACATCTAAAGTTGTCTCTTGGGGTGTCTTGATAGTGGGAGGAGATGGTAAATCAGATTCTTGATCCTCTTTTTTTGGCTCTAAGGATGGTAAATCATTATTTAATTCTAATTTATCATTTTCTTTGTTTAAAGTATCTTCTTGAGGTTGTGAAGCATCCCTAAGAGGATTTTTTTTAGCTAAAGCAACTCCAATATTTAAAGGACCGGGCAAGTCAACAGTAGTATCTAATTCGACAGTTTCTCCTTCGGGGTTGTTTTCTCCCCAAGATTGGCTATTAGTAATCAGTAAAGGAGTGGTTATGATGTTTTCCCTCGAATCGGTTATGATAGCTCTAGCCCAAGGAAAAAGGGTAATACCGTTATTAAAGTCTTGGGTAATAGGATGATTACCATATTCTACTACGATCGTGACAGAAGGACCTAAGCCAAATACTTCTCCTGCACCTGAAGCATCGACTACTAATCTATCATCAAATTTTACCCCCCATTGTTGCAAAATTGGATCAAGGTTAACGTTAGTTTGAGCATTATACATTACCAATAAATTACCACCATCTTCCAGATATTTTTCAATAACTTTGATCTCTCCTTGTAATAATTCTTTTTCGGGGTTATTAATTATCAACACATCAGCATCAGGGGGAATTAAGGGAGAAGTGGCAAGGGTGAGGGGATAAACAATATAGCCTTTATCGGTTAAAGTGGTGACGGCTTGGGAGATACTATTTTGTCCTGCTTCGATCGATGGTTCACCGTGTCCTTGTAAAATGTAGATAATGGGTTGGCTTGTTTGTTGAATTTTAGCAATGGCGTTAGTTAATTTGACTTCAGAAAGACGACTTTGAGGGGATACGGTTTGTACTAATTGTTTTCTGTCTCCTGATTCTAAATAAACATCTCCTAAACGGGTGACGTTGAATTTTTGGGCTAAGTTAATGCTAACTTGAGGATCGACAAATTGATATTGAAATAAGTTATTTTTTCTAGCATAATCTTTTAGTAGTTTTCGATCGAAATCATTGGAAGGAGAATCAAAAACATACACTGTCATGGGTTGATTTAAATTCTTAACTAACTGTTGCGACTGAGGAGAAAGGGTATAAAGTTGATTTTCCGTTAAGTCAAATTTAAGAGAATATCGTAACCCTAAAAAGTTCACTAAACCCAGAATGAATAATAAGGTAACGGTAGAAATTATAGCGTTGACGGTAACTTCCGTCGATCGTTTACCCCAAAAACCTCTATTGGTATAGAGAAATATAACTCCCCCTGCGATAAAAACAGCTATTCCGCCCCCCACCATAGCGATAACGAGGTTAGCTAAATTAGTATTAATTTGTTGTAAAACTACCCCAACGGATATTAAAAAGATGCCAAGAATAAAGCAGAAAAGAATATATTTTTTCATGGGTAACTGAATCAATGACCAAAACCTAATATACAGCGAAATTATCCTAACACGGAAAGAATTTTCAAGTTTGTAGTAATGGCTTTAGCCGTTGTCTCCCCTCGCCTGTGGGAGAGGGGTTGGGGGTGAGGGCGAAAAATTTTGCTACCGACTTTGAAACCAAAGTTGGGGGGAGAAGGGCTTAACCGAGCAGTATTGAAGTTAATCTTGAAAAACTTAATAAAACTTAAACAAAAATTCATGCCAGAAAGCCAAACAAGTAGTAATCTGTTATTTAATGGTCATTTTCAAAAGAATATTAAATTAACCTATGGCAATCCAACGTGGTTCAAAAGTGAGAATTTTACGCAAAGAATCCTACTGGTACAAAGATGTAGGAACTGTTGCTAGTGTTGATAAAAGCGGTATCATTTACCCTGTAATTGTCCGTTTTGACAAAGTTAACTATAGCGGTTTTAGTGGTAGCCCCAGTGGCATTAATACTAACAATTTTGCCGAAAATGAACTAGAAGAAGTTTCCGCACCTGCGAAAAAATAAGCTAGTTTGAATCCATTGCATAGGGCTTAATTTATGCCTGAATTACCTGAAGTAGAAACAGTGTGTCGGGGGCTAAATAAAGCAACCTCCGAACTCACTATTATTGGTGCAGAGGTGTTATTATCTCGCAGTTTGGCTTATCCTGATGTTGAGATTACATTCACGGAAGGAATTAAGTCACGAAAAATTATTACATGGCATAGACGGGGTAAATATTTATTAGCTCAATTGTCTCAAGGTTGGCTTGGGGTACATTTACGCATGACGGGACAATTGTTGTGGTTAAATAGAGATACGCCTTTACAAAAACATACTCGTATTCGTCTATTTTTTCCTGATCATCAAGAGTTGCGTTTTGTGGATACGAGAACTTTTGGGAAGATGTGGTTTATCCCTGATGACGAAGCCCCCGAAGCCATTATTACAGGTTTACAAAAGTTAGGTTATGAGCCTTTTTCGGCTGATTTTTCAGAGGATTATTTACGATCGAAATTAAGTAAAAGTCGTCGCCCCATTAAAACGGTTTTACTTGATCAAAGTCTTGTAGCAGGGATAGGAAATATTTATGCAGATGAGTCTCTTTTTAAGTCTAATATTCATCCTCAGACCTTGGCTTGTGATTTAACGTTTTCACAAATTTCAGCGTTAAGAACGGCAATTATTGAGGTTTTAGAAAGTTCGATCGAGGCTGGAGGTACAAGTTTCAGCGATTTTTTGCAAATTACAGGGGTAAATGGTAATTATGGCGGTATGGCTTGGGTTTATGGAAGAAAAGGTGAACCCTGTCGATCGTGCGGTACTTTAATTGACAAAATGAAGCTGTCTGGTCGATCGAGCCATTTTTGTCCTCAATGCCAAATGAGTGATAATAAGGAAATATTGGTTAAATAAAGCTCGATCGCGCAGCGCCGCCCTCGATCGAACCTTTTGTAGTAAGCCCTTTAGGGCTTATGGGAATGTGTTATTACCTGAGTGAACTATAAAATTTTAGGTGGTGTAAAGGTTGCGGAAAGGGTGTCAGGTATTAGGTTAAAGAATTTATAAAAAATATATCTAAATTGATTTGATGATGTTCAATTCGGGAAATTAAATATTTAATGTTCGGAAAAAAAACCGCCAAACCTGCTACCTGATGCCTAAAACCTGCCCTTCTCCGATATTCTTACATCGAACTGAGGTGTTATTATACTAATTATTTACGATCGAGAGGAGAAATATAATAATGACTGCTTATACTATTAACTTCGATGTAATTTGTACCATTGATGATGAAAAATTTTATCAACTTTGTCGTCATAATCCTGAACTAAAATTGGAACAAAATCAAAAAGGAGAATTAATTATTATGCCACCAACAGGAGGAGAAACAGGTAAAAAAAATTCTGAATTAAATGCCGATTTTGTGATTTGGAATCGTCAAAAAAAACTAGGATATATCTTTGATTCTTCTACCTGTTTTAAACTACCAAAAGGGGGAAATCGATCGCCTGATGTCGCTTATATTCAAAAAGAAAGATGGGATAATTTAACAGAAGAAGAAAGGATAAAATTTTCACCGATTGCTCCTGATTTTGTTTTAGAATTAATGTCAAAAACAGACTCATTAAAAGATATAGCAGTCAGTTATGAGTTGTGAAAATTATCTTATCATCAAAGGCAAGAGGCAAAAGGCAAAAGGCAAGATTAGTCGTATCTTCGATATTTTTTCTAATAATTTATTTCTCACAAATGATTCCTGATTGCTATACTCAAGAGAAAATGGCAGAATATATGGACAATGGAGTTAAATTAGGATGGTTAATTAATCCTCATAAAAAACAAGTAGAAATTTATCGTCAAGGACAAGAAAAAGAGGTTTTAAATAATCCAAAAACTATATCAGGAGGACATATTTTGCCTGATTTTGTTTTAGATTTAAGTATTATTTGGTAAACTAATTTTGACTTTAGTAGAGTTCGAGCGCGCGGCACCGCCCTCGAGCGAACTCTTTGTAGTAAGCTCTTTAGGGGGAATAAAATAATAACTATTGACAATTTATTTTTCTTGAATTTCATCCTCAATTAAAGTAATAATTTGAATAATATTTCTCAATTCACTAGGTTTTACTGTCAATTCATTGCCGATATGAACATGATGAGGAAAGTTAGATAAATTAGGAAAATGCTCTACATTATCCCAACGTTTTCTTAACTGTTGCTTATTTTTATCCATCCACTGATAACGATAAGTTAGAGGAATACATTGTTCGTTTTCTACTTTGAAAAATTCAGCTATTTCTAAAAAATCTCCGTTTTTAAAAGTTATTTTAGCTCGAAAATATCCTTGATCTGCGATCGCTCTCTCTTTGACTATTTCTACATTATCAATCAGTTTACTTGTTGTTAATCTGAGTTTAATGTCATTAATATAATCTCATGTGATCATATCTTAAAGTTGAGATTTCAGTAAATTTAAACGCTCTTGTAATGAGTGCCACATTTGATAAAAAGCACTCCATTCAACAAAGTCGATTTCATCTCCTAATTTACCTTTTTTAAATTGTTGGTAAAATTGTTCAGATGATAATTTATATTGTTGTTCAAAAGTTCGTAAATCAATCTCTATTTCCTGAATTTCTTGCTCAATACTTTTAATTTCTTCGAGAAAAACATTTCTTAGAGATATAGCAAATATATCGCTATAAGCGCCTTGTTTAGAGATAGTTTCTAACACTTGTAATTGATTGATTATTTTTTCTTGAGTTATCATGTTATTTTAATCGTTAATATTAGTTTATTGATAAAAGAACCATAGAATCATATCTTTCAAGTTGATAATTTTATTATCTATTTAGTATAGTTTCAATATCACGATTTCCCTGAATAACTCTGACAATAATGAGTAAGTTATCAGTGTAGAAATAAAAAATAAAAAATTTGTTAAAATCTTTAACTCGATATTGACGTAATCCTTTTAATTTTGGATGGGCAAATTGACAAGATTTACCAAGATTTGGCATTTGTGCAAGTAAAGCAATGATTTCTCTGGAGGAGTCAAAAAACTTCAGAGCGATATTTTTATTTTCTCTTACCAAATACTGAAATAAATCATCTAAATATTGACTTACTTTAGGAGATATTCTAATTGATAAACTCATAAAATTTCGCCATTATTTTGGTTAATTAATTTCTGTCTTTTTTCTTCCAACCATTGATCATTTACTTCAATAAATTCTGGATTTTCTAATCCTTCTAAAAGTAGTTCTTCTAAATGTTTTTCCGTTTGTTTTTCTCTATCTTTTTGAATTAAATAATTTACATATTCACTGATGTTATTATAGCCTTTTCTGTCAATTTGTTCATTGATAAAATCTTGCAAATCTTCGGCAACGGAAATACTTAATTGATTCATATTTTTATCCCTAGTTAGTCAATAATTTATTTTATTGTGACATATCTTTTGGATTGAGATAGAAGTTCGATCGCGCAGCGCCGCCCTCGATCGAACTTCCTACTCCCCATCAAGAGCGATATTTGATTATAATGCTACCTAGTGTAGATAATATCGAAAAAATATGACTGTTTATAATGAAATATTAAATCAAATTCAAACTCTCAGTATTACTGACCAAAATCGACTCTTTCAAGAGTTAAAAAAACGTTTTGATAATTTAGATGATGATTTTACAAGTGAAGATTTAGACGAATCTGAGTCTGAATGGCAAAATTATCTTAAAGGTAGTGATCAAGGTAAATCTCTCCAGAGTCTTGAATTAGAATTATTTGGAGGAGAAATTGAATAACTGGAATTTAATTATTCTTAAAAAAGCAGAAAAATATTTGCAAAAATTATCTCTCGATGAACAAAAACGAATTATTCAAAATTTAAAATTGTTGATGCGAGATAAAAGTTTAGTTGATATTAAACCATTAAAGGGTCGTTTGGAATGGCGTTTAAGAGTAGGAGATTTTCGCATTTTATATCGAGAAGATAAAGAAAATCAAACTTATGTTGTTACAAAAATTGTGCGATTCGTTTAGGTCAAAGTTGAGTCTCATAGAGACACCTAGAAGCCAATTCTAGCCCAACGTAAACCTAGCAAGGTATATCAAAAAACCTCAAGAGAAATTAAGACCCATCACAGGGCATCCTCGAAGGGCAAACTCAGAACCTAGATAACTTAATAACTGTTAAAAACAAAAGAATGGTAACATTCAGGCAACACTATAAATAAGACGGAAATCAAGAGAAATGTAACAAAACTTTACAAAACTCAGTGCGGATTACCGAACCTGCGAAGTAGTGATAACCGAACAAGTATTTAAGTACTGATGTACCTTGACAACTTGTACTTCCGTGATGGTGCAAAACCATCCGCCCAGATGTTGGGTTGACAGCATATCCCTCAGTCACTTGAAATTGGTAATCTCATAGGCTGAAGCAGGGAAAGTAAGGTGTTCATACTACTAGCCTACCAAGTGGTACACATCACGCATTGTTGACTAAGATTACGCAAGGAACTCTCGTTTGAACCATCGATAGGACAAACTAGCTAAAAAGGCTGACAAGCTAGACCAAAAAGGTAACTCCTAACATACCAGTAGTCTGATTTTACTAATCTGGAAACATCTATACAGGACGGTGGATAGAGAGAATCTAAGGTCAACGAATACGGAAGACAGGAACGAAGTAACCTCCGAACGGCTCTCAGAGAGGTCGAAACTCTGAGTAGTAACCAGCGTAAGCCCCAAAGAGGAGAGATTGTGTAAGAAGCCAATGGCCTTTATGTAATGTAAAAGATATGCTGACGTACACACTGAGAAATGTAATGTATAGTTTTAGTAGTAATTAAGAAGTTATGAACGTAAAGTATAAATGGAACGCTTGGAATCAAATCGATTGGAAAATCGTAGAGGTTGCAGTGTTTAAGTTACAAAAGAG
>NZ_CM001775.1:3252230-3376703 GCF_000332235.1 Geminocystis herdmanii PCC 6308 | reverse complement strand
CGACTACAAAGAAATTCCCAACTTTGGGAATAAGAAAAATACCAAAAGTATTCAAAGTTCCAAAGGGCATAGCCAAACAGGCAGAAGCCAATAGAAATTATCAAGCAACTTTGAAGAATATGGGTTATTAGGACTTGTACCTATGACAAAGGGCATTTTTGAGAGGAGCTGTGTGAGGTGAAAGTCTCATGCACAGTTCTGAAGAGAGGTTTAGGCAGTGATGCCTACTCCTACTTTAATAAATCTCGTGGTGATGTTTATAAATTTATAAATAAAATCGAAAAACGATCGAACTCCCCCCTCAAACTCGATCGAGCAGCGCCGCCCTTGGCGATCGAACCGTTGGTAGTAAGCTCTTTAGAGCTTTGATTATTACAGGCTAGAAGCCTGTTTTACGGGTTTTCAATCCGCAGGTAACAAATACAATCCCGAAGGGGTATTCTCATCAGGCAAAATCTCCTTACTGCTTTT
The DNA here is from genome assembly GCF_000332235.1 of Geminocystis herdmanii PCC 6308. Lineage (NCBI taxonomy): Bacteria > Bacillati > Cyanobacteriota > Cyanophyceae > Chroococcales > Geminocystaceae > Geminocystis > Geminocystis herdmanii. The sequence goes on along the minus strand of NZ_CM001775.1, from coordinate 3,376,232 downwards.
CAGGTTACGACTTTCGCATAAATCCGCAAAGGCTTCTAAACTCTCTAATCTCGCTAATAATTCGCTTAAACCGTCTAAATATTCAGCGATCGCAATCTGTTGTTGTATCCATGATTTAGGGTATCTTTCCTGAGCGTAGGACATTTCAAACTCTACATTTGCCTCATTTTTTTTGCGTCTTAGTTGATCCTGATTTAAACTAAGATCACTAGGGGAAATATCCTTAATTCTGGTAACTCTTTCGGGGGTGATATATTCTGCAAAGGGAGAAGCGGAAAAACGATACGCCGTTGACAATGACGAATTACCCTCTTTTATCAGGCTATTACTCCAATTATGAGCCACTGTTTTAAACTTCTCTACCTCCTCCCTTAACATTCCTTTTGCTTCCTGATGTTGCCCCATTTGTAACAGTAAATGCGCTTCTGTCGCCGTAGCAACCGCCCACCCTTGAATCGATACATCACTATTTAACAGCAATTCCGCCTCTAATTCTGGGGTTGACTGCATCGCCTGACTACTTAAAAATAAACGAGTATTAGTAGCGGTTTTTATCGCTAATAGGGGAGATTCATCAGGAAAAAGTTTTAAATGTTGTAATTCTGCTTGTAAAGTGCAGATTTCTTTAATTAACATGGCTTTATGAATGTTAGAAATCGCTTTCCCTAGATTTTCTTGTTTTTCTCGACTATCCTGCACCAATAAATATAAATAAGCTAATTGTCCAGAAATATCATCTAAGCGACTATTAACATCCTTAAATCCTCGCTCCATAGTTTCTTGAAGTTTATTAATGGACTTTTGCATCTGATGGAGTTTATAACCCATATAAGCAAAACCAGCCACACTTACCCCCAAAGTTAGCACACTTGCCCCCGCCGCAATTTGGGTTAACCCCATGACTTGAGATAGGGTTTGTTGCATAGCGGTTACTTGTTTGCCTAACCCCGTTAACTTATTGATGGTGACGGTATGCCCAACGGCATTAACTAACACATCAACCCCCCCCATCACGGGATTGGAAGCTATACCGAGTAAAGAATTAGTCAAATTAGGGGCTTCGACTAAATGCTTGACAATTTGCCCACCGTTAGGAAAACCAGAAGCATAGCGAATCACGCTACCATAACGAACTAAAGTACCATCAATTAATCCTTTAATAATAGTAGGATCATTTACTAATAAAGTTATATTTTGCAACATTTTATTACTCCTTTTAATAAATTTTTAGCGAACATAAACATTTGTATTTTCATAAACCGAAACTTTCAAACGAGGTGAGATTTTAATTTCTAAATCGGGTAAATCACTTAATTCACGAAAAGCATCTATTCTACTTAGTTTATCTACATCTTTTTTCAAGCCTTCTTTTACTTCTGGTAAGTTAATTTCAACAATATAAATATCATATTCAGATTCTTGATCAGTTTCTGCAATATAATCACTATAATTTTTGAATTGTTCATTTAATTCAGATTCAATTCCCATCCACAAAAAGCTAGTCGCACGATAAAGTTTTTCAGTATCTTCGGGTAAAATTCTATTATCTTGATTTTTAATTTTGTCCAAACAATCTTTTTTTAGAGCATTAACTATTAAAATTAGTTTCTGTGAAATAGGTGTAGAAGACAAATTTAAAAAGTAGCCATCATTATTTGAACTTGAGACGCTTTCGGTAATCTTATAAATTACAAGACCGAATGCAGTAATATTAAGACTGAGAAAAACAATAAATATAATATCAGGATTGTTCATTTTTATGCTCCTTAATGGTGATTTATTAATCAATTTACTTACAATTTTGTATAGGTTACTTTTAATAAATTCTCTTTGAGTATTTTCGATTTTTTTCGGTTTCCATTCTTGCCAAATCTCGCAACTTGCCTGTTGAATATCATCATATAAATTGCAAATTGTTATATTAAGTTCTAAGCCAATCTTTTGAGACCATAAAATTACACCACGTTTTAAAAGCCAATAAAAACTATTATTTTTTTTTAATTCTTCAATCAGTTGATTGTATATTTCATAAAAGATGTCATTAAATGAATCCATCATTAATAACCTCCTTATCTATTAATTGAAATTTTTGAGCTAATTCTTGACGAAGATTATTCACACTATGGTAACAGGATTCTAAAATAGCTAACTTTTCTAATTCTAATTGTTGCTCCCATAATTTGTGAGATTGTTCATTTAAAAATCTTTCAGTTAAATTAAGAATATTATTGACAGATTCATTAAATAAATAGGTAGAATCATTTAAGTTATCAGCAATCCAATCAAATAAAATATCTAATAAATCACTTTTACTATTTTCAATCCCATTTGCCCATTGTTGAGCCATTGTGTCAATATTGGGAATTAATAATTGCTTATATTCTATATTTCCATACTCTGGGATTTTTTCTATATAAGTTTCTGTTTTTTTATTCAAACAACTACCAACTTCTTTCTCTTTTTTTTCTATTTTTGTTCCTATTTGTTCATTATTGGTAAATGTATTTCCTTCAACTCCAGCATAAAAATCAAACAACTTTTTAGGCAATTTAGTTAAATTTTTATTTAATTTTTTCTCAATATCATTTATTATCGCCAGTGTAATATCTAAAGAATCTAATATTTCTTCAGGAATACATAAAATTAATCTCGTTATTTGATCTTTTACTAAAGCATCTAAAGCATTTGTAAAACTTTTTTCTTTTGCTTGTAATGTAAATTCAGCTCTTGCAGTTAAACCATCTTTGATTGTGTAAAAAAATAATCTAACATATTTTTCATCATGTTCTAATTCTTGAATTTTTTTCTTATCATCCATTCTAACTTTTTTGACTAAATAGCCATTGTATGATGTAAAATTTACTGTGATTCTACGACTAACATTGTCATATTCTCTAGCAATATTTTCGGCAAGACGAGGAGAAATAAAATCTTGTAATTCATCTTTCAAATCGTAAGCTCCTTTATTGTTTTTAAAGGCATCTCTTATCGGTATAATAATATCAGTCATTAAATCTGATTCTATATCCTCAATAGTCGAAAATATTGGTTGAAAACCCTTACGTTTTTTAGCTTCTGCTTTTTGAATGATTTGATTAATTTGGTTTTGATCTTTGCTTTTAATCGCATCAATATATTCTTGTAATTCTGTATTGAAGTCATCATTAATCTTTTTTCCTAAATTGGGAAATTCTTGACGAAATCTCGTTAATTTTTCTTGTTTTTGTTTGACATCTTCAAGATTACCGATTTGTCTAGTTTGAATGAATAAATTAACTGAACTTGCAAAACTATCATAAGATTTGAAAATATCTAATAAAATAGGTAATACTACTAATTCAAAGAAAGATTCTCTAATTCTCCTTCCAATATAAGCCCATAATTGTTCTCCTCCACTCCATTTAAGAGCATAGTTTAAAAGTTTTCTGATTCTTTCGTCATCGATAGGAATATTATCTTCTATGTCATCTTCTAATTCTCTAAACCAATTTTTTAAATCTCGATCGCCCTTCACTTTTTCTGAGATAATATTGGCACAATCACAAAGTAACGATTCCACTAACTTCGATCGAGCTTCTGGGGTAACATCAGAGTTAGTATGTAAAGGATTTGTACCCCATGCACATTGAGCATAGTATAAAAGACGGGCATTGAAAGGGATAATATCAGGCAAAGATGGAAGATTTAACGGCTCTTGTATTTCAGTTTTTAACTGTTACGGATTTAAGTCCGGGTAAGTCCAAAAACTCAACATTAATCCCCTCTGGTAATCCCGATAAATTAGCATCACAGGCAGGGAGTAAAGGAATATGGGCGGTGATTTGAGGGGAGATATATTCTTTCTTTTTCCTTGCTTCATGATAGCTGTGCATAGCCATTTGGATGCGATCGTAAAGCTCTCGATCGTTTATATCAGTCCATTCTCCCGTTTCCCAGACAGCGTTTTCTGTGGCTTCAATGACTAAGGTGCGATCGACTGAATGCTTTAAGGTTAAGACACCGCCACTCATTTCTCCTGCTTCCATGGGGGCAATTCTACGCCCCATTAAGGCATTGACGATGGTAGATTTTCCCGAAGAAGTAGTGCCGATGGTGTCAATGCGAAAGGAAGGATTAGCAAGGCGTTGGGAGGCTTCCTCGTAGGCTTCTTGAAATTCCTGTAAACGAGTTTTAATGGCTTCATCGTTGAAGACATCAGGAGATAAGTTAACTAACTCTGAGACGGCATTACCTAACCTTTGCAGATTTTCTCTGGCTTGGGTGAGTTGTGCTTGAATATCTGGGAATTCTAGTTTTTCCATAGGGTGGAGTGTGAAAACACGATGATAATTTTTCCTTCTATATAATTATCAGTAGCATTTTCCGAATTTATGCAAAATTTAATAATATTTTTATAAAGTTACAATTATACAAGGTTCGATAAGGTGGTGAAGTTCGATCGAGGTAGGAAGGGTTGAATAATATTCAACCCCTACGAACTAATGTAAAATATTTTCTGGAGATTAAGATGGAGGTTCGATCGATCTGGCTCATAATTCTTAAAATTCACTTATTTCTGAGCAGAAATAACTTAGGCGGAGAAAGCAAAAACATCCACTTGTATTGACTTAGTTGGTTGCTTATTACTATAAATAATTAGACGAATATTTTCAGCAATTTCACTACTAAAAGTTATTTCACCACAGCGTTGACAAACTTGAGCAGGAATCTCCTCTACTATAACTAATTTACCGTCAATTTCAAAAGTCTCTTTGACTAATTTCTGCTTAATTTCGTTAGAGCCACAGACATGACATTTATTCATGATTATCTCCTTTGAGAATAATTGATCCACTCTTGAGGATCTGGGTCATATAAAGTAATAATAGTCAGTATATCAGAATCTTTTCTGGATACCTGTAAATGTAAAAAACGTTGATTAATTGTTATGCCTAAAAGTAAACAACTAGGGGAATATTTATCATCAGGATAATCCTCAATAATGATAGCATTTTCTCCTGTTTCTATTATCTCTGATTTACTAATATTTCTCTCTACTAACCTCCTCAAACCATGACGAGTAAACTGAAATTTACCGCCACGAAGTTGTGAGCGAATTTTGTGGATTGACTTCATTAATTTCTCTTAATCAATAGTTTATATATTAGCTTCTCCCTAGACATAACTCAATCCTCCTCGATCGAATTTTACCTGTACCATTTTCTGAATTTATGCAAGTTTCCAAAAAAATATAAGGTTACAATTAGACAAGGTTCGATAAATGGGGAAAGTTCGATCGCGATCGCACTCTCAGGTTTTACCAACTTTTCGGTTGAAACTCAAGGGAATTAAGAATAACCATACTTTCTCCACTTTGAGCAAGTACAAACAATCCTTGACTATAAGCATAATTTGCCACCTCATCTGTAACTATCATAGCGGCGACTGCTCCTAATGCTTTCATATTTTGATACCTTGGCATTAATCGTTTAAACTTCTCTAAACGCTCCAAATGTTCATCCACATCCCTTTGACTTAATTTACTTTTGACTTCTACTAACACCACTTCCGTCTCATTTACCACCAACAAATCAATTTCTAAACCACCATCGATTCTTTTTACCGAAACATCTGATTGTAACTCATGAACATTAACCCCCCGCTCTCTAAATAAACGTACCACTGACGGGCGTACTTGCCACTCCACAAATTCCCCCAAACGATTACCCAGTTTCCCTAACTGTTGATTTACTTGTTTGATTTGTCGATCGGTTTCTTGAAAACGTCTTTCTGTCTCTTTTTGGGCAGTGGCTAACTCTGCTAACAATTGCCAAACATCATCTGCTGTTGTTGTCATATTTTCTACTTCTATTTTTTATTTCTAGTATTATTTTACAAGAGTTTTTTGAATATCGATGTATAGGGTTCGATCGAACTTTATGCAATAAAGGACTAAACATGAAAGGTTGAATAGTATTAAATCCCTATTAACTAATGTAAAATATTTTCTGGAGATTAAGATGGAGTTTTCCGATAAGTCTTGAAAAATTGAAAACTCAAAATAATGAACAAAAAAAATTCTCCTTCTGTGAAAATGTCAGATTGCGACATCATCGACATGAGAAGAATATTTGAATTGAAAATAAAGTTTTGTTGGGCTTCCTTTCGTTAACCCAACCTACCATAAATCTATTTAGCGGCGGCTAATTCACGCTCTTTAGTTTCTTTGATAACCTCATCTGCTACGTTCTTAGGACAAGGGGCATAATGAGAAAATTCCATAGAAAATTGTCCGCGCCCTGAAGTCATGGTTCTTAAATCACCAATGTAACCGAACATTTCGCTAAGAGGTGCTTCAGCTTTGATTCTGACACCCATAGGAGTTGTACTTTGAGATTTGATCATACCACGACGACGGTTAAGATCACCGATAACGTCTCCCATGTGATCTTCAGGGGTGAACACATCAATATTCATGATCGGTTCTAATAACTGAGGACCCGCTTTAGGAATAGATTGACGATAACCTGCACGCGCGGCAATTTCAAAGGCGATCGCGCTAGAGTCCACAGCGTGGAATGCACCATCAGTTAAGGTGACTTTTAAGTCAACACAGGGGAAACCTGCTAAGACACCTTTAACGATACTAGCTTGGAAGCCTTTTTGTACCGCAGGCCAAAATTCACGGGGTACGTTACCACCAGTTACTTTTGATTCAAACTGGAAGCCCGTACCCGGTTCACCCGGTTGAACGGTGTAGTCGATACGTCCAAATTGACCAGAACCACCAGATTGTTTTTTGTGGGTGTAACTATCATTAACTACTTTTGTGATCGATTCACGATAAGCTACTTGAGGTTTACCTACCTCGACTTCTACCCCGTGAGTACGGCGAAGAATATCTACTTTAATATCGAGGTGTAATTCACCCATACCTTTAATGATGGTTTCACCACTTTCTTGATCGGTTTCAACGTAGAAAGAGGGGTCTTCTTGTACCATTTTACTAAGGGCAAGTCCCATTTTTTCGTTACCACCTTTATTTTTAGGCTTGATGGCGATCGAAATAACGGGATCAGGGAATACCATGGGTTCAAGGGTTGCAGGGTTGTTAGGATCACATAAAGTGTGACCAGTTTGCACATTCTTCATACCCACGATGGCAACAATATCCCCGGCTTGAGCTGTGTCAATCTCAATACGATCGTTAGCGTGCATTTCCACTAAACGACCAACACGATCGGTTTTACCTGTAGCGGTATTTAAAATGGTCATCCCTTTACTTAACACCCCTGAATAAATACGGGTGAAAGTTAAAGCACCATATCTATCGTCCATAATTTTGAAAGCTAAAGCGCGTAAAGGTTCGTTTGCATCAACAATGGCAAATTCTCCAGTTTCGTTCCCTTCAATATCAGTAATCGGTTGAGGATTTACTTCGGTAGGATCAGGTAAATAGTCAATCACCGCATCTAAAACTAATTGTACCCCTTTGTTTTTGAAGGAAGAACCGCAATAGGTGGGGAAGAAAGCCAAATCACGAGTACCCTTACGGATACAACGTTTAATGTCATCAATGGCAATTTCTTCACCTTCGAGGTATTTTTCCATTAAGTCATCGTTTTGTTGTACCGCAGTTTCGATTAACTGTTCACGATATACCTCTACATCGTCTTTCATGTCGGCGGGGACTTCTTCAATGGTGTAAGCAAAAGGATCACCCGAATCATCCCAAATCCAAGCCTTACGGGTTAATAAGTCCACAACTCCTTTAAATTCGGTTTCCACACCAATGGGTAACACCATTACTAAAGGTTCGGCGGCTAAAATTTCTTTAACCTGTTTAACAACACGATAGAAATCTGCTCCAGTTCGATCGAGTTTATTAACATAAATAATACGAGCTACTTTAGAATCGTTAGCATAACGCCAGTTAGTTTCGGATTGAGGTTCAACCCCCCCAGAACCGCAGAATACACCGATACCACCATCAAGCACTTTGAGAGAACGATATACTTCGATCGTAAAGTCAACGTGTCCGGGAGTATCAATAACGTTAAATTGATGATCTTTCCAAAAACAGCTTGTAGCGGCGGATTGAATGGTAATACCTCTTTCCTGTTCTTGCTCCATGAAGTCAGTGGTAGCTGCACCATCATGAACTTCACCGATTTTGTGAATCTTACCAGTTAATTTAAGGATTCTTTCTGTAGTGGTAGTTTTACCAGCGTCAACGTGAGCGAAAATGCCTATATTTCTATATTTACTGAGATCTTTTGCCATAATAAAGTTTTTTATATTGATAATGTATTAAGAGTCAATTGGTTTTTCTCTCAAGGATGACTCTTAACGGAAATAAGTGTTTTCAGGATTGAACAACACAGCTATAAGAATTTATCATGGTCAAGCCATAAAAATTCTTTAAGACACATCTACCTATCATAAATGATATGTAACAAAATGTGAAAGAGGAATTAGAAATGAAGAATTAGGAATTAGGAATAGATTTCTCCAGAAAAGATGCTGAGTTAAATTTATTGAACGTAATCTTATCGACATTGTTACTGAATTATTGTTCTGATTTGACAGGGATTCTGATTTCTGTTGAAATACAATCATTAATTTCTCCTTTATTTCCTTGTGATTTAGGCACTAACCATTTACCAAATTGGGCATAAAGGGCAGGTATCACCAATAAAGTTAAGGCAGTAGAAGTAAATAAACCTCCCAAAACCACGATCGCCAACGGTTGTAATATTTCATTACCTGCACCACTAGCCATAGCTAAAGGTAACATTCCCAAAGCAGAGGTTAAAGCTGTCATTAAAATAGCGTTTACCCTTTCTAAAGAGCCTTTATACACTACCACTTTCACGGGAATATCTTGGCTAAATTTCTGGTTATAGTTATCCACTAATAGTAGTCCATTACGCACCGCCACACCAAAAAGAGTAATAAAACCGATTAAAGATGCGATCGAAATTACTCCACCAGTTAACATAATGGAAGCGATACCCCCCACTAAAGCTAACGGTAAGTTAATCATAATGGCAATGGTAGCAGGGAAGGATTTGACGGAGAAAAACATGAGAATCATAATAACTACCGCCGCCAAAATGCTATAAAGGAGTAAGTTATTAGTGGCATTTTGTTCGGCTTCAAATTGTCCACCGTATTGGATAAAATAACCGTTAGGTAATTGAACTTTTTCTCGGATAGCCTTTTGAATATCACCGACAACACTACCTAAATCACGCTCGGCGACATTGGTAGAGACAACAATTAAACGAGATACATCTTCCCTGTTAACCACATTCGCACCCATGCCATATTCTACTTTAGCAACGGTTTCTAAGGGAATTATATCTCCTGTCGGGGTTTTAAGGGGAATGGCACGAATAGCATCTAAGTTATTCCGAGCAGATTCGGGTAAACCTACGATAATGTTAACTAATTGCTGATTTTCGGGGACTTGAGAGACAATTTGACCATTTAAAGCCGTTTCTACCACTTCCGAAATTGCCGACATGGTTAAACCATAGTTCGCCGCCGCCATTCTGTCATAATGAATTTGTACTTGACGAATGGGTAATTGGGGTTCTAATTGCAAGTCCACTACTCCTTCTATGGGTGCGATGGCATCTCTTACTTGTTCACCGATTTTACGCAATTCAACTAAATCAGAGCCAAAAATTTTAACGGCGATGGCACTTCTTACCCCTGATAATACCTCATCCATACGGTGGGAAATAAAACCTCCAATATTAGGGGCAACACCGGGCAACTTGAGAAACTCCTCCCGTAACTGTTGCACACTTGCCTCCCGATTTTTTAAGGCTAAATCGCTTAATTCTACGTCAACGTGAGCCATACTTACTCCAGCACCATCGGCATCCCCCGGAGCTCTTCCCGCTCTTACTTGTACCCATTCATACAACGGATTACTTTCTAATGATTTAGAAAGTACCATTCCTGCTCGATTAGTCATATCAAGGGAAACACCGGGGAATAACACCATAGAGTTAACCATCGATTTTTCTTGAAATTCAGGTAAAAATACCCTTCCCAAAGAAGGTGCGATCGCCATTGTTGCCACCAAAGAAGCAAGGGCAATGCCTAAAATTAATTGAGGTGCTTTCAGAGCAATATTTAACAAAGGGCGGTAAAGTCTTTCTGCTAAACGGGAGATGAAAGTACCCTCTTGAGGTAATCTTTGGTTAGCTAATAAAATGGCACATAAAGCAGGAGAAAGAGTCATAGCCACCAACGTAGAAGCCACAATGGATAGAAGATAAGCAAAACCCATCGGGGCAAAAATACGTCCTTCTACCCCCGTTAAACTGAAAATAGGAGCAAACACCACGATAATAATTACCGTCGAAAAAATTACGGCTAATCGCACTTCCACAGAGGTATCATAAACCACCTGAAAAGGGTGTTTTGGATCACCTTGAGCTTGATTTTTGCGTAACCCACGATAGCAATTTTCCATATCCACAATGGAATCATCCACCACAGATCCGATCGCAACTACCAATCCCCCTAAAGTCATGGTATTAATCTCTAAACCAAAGGCTTTCATCAACATTAAGCCAATCAAAAGAGATAAAGGAATGGCACTGAGGGTAATAATTGCCGTGCGCCAATTCATCAAAAATAAGAGCATTACCACAGAAACAATAATAATCCCCTGAAGTAACGAACCACTAACATTACGAATAGCAGAATCAATGAAATTTGCTTGGCGAAAAGTTCTCGCTATTTGCACATCCGCAGGAAAAGTGCCTTGTAAAGACTCAATTACCCTTTCTACACCTTTCGTGACAGTGGGAGTATCCACATCGGGTTGCTTGTTAATCATCAACACTACCGCAGGTTGTCCATTAAAACTAGCATCTCCCCGTTTTAAAACTGAAGCAGTTTTCACCTCCGCCACATCTTTCAGCAAAATGGGCTTGTCACCTTGCACTTTCACCACTGACTGCTGTAAATCTTCAATAGATTTAACTTGCCCAATACCTCTAATTAACAATTCTTGCCCACCACCGATTAAAAAACCACCGGGTGCGTTAGAATTTGAACCCCTTGTGGCTTCCGTGACTTCATTGAGGGAAACATTGAGAGATTTTAATTTATCTGGATTGACTAAAACTTGCTCTTGTTTTTCATCACCACCGTAAATAGTAACTTGAGAAACTCCTGCTACAGATAAAATTTGATTGCTGAGGGTAGTTTCCACTAAACGGCGTAAATCCATTAATGATGTTTGCCCTTGTCCGTTAATAGTGAAAGCGTATTGTAAAATAGTCCCTAATGGAGATACTAAAGGCGAAATTTCTGGGGTATGAGTGCCTTCGGGTAATTGACTTGTTACCTGTTGCAATCTTTCTGTTACGGCTTGTCTCGCTTTATAAATATCAGCAGTTTGGTCAAATACAACGTGTACCATTGATAATCCTACCTTAGAGGACGATCGAACAGTAGTAACACCGGGCAAACCATTAACCGCACTTTCAATGGGTACAGTTATTTGGGCTTCCACTTCTTCTGGTGCTAATCCTGTCGCTTCGGTGTGAATATCTACTTGGGGTGGGGCAAATTCAGGAAAAACATCTAAGGGCATTTGAGTGACACTAATGACACCCCAGACGGTAACAAAAATAGCGGCGATAACGATAAACCATCTTTGGGCGATGGAATTTTTTAATATTTGATTGAGTAATGAGTTGAGCATTTTAGTTATTAAAGGTTATTTTCTCGCAAAGGCGCAAAGAAGCAAAGAAGTTCGCAAATATAGCTTCGTAGTTTGTAGGTTGGGTTACGCTTTCACGCTAACCCAACACGGGAAATATTATTTATTCTTCGGAAGTATAATCATATTGATCACGAGATTTTTTCTTGTTTCCGTTACCAGTAAAAGCGGAAATTGTAAATAAACCTACTAATCCCACTATTCCTAAGCCACCAACAGCTATTAATGTTTTAAAAATGGGGAATTCTGTAGATTTTTCGCTATTTTCGCCAGAATTAACTATATTTTCTTCTTGATCCGCTTCTACATCTGTGGTATTCTCGGTAATGATTGGCTCACTGGTGGTGGTTTCCTCAGTGTTAGAGGTTATTTCGGTGGTATCTGCACTCTGAGTTTTACGAGATTCGGCATAAAGGGATAAACTCCCCTGAGTTACTAATTTTTCCCCAACCGATAATTCTTTGGTTACTTGGATAAACTCCCCTTCTGTTACACCAGTGGTTACTTCCACAGGTTCATAATAATTGTCATACTGCACAAAAACTAATTGTTTACCGTCTGCATCCACTAAAGCGGTAAAGGGAATCATTACCCCGACACCATCGGAAGCTGTTTGTTCGATCGTATTTACTTCAATACCCAATAAGCTATCGGTTTCGGGTTTTACTTCTACTCTCTCAATACCTCCTGTTGCCTGAAATTCATCTCCATGTCCGACATGGGCAAATGATATAACAGGAGTGCTTAAAATTAAACTAAGGCTTGTAATACTTGTTAAAGAAAATGATTTCATGGTTACTCCTCACTTGAGTTCGATTAATTGTCTTCATAGTTTGTCACAAGTGAGATGAAATTGAGATGAAATGATCTATTGAAGGATTAGAATTTGTATAGATAGATTGTTATTCGTAAATATGTTAGAAATAATCTTTGTTCTAATCAAGATAAAATTATGCACAAAGAAACTTTAGAAAAATGGCAACACCCCCACCATTTTATTTTAGATAATCAAAAAGGTGAGAAAAAAACGCAAATAGTCATGGCTTTAACTGCTATCACCATGATTGTCGAAATTATTACAGGAATGCTATCTGGATCTATGGCTTTATTAGCAGATGGTTGGCACATGGCTACTCATGTGGGAGCTTTTGCTATTACTTTATTTACTTACCAATATGCTCGTAAAAATCTCTATAATCCGAAATATACTTTTGGTACTGGTAAAGTCGGGGTTTTAGGAGGTTTTGCTAATGCTGTAGCTTTAGGGGTTATTGCTTTAGTAATGATCTTGGAATCAGGAATACGTCTGTTAAATCCTAATACCATTTTATTTAATGAAGCGATCGCCGTAGCAATTCTTGGTTTAATTGTTAATTTAATTAGTGCTTTATTATTACAAGATGACCACGATCATCATCACGATCAAGATCATCATAATCACCATGATCATAATCTCCAAGCGGCTTATCTTCATGTATTAGCAGATGCTTTAACCTCTGTTCTGGCGATCGTCGCCCTGTTTACTGGGAAATATCTTGATTGGGTATGGATGGATGCACTTATGGGGGTTGTGGGTGCAGGAGTTATCGCAAAATGGGCGTATGATTTGATTCAGGATACAGGATTAATTCTCCTTGATGGAACAGCAGATAAAAAAACTCGGTTAGCAATCATTGATGCGATCGAAGCTGATTCCGATAATCAAGTTGCGGATCTTCATCTTTGGTATTTGAGTCAAAATCATTTATCTGCGATGATTTCTGTTGTTACTCATTATCCTCAACCTCCTGAATACTATAAACAATTACTGCGATATATTCCTAATTTAACTCATATTTTAATAGAGGTAAATCGTTGTGATGGAGAACCTTGTTTTTCAGAAAAATTAACTTATGTTACTCATTAGAACTTTTCTATAATTATCATTGATTAAGGGCTAAAGCCCTTACTAAATTGATTTTATTTATCTCTCGCAAAGGTGCTCATGGTGCAAAAAAGCTCACAAAGTTATCGATCGTATTATTTTTTCTGGTTTTTCAATTCTTCGCCTAAAAATTGTCGATAAAGTTGCGGTAAATAAGGTGTCATAGAATTATCTTCTATTCCGCCCCCTAAACTTGTCCAAACTCCCGATAATTTCGCCAATACTTCTTCTACTCGATCTTGTTTCAGTAACGTTAATATCTCCACATCCCATTGATGATGATCTTTAAGCCAACGATAGACGACAATATCTTGATATTCTGGCTCAAAACTATAAACTATTTCGTAACGATGTTTTTTTGCTTCAGGATGATACTTTCTTGCCTTTTCTTCCCAAGTTGATGTCAGAAATTGATAACGCCCGGCGGCAGTACTACACTTTCCTCGATTAACTCCGATTTCGATCGAAACACACTTATTAGGATGTTGCTCAAAACTATGAATATGTTTACCACCATAAATAAGAGCATAAGGATATTTGCCATTGGATTCACTAGCAGAAATTGTCCTCATTAACGCACGAATATAAGTATCTCCCCCTGTCATCGCTAACTCAGGAAAAGGTTGCTGTGAATTATTACTTTCTTCTTTCCCTGTTTTAAAAATTGATACTACTAAAATACAGAGCAAAACTACCAAACTAATTTTCCATCCCTGAGAAAATAAAGAAACACCTTGATTTTTTTGCCTTTTTAGTTTTTTGGAGATTTTTTGATTTGAAAGTGCTATAGATTTCATTAATCCAAAAAATATTTTAACTATGCCCCGTTGAGGGATTTGATCTATTTAAAATATTATGTCAAACAAAGGATGAAATTGAGGTGAAATGAAACTGCCCTTGCTAAAATCAAGATCATCGTTAACTTAATTACTTGAAACTATGCGGATTTTATTAGTAGAAGACGAGGAAGATTTAGGATTAGCCATTAAACAAGTTTTAGTTAGTGAAAAATATATCGTTGACTGGGTAATGGATGGTGAATTAGCGTGGGATTATCTTGAAAATTCATGGGCGGATTATTCGGTAGCTATCTTTGATTGGCTTGTACCTAATTTGTCAGGGCTGGAATTATGCCAAAGACTGCGATCGCACAAAAATCCTTTACCCGTATTGATGTTAACAGCTTTGGGTGATGCTCAATCCCGTGTTACTGGCTTAGATAGTGGTGCAGATGATTATTTGGTTAAACCTTTTATTATGGATGAATTGTTAGCAAGATTAAGAGCATTACAAAGACGAACGCCCCAATTTACCTCACCTAATTTAACCGTAGGTAATTTTACCCTTGATTATGGTAATAACTCCTTAATTTATAGCGTTGTTGAACTTCCCCAAATCATTCCCTTAACGGTTAAAGAATTTCAAATTTTCGCTTATTTAATGCAGAATAGCGATCGCATCATCTCAGGAAGTAAAATTAGAGATCAATTGTGGGATTTTGACTCGGAAACCGTCAGCAATGTTGTAGCGGCTCAAATGCGTTTATTACGGCGTAAATTAGCCCATTATGGTTGCCATTGTCCCATTGAAACCATCAAAGGTCAAGGTTATCGTTTTATTAGCACTCACCCGTTATAATCTTTGATTTAACATCTCTAAAGTAAACACACTTCCAGAACCTACTATACTTTCAACGGTCAAATATGCTTGATGTTTTTGGGCAATTGCTTTGGCGATCGCCAACCCTAATCCTGTACCTCCTGTTTTACGAGCTCGATCGCACTCCACACGGTAAAAACGTTCAAAAATACGCTTTTGTTGCTCTGGGGGAATACCAATCCCTGTATCTTGAACTTTAATCATCACTTTTTTGTGTTCAGTATTTAAGCTAACATTGACTTTTCCCCCACTAGGAGTATATTGAATAGCATTAGCGATTAAGTTAGCCACTAGGCGATAAAGTTCAGATTCATTACCTAAAGTATAAATTTCTTCATCACAAACATCGCTGGTTAAGTCGATATTTTTACTAACCGCTAATTCCAAAAATTCTTCCGTTAAATCGTTCACTAAATCATTCAAACAACAGGGTAGAAATGATTTTTGAAAAGAATTTTGCTCAAGACTGGTTAATAATAATAAATCGCTAATTAAGTTACTTAATCTTCTTCCTTGTCTTTCAACGGTATTGAGTAAGGATTGAGTATTTTCTTGATAATTTTCAAGGCGATTAATGGCTTCTACGGTAGCTAAAAGACTGGCAAGGGGCGATCGCAGTTCATGGGCGACATTAGCGGTAAACTGTTGTTGTTGCTGATAAGATTGATAAATGGGTTGCATAGCCAATCCTGAAAGCCCCCAACTTGAAATTGCCACTAGGGTTAAGGCGATGGGAAATCCGATCACGAGAATCAATTGTATTTGTTTAACTTCATTATCAAAAATCTGTAAATTTCTACCAATTTGCAAATAACCCCACGATGAATAATCATGAGAATGATGGGGTTGATTATGACTATTTCCGCTATGCAACATAATCGAAAATTGCAGATAACGATCGCCGTTGGGAAGATTGACTATTTGCCAAAAAGAAGAATCAAGACGAGAAGACAGTTGGGAGGGTTGATGAGGGGAAAAAGCTAATAAATTTCTATGATGATCAAATAAACGGAGATAATAAGTAGATCGATCGCTAATTCCAATAGTATGACGTTGAATTAAAGAAGGATTATTATTACAGGGTTGGTTTACCAGACAAAGTTCAGGAAAAATCGCCTTTAAAACTTGAGTCGGATTACCCGAAGTTGGTAACATCGGTTCTAAACTATCATGAAGCGTACCAGCGATCGACTCCATTTCTTGTTGAATTGCCAACCATTTAGACTGAACAAGGGAGCGATAAATTCCCATAGCCAATATACTAAGGATAAAAGCCATTACCGAACCATACCAAAAGGCTAAATGAATACGACTGGAACGAAATAACTGACGAGTATTCATGGTAAAGGTTATCTGTTGTTATCGTTAAAAAAAATCAAAGTAATTGACTGAAGTTACTTCGATTTAAATGGATTGCACATAAAATTTTAGACAAAGGTAAGGTACAGGAAATATTCGACATATCCTAGCTTACCGATTTGCTTTAATAAATTAAAGAGTAGATTTTGCCATCCATCAAAATACGACTAATACCCTTAGCGTGTAAATGAGAGGAGGTTTTTTGTAAAATTTTACCATCGGGTACTTTGATTACTTTTCCTTTTCGAGCGCTCAGTGTGCCTTTAGCATCACAAAATCGTTTAGCGACTCGGTGATTATCAAATACAGGTAAAGTTCGTTGTAAAGTTTCTTGAGGAGGAATATCCCCTAAATCAGCAAATTCTCTTAAGGGTTTCGTAACTAATTCAGAATATCGATCGATCACCAGATAACAAACTTTCGGAAAAACAGCTCTATTTAAAGGTAAAACCTGTAACTTTTGAGAAGAAATATTCGGTTTATGACTAAAAGATTCTATGTCATCATCATCGTCATCATCATCATCATCGTCATCATCATCATCATCCATATCCTCCCCAAACATTGCCGCTACGTCATTAACAGAATCTAAATCATCTTCATCATCTTCATCAATAATGACTAAATCTTCCGATTCGTTAAATTCTTCTTGACTATCTGCCATGGGATTCTCAAAACCAGAAATGATTTCTTGAGGATGATTTTCTGTCATAGAGGGGGTAGTTATTTCTTCCTTAATTTTCAAAAGAGGTTTATCATAATTTGATGACATATCAGATTTCATTTCGGAAATCTCAATTTCCTCCACCTCATTTTGTATTTTTCCCATGACATTTATATCTTTTTTGTCCATTCCAAATACTTCTTCTGGTCCTATTTCATTATCTTGTATTTCTTCTATGGGTTCTATATCTTCATTGCCTATCACTAATACGCCTTGATGATCTATTTCAGTGCCTTGTATTTCCTCTCTCGATTCTATCTCTTTAGGGTCTTCAGATGAAAGTTTTAATGTTTCCTGAGCATCTTTTTCTAAATTAGATTTAGTGGTTCGAGCAAGACGTTTTTCTTGAATTAAATCTTCATATTCTAAATCCGATAAACTATTTTTGAGAAAACGACTTACCGTGGAACTGCTCACGCCAAAACGAACCGCTAAAGTAGAAGTGGTTTCCTCCGTTGTGCGGTATAAATCGAGGATTTCTTGACGATCGTCTTCAGACAATTTTCTCGGACTCATAATGTCTTGTTTACCCATTAATCTACAGAACCATCATTATTAATGTGACTGATTTTAGTACTATTTGTCAAGAATAGTTGAAATTAAGAATCACTTACAGCGAAATTAATGTAAATTGCTTATAGTGTAGAATCAAAAGCTCAAATTCGATTCTCAATCAAAATTATACTTTCTGCTTATGTCTATTTTAAATTTTCAACCGGCGGTGTTAGTCTTAGCTGATGGTACATCCTATCAAGGTTACTCTTTTGGTGCAAAAGGTACAACTTTTGGAGAAGTGGTGTTCAATACTGGAATGACAGGTTATCAAGAAGTGATGACAGATCCTAGCTATTCAGGACAAATCGTTACATTTACCTATCCCGAATTAGGCAATACGGGGGTTAACCTCGAAGATGAAGAATCCTATAAACCTCATGTTAAAGGGATAATCGCTCGAAATATCACAGAAATTCCCAGTAACTGGCGATCGAGCCAATCCTTACCAGATTACATGATCAAACATAAAATAGTGGGAATTTATGGCATTGACACCAGAGACTTAACTCGCAGATTACGATCGTCTGGTGCAATGAATGGAGCAATTTCCAGTGAAATTATCGATCCTGATGAATTATTAGTACAATTACAAGCTATTCCTTCCATGGCAGGATTAAACCTTGTTAAAGAGGTGACTACAAAAGAAATTTATGAGTGGACACAACCCACTTCCAAAGAATGGGAATTTAGTCATCGTACCAATTTAGCCGAAGAAAAATTCACCGTTGTCGCCGTGGATTTTGGAGTCAAACGCAACATTTTGCATCGTTTAGCTAGTTATGGTTGTAAAGTAATCGTTGTCCCCTCTACCACTTCTCCCGAAGAAATCCTCCAATACAATCCCGACGGTATTTTCCTCTCTAATGGACCCGGTGATCCCTCGGCGGTAGCTGAGGGTATTGAACTAGCTAAAGCCTTATTAGAAGCACAAAAACCCATGTTTGGGATATGTATGGGGCATCAGATTCTCGGCTTGTCTTTAGGGGCACAAACTTTTAAACTCAAATTTGGTCATCGAGGCTTAAATCAACCTTGCGGATTAAAACAAAAAGTAGAAATTACCAGTCAAAATCATGGTTTTGCCGTTACAGAAGAATCTTTAGGGGCAGATGTGGAGATTACCCATCTTAATCTGAACGATCGAACCGTAGCAGGATTAAAACATAAAACTTTACCCTTCTTCTCCGTACAATATCACCCCGAAGCCAGTCCGGGTCCCCATGACGCAGACTATTTATTTGAGCAATTCGTTAAAATGATGCGAGACAGTAAGTAATATTCCCCCTGTCTGCCTGTCTTCCAAGTCAATTCTCACCAATAATTTTATAGTTCACTCAGGTTAGGTATTAGGTAAATAAAGAATTAAAAAAGGAAAAAATTGTAATTTTTAATTCACCATTAATTGCCAATTCAGATATGTTATGATTAAATCCATGAAGAGTAACTAGAATTAGTGATAGGATTCTGACAGGCAGACGGTAAAAAACATCGTCACTATTGCTTTGATGTCATGGTACGATCGACTGATAAAATCAAAGTTCTATTAGTACATGACAAACAAAGACATAAAAATAAATTCCCATCAACTTTTGTTGAAGGAATTGTCAAGATTAGAATTAAAATAGTTAAAAGATTAACCATAAAGGGATCAAGATTTGTGTTGTATCTGGCAGAAGTAAAAGTTCAAAATAGAGGATTCGTTGGTGGCTATAAAACAGAGCTAAAACTATTGGCTTCTCAAGGAGCAGATCAAACGTGGAATCGGGTTGTAGGAGAAGAAATTGTAACTACCGATGCCATTGGAGATCAATCAGTAAAAGGCACTCTTTATATAGTCAATGTCGATAATAAACAAGTAAGCGGTACACCTGAGTTGGCTGGTAGTCGTATCGTTAACTATTTTGCCCATTTTTCTCGTACTTTAGAGAAATCGAAAGAACAAGAAATAGAAATTGAGGAATGGAAAACCTCATTAAGAATTCAAGGAGAGGAGATTGCGAAAAGACAAGCCGAATTAGATCAAGTTCAACAGTTATTACAACAGCAAGAAGAAGAATTTACTCAGTTAGAGAAAGAAAAAGAGAATCTTAGTGGAGCATGGGAAGAATTAAGAGAACAACAAAGATTAATTGCTGAAAATAAAAGTAGTCAAGGGGAAATTCAGAACAAACTAAATTCTATTTTAGGAGAGTTTTCAGATGGTACTTTGGGAGGAAATAATATTAAACAAGTTTTTTCCAGTGTCAATACTCAACAACAATTGTTAGATAAGTATTGGCAAAGTGTTGATGAGGTTAGAAATGTTTTACAACAAAAACAACAGGAATTAGGGCAGAAAAAACAATATTTAGAACAAAGTCGTCAAGAATTACAATCAGTACAAAACAATTTACAAAAAACTATTGTTGGTTTACAATCAGAGCAAACTCTTTTACAGGAAAAAGAAGAGTTTTTGCGACAATTGAATGTATATTTAGAAGCTATTGCTAGACTAGATCAAGAAGTATCTTTCTTAGCTGATGATGTTGATGATATGGACATCGATTTTCAGGGATTAGAAAGTATGCCTTTAGGAAACTTAGAGGAAATAGTCAATACAATACAACAAGAGACAGCAAAATTGGTGAATTTTGTCAATTTGCAGGAAGAAGAATTAACTTTACAAGGAGATGAGGTTAAAGAGATTCAAGGTAAGCTCGATCGAGCGACAGAAATGGAGAGATATTCCTTAGAAACAGAGTTAGCAGACTCCCAAGAGGCAATGAAGTTACTCAATGAGACATTAGTAGGTCAGAGAAGAACATTGAAGAAACAACAAAAAATGTTAAATGAACATTTTAAAATTTTGAGTCGCCGTAAAGGGGTAATGGATGTGGACTTTGGACAAACTGTTAACTTAAAACCCATGTTAGGAGAAATTGAAACTCAACGCAATTTAATTCAATATCATCGGGATAAACTAAATCAAGAAGTAACAGTTTTACGACAAAGTGCCTCTCAAGTTGAAGAACGTGTTACTAGCCAAAAACAACAGTATGAACAACAAGTAACGAAAATTCACCAAGAAGAAGAAGCCTACTTAAAACTCTATCAAGAAGTGGCTCACATTGAATCTCAAGTAAAATTTTTAGATCAAGATTTACATCCTATTCAAGAACAATTAAACAGTATTCGTAGTTACATACAAAGTATAGAGCAATCGAATCAACAATTTACTAATGTATTTAACGATTTACGATCGATGTCTTAGAGGAGATAGGAGAGAGTAGAGAGGAGAAATACTTAATCGAACTTATGGTATTTAAAATAATTTTATGTCTGGTCAATTTATTCACAGTAACCGCAGTAATGGCTCAAGATCAAGAGATTTTGGACAAAAGTGCCGAATTTGACCTAAATCCTCGTATCCTCGAAAATAGCCCTGTTATTCGGGAGTGGATGAAAGAAGTACCTGATATTTCTAAAAGAATCATTCATGAACCAAGTTTTCGGACTAGATACCGTTTAGGATATACTCAATTTCCATCAAATGAAGATGCTGGGGGGTTTTTTATGGGGGTAGAAGATATTTTTTTGGGGGATACTCCCTTAACTTTTAGTGCAAAATATAGTCAAGAACTTAGTAATTCCCCTCGAATTGAGAGCGATCGAATGTCAGTGGGTGCTAATATACAATATTATTTGTTACCCTTGGGAAGTTATATTAACATTGCCCCAGTATTAGGTTATCGTCATATAGAAACCGCAGGTTATCAGACTGGGGGGGTAAATGTGGGAGTAAGATTAGGGTTAATATTTTCTCCTCAAGGCGCTGGGGATATTTTTATCACCCAAAGTTTTGTTTCTCCTACAGGTAACGAAGAAGTAGGAATTACAGAAATTAATGTGGGATATGCAATTACTAAAAATCTCCGTTTAGCCACAGAAATTGGTTGGCAAAATTCGATTAAACAAAATGATTCTCAAGTCAGTATTGGCTTTGAATGGATGCCTTAGTCAAAATTAATTCGATGTACGTTAATAAACTTCGACAATATTTTAGGTAGGGACATAAAATTTTACGTCTCTACAATGGTTTTAGACATCGTTGAAACGTGGTATAATAATAAAGCTAAACCTTATGCAAAATCAGCATTATAGCACCTAAACGCAAAGAAGAATTAGGGCTATTTTATTATATTTATTAGGTAAATTTTATGGTAGTTTCAGTAAATAGTGTCTCGACATACGAGGAAACAACACAATCGATCGCACGGGATTTAATCCAAGCCACAAGGCAGAAAGGCAATATTTTCAAGCAACTCAAAGAACAAATGCAGTTCGATGATAAACTCATGAATTGGACAATGAGTAACCCCGGTTTAAGGGTACAGTTGTTTAGATTTATCGATGCGTTACCTGCATTGAGGAGTAACAGCGAAATTGCTCGTCATTTACAACAGTATTTAACCACCGAAGAAGTAGAACTACCAGACGCTCTCAAAGGTATTCTTAATTTTACTGAACCTAACTCTCCTCCTGCTCAAATTGCCTCTGCAACCATCACCAAAGCTGTAGAAACCCTAGCCTATAAATACATTTCAGGGGAAACCATCAAAGAGGTAATCAAAGCCGTTGAGAAAATGCGCAAAGAGAAAATGTGCTTTTCGATCGATCTCTTAGGGGAAGCAGTTATAACAGAGGTAGAAGCGGAATCTTATCTACAAAACTACCTTGATTTAATTACTCAATTAAGCAATCAAGCTCAAAAATGGGGCAATATTCCAGAAATTGACCAAGCTGACGGGGAAAATCTCTCTAAAGTGCAAGTATCCGTCAAATTAACCGCTTTTTACTCCCAATTTGACCCCGTTGATCCTGAAGGTGCTAAACTCAAAGTGTACGATCGAATCCGCACGTTATTACGCCACGCTAAAGAGCATAACACATCAATTCACTTCGATATTGAGCAATACACTTACAAAGATGTAGTTATTAACCTTCTGCGAGAGTTGTTGATGGAAGAAGAATTTAAGACACGCACTGATATTGGCGTAACTTTACAAGGTTATCTGCGAGACTCCGAAAAAGATTTAAACGACTGGATTACATGGGCAAAAAAACGAGGTAATCCCATTACTATTAGACTGGTGAAGGGGGCATATTGGGATCAAGAAACCATCAAATCTCGTCAAAATCACTGGCAACAGCCCGTATTTAACGATAAAGCGGAAACAGACATCAATTATGAAAAGTTAACTCGTCTTCTCCTCGAAAATCACGATTATTTAAACAGCGCCATCGCCTCCCATAATGTACGCACTCAGGCAAATGCCATTGCTATTGCTGAAACTCTCAAAATCCCTAAACGCAAGTTTGAGTGTCAAATCCTCTACGGCATGGGGGAAACTTTAGCCCGTGCGATCGTCAAAAGAGGGCATAGAGTGAGGGTTTATGCACCCTACGGGCAGTTATTACCCGGTATGGCTTATCTTATCCGCCGTTTACTCGAAAATACCGCCAATAGCTCCTTTTTACGCCAAAATGCGGAGGAAAAACCCATTGATGAATTAGTCGCACCTCCAACTATCCCCCCCAACCCCCCTTTCAAAGGGGGGAGTAATGGCTTTCAGGGCGCACCCGATACGGATTATGGAAGGGAGTCTAACTTGACAAAAGCTCGACAAGGGTTGACTATAGTTCACAATCAGCTAGGTAAAACTTATCTACCCTTGATTAATGGTAAGTATGTAGAAACTGAGGAATATATCGACTCGGTTAACCCTTCTAATCCTGCGGAAGTTGTGGGCAAAATTGGCTTAATTTCCCTCTCTCAAGCGGATGAGGCGATGGAATCAGCAAAACAGGCTTTCAAAACATGGAGTAAAACCCCTGCAAAACAACGGGCGGATATTTTACGCAAAGCTGGGGATATTATGGAGGCAAAACGCCATGAATTAACTGCTTGGATGTGCTATGAAGTTGGTAAAATAATTAAAGAAGGTGATCCTGAAGTATCTGAAGCTATTGATTTTTGCCGTTATTATGCTGATGAAATGGAAAGGCTCGATCGAGGTTATAATTATGATGTAGCAGGAGAAAACGATCGATATTTTTATCAACCCCGTGGCATTGCCTTAATCGTTTCCCCTTGGAATTTCCCCTTTGCTATCTCTACAGGGATGACAGTCGCCGCCTTAGTCGCAGGAAATTGTGCCTTACTCAAACCTGCCGCTACTAGCACGGTAATTGGAGCGAAAATTGCGGAAATTTTGACAGAAGCGGGGATTCCTGACGGAGTTTTCCAATATATACCCGGTAAAGGTTCGGTTGTGGGCGATTATCTCGTTAAACATCCTGATATTCACCTTATCGCTTTTACGGGTTCAAGGGAAGTGGGTTGTAAAATTTATGCCGATGCGTCTATCGTGCAACCCAAGCAAAAACACCTTAAACGAGTTATTGCAGAAATGGGGGGTAAGAATGCCATTATTATTGATGAAAGTGCGGATTTAGATCAAGCGGTGGCTGGAGTTGTACAATCTGCCTTCGGTTTCAGTGGACAAAAATGTTCTGCTTGTAGTCGTGCCATCGTGCTTTCTACCGTCTATGATACCTTTGTGGAGAGATTGACAGAAGCAGTTAAGTCTATTAACGTGGGAGATGCTAAAAATCCTAGCACGAAAGTCGGTCCTGTCATCGATGCTACCGCCCAAAAACGTATTTTAGAATATATTGAGCAGGGTAAACAAGAAGGCAAGTTAGCCATTCAAGTAGCGACTCCTGAAAACGGTTATTTTGTACCGCCAACGGTAATTATTGATATTCCTGAAAATGCAACTATTGCCCAAGAGGAGATTTTTGGACCTGTATTAGCTGTAATCAAAGCTGACAATTTCGATCGAGCCTTAGAAATCGCTAATGGTACGGATTACGCTCTCACAGGGGGCTTATATTCTCGTACTCCTGATCACATCGATCGAGCTTACAAAGAATTTGAGGTAGGCAACGTTTATATTAATCGTGGTATTACAGGTGCGATCGTCGCTCGTCAACCCTTCGGCGGTTTTAAATTGTCAGGGGTAGGCTCAAAAGCAGGAGGACCTGATTATCTGTTACAATTTTTAGAGCCTCGTGTAGTGACAGAAAATATCCAACGACAGGGATTTGCACCCATCGAAGGAGCGGATAATTAGGGTTTGCGGAATAAGTCAGAAGACTATTAAAATCAAGGATTTAGATATAATACCTTAACGAAAAAGTGTGCTTTTTTGACTAAAAATACTCAAAACAGTGCACTTTTTATCTTATTCTTTAAAATATTCCTGCAACTCTACATAACCTGAGTTCGATATAAAAATAGGTGAGGGCTGACTTGGAAGACTCCGAAGACAGGAAGACAGGAAGATTGTATTTCTGATGAATGAATAAAATTCTCTCAAAAGTACATCAAATATTGAGAATTTTTCTCCCTGTCCACTTGTCCACTTGTCCACCTGTCTAGTTTTCATCATTTTCTTTATGTCGAACTGAGGTTACATAGGGGTTGCTGAATAAAGATAAGAGTAATCCCCAGAAAAAATGATCCAAAAGGTGAGATAATCAAAGAAGAATCTAATTGGGACAACAAAAATTAAATGGCAAACAAAGTTTCGATCGAAGTTAGTGCCGATTTAAAGTTACTTTACCATCAGACAGCCAAAAAATTGAGAGGAAGTGATGGAAGACAATAGTTGCCAAAATGGTTTGTGGAAATAACAGGTAATTCTACGGGGTAATCGGATCATTATTTATCTGGAGTTCACTTATTCCCCATTGCCCACCTTAATCAAGATTAAATTATTACCGTGAACATATTAATAACGAATTTGCAGAGTTACAGAAGCATTTACTTCTTGCTCTCCTGCAATTACAGGGGTACTAGGCATACTTGAAGCTATTTTATCCATCATTGCCTCTCTCATAATGGGAGTTGGAGCATTGGCACCATTGACATTAATGGTAATAATTTCCTGAGCTTTTAAATTCAATACGTTTAACACCGCTTCTGCCTGTTGTTGTGCGTCAAGGGTGGCTTTGCCTAATGCTTGTTTTTGAGCTTGGGCAATAGCTGTTTCTGTGGCGGTTAAACTCACATTATCGATACGAGTCGCACCTACTTTAACACTATTATCTAATAAACTACCCACTCGATCGATCGGCAACTGAAAAGTCACTAAAT
The DNA here is from genome assembly GCF_000332235.1 of Geminocystis herdmanii PCC 6308. Taxonomy (NCBI): domain Bacteria; kingdom Bacillati; phylum Cyanobacteriota; class Cyanophyceae; order Chroococcales; family Geminocystaceae; genus Geminocystis; species Geminocystis herdmanii. Next base: position 3,350,080 of record NZ_CM001775.1, on the reverse strand, counting down.
TAGTGGCAACATAACCCGTTAATTCTCTTTGATTATTATTGTAATTATAGTTGGGGCGTAATTGAATTCCCGTAGTTTTTAGCTTTTCTACATTACTAGATTTTAATAACTCTACTAAAGAAGTGGTGCGTTTAGCTACTTCTTGCTGAATTTCATTGGCGTTTTTACCTTCAATTTCCACTCCCAATTGTACATTAGCAATGGTGGCGTTTATCCTTTCTACTCCATTTCCCGTAACGGTAATAGTTCTCAAAATTCTTTCTTGGGCTAATACGAGAGACATCGGTGCTAAACTAATATAACCGATACATCCGATCGAAATGAACAATGTTGATAGATGACGAAAATAAACTGATTTTGACATAATATTGACAAAAATAAGATCGAATGAATGATTAATCCCCTAATACCCTAACACCCGAATCCCCTAATCCTTTAAAACTCTAAAACTTTTTACCGTTTATGTTGTCCATCAGCGATCGCACGACTACAACACCAATCAGAAGGTAGTGTGGAAGGCCATCCCATTTCAATGGCTTCCTGACAAATTGTCGTTACCGTTAACTGGCAATCAATTAATTGAAATTCCTCTTTCTGGCATTGCTTGAGGCTATGTTTAAGAATAGAATCATCTTGAAACTCGATCGTCTTATTACACTGAACACAAACAATATGATGATGATGATGAGGATAAGGGTGATTTAACTCATAATGTTTATGCCCTTCCGCTAATTCTAACTCTCGCAACACACGCATTTTAGTCATTAATTTAACACTACGATAAATAGTAGATAAACTAATGTTTTCTCCTTCTTCTTCCAATAATTTATACAATTCTTCTGCGCTGAGGTGATTTCCTTGAGGTAAGGTATTGAATACTTCAAGGATTTTTTCCCGTTGGGGTGTCATTCGCCAACCTCTGGAATTGAGCTTTTTTTTAATGGATGCAGTAGTATCTAAAGACATAAGCACTAGGGGAAGAAACAATGATTTTGTCTCTATCATACTTTTCTTATTACCCTATTTGCAACTATTAGGCTCTAATTGAGAATCAATTTTAACTAGGGTTTGTTGAAAAAGTCTTGAAATGAAGATAGACACAGACATTAGGGATAAAGTTGTTGATTAGACATCTGGGAAAAAATTCTGAGTTGAATAATATTCAACCCCTACAAACACCTGAGTGAATAATAAAATGATGAAGATAAGAGGGGGAGGAGGGGGAGGAGGGGGGGAAGACTCCGCTATCAACTCGAACCCAACGAAATCCAACGACAAGAATTAATTAATATCATCGCTATTTTAGAAGAATATGGTGAGACTTTTTAACACGGAGATTCGATCGAATAGAAATTCGTCATGGCAGTTAATCAGTAATGATAATCTATAATTGACTAGGTAAGCAAATTAGAAAATCACGGAATGGAAGAAAAACTCCCCCAACACCGAATGCAGATTACGGACGATTTGGATAAATTATTACAAATTTTGCCTCTGACAATTCGTCAATCTGTAGAACAACATCCTCAGAAAAGTTCTTTAATTGAGATAGTTTTAGACTTGGGGAGAAAGCCCGAAGCGAGATTTTCTGGGCATAGTTCTTATTTAAGCGAAAATTTAGTCAGTCGAGAAGATTTAGAACATTGTGTGGCTAGAGTTGGTCATTTTAGCGCCGATAATCGAGCCGGAATTGAGTGTACTTTACACCGTATCAGTGCCATTCGTAACCGTCAAGGTCATATTATTGGTTTGACTTGTCGTATTGGTAGAGCGGTTTTTGGCACTATTTTGATGATTCGAGAATTAGTGGAAAGTGGTCAATCTATTTTACTATTAGGTCGCCCCGGAGTGGGCAAAACTACCGCTTTACGAGAAATTGCTAGGGTTTTGGCGGACGAGTTAGAGAAAAGAGTTGTCATTATTGATACTTCTAACGAAATTGCAGGGGATGGAGATGTGCCTCATCCTGCCATCGGTAGAGCTAGAAGGATGCAGGTTGCACATCCTGAATTACAACATCAAGTGATGATTGAGGCGGTGGAAAATCATATGCCAGAGGTGATTATCATTGATGAAATTGGCACAGAATTAGAGGCTCAAGCCGCTCGTACCATCGCCGAAAGGGGTGTGCAGTTAGTGGGTACTGCTCACGGTAACTATTTAGAAAACTTGATCAAAAACCCAACTTTATCTGACTTAATCGGTGGGATTCAATCCGTCACCCTAGGGGATGAGGAAGCCCGTCGTCGTGGCTCTCAAAAGACGGTTTTAGAACGAAAAGCTCCTCCTACTTTTCAGATTGCGGTGGAAATGTGGGAGCGTCAAAAATGGGTAGTCCATGAAGAAGTTGCCCAAACCGTTGATCATCTTTTACGGGGAAGACAGCCCATTCCTCAGTTACGTCAAGTTAATGATGCTGGGGAGGTTTCCATTACGAGAGACCCTTCGATCGCACCACAAACAGAATTAACTACGGTACAAAGTTTAGTAGAAATTCCTTCTAAACCTAGCGGTTTAAGAGCAAGTGGTAAGATGCTCCCGATTTCCTTACCTCATCAACAACCTAATTTAGAATTTGAGGAAATGTTGGATAAGTCTTGGTATCAAGGGGATATGGTAACGGAAAAAGTCCGCATTCCAGGACCAAATGGAGAGGATTTTCCCATTTACGTTTATCCTTATGGTATCGGTCGATCGCAGTTAGAACAAGTCATTGGCGTGTTAAAAATGCCCATTGTCTTAACGAAGGATTTAGATGACGCTGATGCTGTGTTAGCACTTCGATCGCAAGTCAAACACCATTCTAAGTTAATGCAATTAGCAAAAGATCGACAAGTACCCATTCACAGCATTAAATCGAACAGCATTCCTCAGATTACCCGTACTTTACGACAGTTAATCAATATGGACAACCCTGACAATGAAACGGAGGATTTAAGGCTATTTACCAAAGCGGGAAATGATGACGAAATCGAAGCCTTAGAAGAAGCACGGTTAGCTGTAGAACAAATTGTCATACCCCAAGGGCAACCTGTGGAGTTATTGCCACGAAATCCGAAAGTCCGAAAAATGCAACATGAACTCATTGAACATTATAGACTTCGATCGGACAGTTTTGGTGATGAGCCTAATCGTCGTTTGCGTATCTATCCTGCTTAATTAGGGAGTTAGGGAGACAGGTGGACTCCGAAGACAGGGAGTTGGGGCGTTATTAATTGTTAATTGTTCATTGCTAATTGCTAACAAGGGAGGGTAAATTATCATTAATCATGGTGTCAAAAGTATATTCAATATACGGTAAAGAAGCACCCGATAAACCTTTTTTAATTCTGTCTAGGGTTTGAGGAAAAATGATAAACAACGGACGAATTTCTTCAGCTATATCACTGAACATATGTTCTTCTGTGGTAGGCATCACCCATTCATAATCTTTATTCAGATAAATTTGTGATTGTCGCCAACGTCTAAGTAAATCGGAAAAGTCTTCATCGGGGCGATGAATAAACACCAATATCTCTACTCCCATTTTAATCTTCCATTCAGGATCGCACATTAAAATAGCAAAATCGCAGGGAATGGGGGTAATTTCATCTAAACACACTTGACTCAAATTATCCCCCGAAACCGTACGCAAATTACGCACCTTCGCTAAAGGTAAGGGGATAGAAATAACACTATCTGTCGGTCGTCTCATACTTGGAATCATCTCTAAATATTGACGATGTTGACCTAATAAAGAAACAATGCGCGATCGATCGCTATAATCCGCTAACACCGTTTCATAATCTGATTGTTTAATACTCATAACAATTAACAATTAACAATTAACAAACCACTATTCATTATTCATTATTCACTAGCCAAGTTGATCGAAAATAGAGAACATAGGTAAATACATAGAAAGTAGAATTGTCCCTACCATCCCTGCAATACCCACCATCATCAGAGGCTCAATAACGCTAGTTAAGGCTTTTACTGCTTGTTCTACTTCATCTTCATAAAAATCTGCAACCTTCATCATCATAGAGTCTAATTCCCCTGTTTCTTCGCCAATCATCATCATTTGAATTGCCATAGACGGAAAAACTTTTTTCTCTGCGATGGCAACACTAAGCATTCCCCCTTCTAAAATGGCATCCTTCGCCGCACCTACGGCGTTAGCAATAACTTTATTAGAGATGGTTTCTTGAACAATATCTAAACATTGAAGAATGGGTACACCCGATCGAGTTAAAGTACCAAATACACGACAAAAACGGGCAACGGCACTTTTTTCGTTCAAATCTCCAAAAATAGGAACTTTTAAAGCTAAGGTATCAATCTGTATTCTTCCTACGGGAGTTTTATAATATTGTTGAAACGCAAAAAAAGCACCCCAAATCACTATAACAGGAATCACAGCTTTAGGACTTCTTAAAAATCCGCTCAAGTCAACCATAAATTGAGTTAATGCAGGTAATTCCGCCCCTAAACCTTCAAAAATACCTCCAAAGACAGGAATCAGGAAAATAGTCATCCCTAAAAAAGCTAATATCGCAAAAATGCCTACTGTCACAGGATAAGCCATAGCGGATTTAACTTGGTTTTGTAATCGAGCCACATCTTCCAAAAGTTTGGCAAGACGGTTCATTACTTCATCTAAAACCCCCCCAGTTTCTCCTGCTTCCACCATAGAAACGTAAAGTTGATCAAAACAATCGGGATGTTTCGCCATCGCTTCGGAAAGGTTTGTACCCTGTTGTACATCACTACTAATAGTTTGTAAGGCTTTTTTAAATTTCGGGTTGCTTGATTGTTCCGCTAATACTGTTAAGGTTCGGATAATGGCAACCCCAGCGTTAACTAATACAGCAAATTGACGGGAAAAAATAGCTTTATCTTTCACCGTCACTTTACTCATGGCGGCTTCAATACTCGCCACATCAAATTCCATACCTGCTTTTTTGATTTTACCGATGGCGGCAAATCTTTTTTTCAGGATTCTTCTGGCTTCGTCTTGAGAATCGGCAACTACTCTTTCATTGAGGATGTTACCTGCTTTATCTTTAACTTGAACAATAAAAGTAGCCATAGTTTTTAATCAATAATTGAGAGTTGAGAATTAAATTCTTTCTTACTTCTTACTTCCTACTTCTTACTACCTTCTTTTTGTTGTGGTTACTGGTGTATCCATGCCACTACCTGCGACTAAGCGTTTCAATTCGTCTGGTTTACTGCTTTTTGCTAAACCTTCTTCCATACTAATTGTTCCTGTTTTAACATACCCTGCTAAGGCTTGTTCCATAGTCTGCATTCCTAATTTACCTCCTGTTTGAATAGCGGAGTAAATTTGTGGTGCTTTTGCTTCTCGGATTAAGTTGGCGATCGCCGGGGTAATAATCATAATTTCTTGTGCCATAGCCCGTCCAAACTCTCCCGGTTTCGGGTTTTTCTTCTTGGCTAAGGTTTGGGCAAATACTGCTAACAAAGAGTTAGATAACATTGCCCGAATTTGAGCTTGTTCGGCGGCAGGGAATACATCAATAATCCGATCGATCGTACCAGCAGCCGAGCTAGTGTGTAAAGTACCGAAAACGAGGTGTCCTGTTTCCGCCGCACTAATCGCCAGAGAGATGGTTTCTAAGTCTCGCATCTCACCTACCAGAATAATATCTGGATCTTCCCGTAGGGCTGCTTTTAAGGCGTTACCAAAACTTTTAGTATCTTCTCCTTTTTGTCGTTGGTGAAATAAACTATTAATATTTGGAAATACATACTCGATGGGGTCTTCCACCGTTAAAATGTGTTCAGCACGGGTACGGTTAATTAAGTCCAACATTGCCGCTAGGGTGGTAGTTTTTCCTGACCCTGTTTGACCTGTTACAAGTATAAGTCCTCTAGGTCGATCGGTCATTTCTTTGACAATATCAGGTAAACCGAGTTGATCAAAATTAGGAATTTTAGAAGATAATGCCCGTAAACAAGCCGCATAACAGCCTCTTTCCTTATAAACATTTACCCGAAATCGAGCTAAACCTTTAACACCATAGGAGCAATCTAACTCCCATTCTTGTTCAAGGGTTTTTCGTTGAGTGTTATTCAACATACTGAAGATGAGTTTTTGACACTCTTGAGGATTCAACGGATCATCCCCAATAGGGGTAAGTTTACCACTGATACGAAAGTAGATAGGTGCTCCAGCTTGAATGTGCATATCCGAGCCACCCAATTCTACTAACTGCTCCATTAAATCTTCGATCATTAATTCCATGATTTCATTCTCCGCAATCTAACAAGTTATTTTCAATATAACCGTTAATAATGAGGAATTAGCTATCAAAAATTAGGAATTAATAAAAATTATCACAATTTTGAGTTTCAGAAGAAAAACATATTAAAGATTATTCCATTGATTTTCTGCATCAGTGACGGCTTGTTCAACAGTTTTCTCTTTTAGCATAGCACTTTGGAGATTTTCATGGATAATTTTCTTCAACTCATTAATATTTTTCACAGGGGGAATTAGTACTTCTGCATCTTCTAACTGTACTGCACTAATTCTTCGCGCTTCCGTGAGAATATCTTTATTGGGATCATTTTCTAAGTTACGAATGTACTGCTCGATCGAACTATTATGAGAAGGTAAGACGTTAGCTTCTTGAGTGAATTTGAGTTGATTTTCTCCGTTAGTAACAAAGAGGGCATAATTAACAGCACCATCAATATTTTTGCTATCTTTCGGGATAACTAAATTCATCACCGAAACATTTTTCTTCTTAGTACTCCCCGTAACTTGAGGGGCGACTCCCGACACCTCGTAAACTGTAGGCGCATTATTAGCGATGGTTTTCAAAAATTCTGCCCCTGTGCCAACTAAACCCAATTCTCCTGCTTGATATAATTCTATGGCGTGACGATGCCCTTGAGTCATCACTTCAGGAGGTAATAAACCTTTTTGGTATAAATCCGCCCAATAGGTAAAGGCTTTGATACCTTCGGGAGTGTTAAATCCAGCTTTACCTTGATCATCCAGCAGAGTTACCCCCATTTTGACAAGGGATTGTAATATTTCGTTAGAATCAGTCGTCACCAAAGGAATGAAAAAGGCATATTTTCCAGTGGTATTTTTAATTTTTTCAGCGGCGATGGCTAAATCCTCATAGGTTTGAGGGGGGTTAGTAATTCCTGCTTTTTCAAACAAGTCTTTATTATAAACAGTGATAGTTGTTGTCAGATACCAAGGGATACCAAAAGTTGTGGTTTCGCATTGATTTTCAGCTTGACAGATTTCAATTTTATTCGCATCCCAGATTTTAGACAAATATTCGCTTTTGACTTCAGGGGAGATTTTCTCATCAAGATTTAACCATGCGTTACGACTGGCTAATTGTGAGGCAAAATCAGGGTTAAGATTCACTACATCGGGCGCATTTTGGGCAGAAACTGCCGTTAAAATTTTGCTTTCCATGGCATTCCAAGGCACATCCACCCATTGTATTTTATTATCGGGATTTTCGCTTTCAAAGCGTTGATTTAAGTCGTTAAAATAAGGGGTAAATTGTGGCTGTAATTGCATTGTCCAAAATTCGATCGAGCCATCAGCATTAGCTTGAGGGGAGGCACAACTAACCAAGATAGTTAACAATAAACCAGAGAGAAACCAAACAACATAATTAACAGGATTTTTACGGTGTTTAGAGAGAGATAAAAAGCTCATTTTTTTTAAATAAATACTATATTATGTAGGTTGGGTTGAAGAATGAAACCCAACATGATGAATGAATGGCTAAAGCCATCACTACAAACTTTTTTATAAATTATTAATACCTTAATTAATATTAGTAAAACTAAGCAGAAATTAAAGCTAATTCAATAAAATTATCATCTTTTTTTGCGATGTCAACACTAATATTTGGACCAAAAAATTTAGTAATTTTTTCCTGTTTTTCTTGCCATTGTTCAAGGGTTATCAAAGGAGAATCAAAGATTAAAATTAGGGCATAATTATCATTAATATTAGCTTCTTTTATTTTAGTTAAAATTGGTCGTTCATCATCCGTAGGACTTAAACCAATACGCTGTAATGCTTCATCTAAATGAGCCTCCTGCCCATAACGATAACGTGTGACATCTTTAATTAATTGATTTTGAGTGTCAGTCGCCTTTTCATTTCTCAAAGCGATAACATCAGGAGGGGTAACTTCAGCAAAGGGTATGGGTTTCAACTCGGCGGCTTTTAAAGCCAACCCTCCTAATAACAATGGAATACCGTAGAAAAAACCTGCTAAATTGAGGGTAGAGTTACCCACGGCATAGGCATAAAAACCCGTTACTGTTAATATTGAGCCTACGATTAAACCAACTAATGCTAAAGGAATTTTACGCAACATAATTTTTTATAGTTTAAAAGGTGTTATTAATTTTAATTGTTCGTAGTAAGGGTTTTAACCCTTCTTTTATCAATTTATGAAGATGCTTAATAATCCAGAAAATTGGATTGATTTTTGGGTGTTAATCAATAGCTCACCGTGTAATAAATTACACGGCTATTATATTATCGTTCAATAAATTGAACTTTTTTATTCATTGTTAATTATTATTCATTGTTAATTGTTAATTATTCTTCCATTTGGCGGAAGAAGTCGATCGAGCCTTTAAGGGCTACAATAAAAGCATCAATATCCGCAAAAGTATTGTAAAAATAAAGACTTGCTCTAGCACTTCCCGATATGTTTAAATAACGGTGTAAGGGTTGGGTACAATGATGACCCGATCGAATTGCAATACCTTCATGATCTAAAAGTGTGGCTAAATCGCTACAGTGAATCCCTTTAACATTAAAAGAAGCTAAACTTGCCCTTCCTTTGCCGTCTGGGGTGGGTTGATTACCATAAATTTCTAAGTCTGGTATTTCGTTTAACTGTTTAAAAAGATAGGCAGTCAACTCCTCCTCGTAATGGTGAATATTCTCCATGCCAATTTTAGTAAGATAATCCACCGCCGCCCCTAAAGCAATGGCTTCTCCGATGGCAGGTGTACCCGCTTCAAACTTATGGGGTAATTCACCGCAGGTAAAATGATCTAAATATACGTCTGCAATCATTTCGCCACCACCAAGAAAAGGAGGCATGGCATTCAATAATTCTTCCTTACCGTATAAGAAGCCGATGCCAGTAGTTGCACACATTTTATGACCAGAACCTACAAGCCAATCACAATCCATTCTTTGGACATCGATCGACAAATGGGGTAAACTCTGACAAGCATCAATTAAAACTTTAGCACCGTATTGATGAGCTAAATTGATGATTTTTTTAACGGGATTAATACAGCCTAAAGTGTTGGAAACATGGACAACTGACACTAATTTTGTCTTGTCGGATAAGAGAGATTGATAGTGATTAAAGTCAAATTCTTGAGTGGGAGTTAACTCCACAAACTTGATAATTGCGCCTGTTTTTTGGGCGATAATTTGCCAAGGAACAATATTACTATGATGTTCCATCACTGTTAAAATAATTTCGTCTCCTGCTTTTAACGTATTTAAACCCCAAGTATAGGCAACGATGTTAATAGCTTCACTAGCATTTCTCGCATAGACAATTTCGTTACGACTTCTAGCGTTGATGAATTTGGCAACTTTATCTCTAGCACCTTCGTAACCATCCGTAGCCCGTCCGCTTAAAGTATGCGCCCCTCGATGAACATTAGCGTTATCATATTCATAATAATGACGTAAAGCATCGATAACAGCGTTAGGTTTTTGGGATGTTGCCGCATTATCGAGATAAATCAGGGGTTTATCGTGAATTTTTTGATGAAGGATAGGAAAATCTCCCCTAACCTCATCAGCAATAGTTTTTACTTGAGTTATTGTCATAAAGAATTAAGAATTAAGAATTAAGAATTAAGAATTAAGAATTAGGAATTAAGAATGAGAATTAAGAATTAAGAATGAGAATTGAAAATTAAAAACTCATAAATTTTAAATATTTTCGGAGTTTTTCATTTTCCATTTTCCATTCTCCATTTTCCATTTATTTAAAGAAGCTGTTTTTCTTGCGTTTCTTCATTTTACTTTTTTCGTAATCGATTTCTTTGATTTTCTTCATAATTCGATCGAAATATTCTTGCATATAGGCTTCTAAAGTAGTAGTTTCTTGGGGATTAAGCTGAAAAGTTTGATAGATTTCTGTCATATCCGCATTCATAGGTTTACCACTAGCTAACACTTCCCCAAAGGCTAGTCTATCAGAAATATTGAGAGTCCATTTAAACCAACGGGTAAAACCACGCAAAAAGCGAAGTAAATTTAAGGGAATCCGAGAAATCTTGGCTTGTTTGCCTGATAATCGCTCACAAAGCTCAATAATTTGCTCCCCAGTCCACGATCGAGTTCCCACCACAGGGTATATATTATTATTAGTATCAGGGATTTCGATCGCTTTAATAGCAAATTTAGCAATATCTTGAGTATTCATATAAGCGATAGGAGTATTTTCACCACTTACCCACACCGCTTGATTATCAAGAATAGGAATACCATATTGACCGATTAAACCCTGCATAAATCCAGCCAACCTGAGAATAGTATAGTCTAAACCGCATTCTTGTAAAAATAACTCAGTACAATGCTTAATATTCATTAAAGGTACATTATCAAAATCCTTAGCATTAAGAATAGAAAAGAAAATATAACGTTTAATATTTGCTTGTTTTGACGCTGCAATCAAATTTAGTTTACCCTGCCAATCCACTTCTTGGATTCTGAGAGAATCTGTAGCTCTTGCTGTGGCAGCATCAATGACAATATCTACCCCTTCTAAAGCTGATGTTAAACTTTTTGGGTTACAAAGATCACCTTTGACTAATTCTGCACCCCATTCCTTTAAAAAACTAGCTTTTCCATTATTTCTTACTAAACAACGTACTTCGTAATTCTTATCAATGGCATGGCGGACAATTTGTCTGCCTAGTGTACCTGTACCACCCACTATTAAAATTTTCATTATATTGTTAAGTTTATTTACATATTTTAAAATTTCATTAAGATTTTATCAGAAAAGAGTTATGAGAATTGAGAATTGAGAATTGAGAATTGAAAATGGAAAATGGAGAATTGAGAATTGAGAAGATTAAATGGAAAACTCATCAATTCTAATTATCTTAGGAGTTTCCCTATTGCCTAACAGCTAAAGCCTTAAAACCTTCATTCATCAAAAGACGATGAGGCAACGCCCAATTAATCAAAGTATTGTTATCAACACCCCAGAGGTGATGTTTAACAGTTCGATCGATCTAAAAATAACTGTTAATATCCCTATAAGAGTAAAAAAAACTGAGCAAAAATTGGTAACGACAAAGGCTTAGGTTAAAGAAATTATTAGCGAGGATAAATAAATGATTACAATTCGCCCTTCAGATGAAAGAGGAAATCTCAATTTTGGTTGGTTAGACACCAAACATACTTTTTCTTTTGGTAGTTATTATGATCCTCGATACACAGGATTTGGTAATTTATTAGTTATAAATGAAGATATTATCTCCCCTAGTAAGGGTTTTGGCACTCATGGGCATCAAGACATGGAAATTGTTACTTATGTAATTAAAGGAGTGTTAGCCCATAAAGATAGCATCGGCAATGAAGAAACCATCCCAGCGGGGGAGGTGCAAAGAATGAGCGCTGGTACGGGAATTAAACATAGTGAGTATAATCATTCTAGTACTGATGCTGTCCATTTACTACAAATTTGGATTATACCTGATAGTGACACTCCCACGCTGACCTACGGTACAGACGTGGGCTTCCAAATATCGCTACTTGGATTTTCTGCTTCTTCGGGTGGTTCTAGCTGTCGATTTCTCCACAGCCCCGATACCACGATCCTCCACAGACTGCAACACCGTCTGCCCAACGGCTGTTAACCCACGTTGTTCTATTACCATAGCGGCGGCTACGTCACGATCAATCGTAAAACCGCACTCAGAACAACAATGGACTCGTTCTTTCAACTCTTTTTCCCAGTAAGAGTATTGCAATTTGGACAAGTTTGAGACGTATAATCCTTATCAACTTTTAGAAGATATACGTCTCTTTTTTTCGCCACTAGAGTCAGAATATCGACAAAAGCACCAAAAGCAAAGTCTAGGGAGTGCTTACGCAACATCCCTCTTCCCCATGACTTAAAGTCTATTGCTTCAATGAAGATCATTTTAGCTTGATCACACAAATAATGAGCTAGTTTAAAATGATAATCTTTCCTGACTCGATGGATATATTCATGTAACTGTACAATTTTCTTACAGGCTTTTTTCCAATTATTAGACCCTTTTACTTTGTCTTTTAGCTCACGTTGCAGTGATGTCAACTTGCTTTGTAGAGCAATCAGGAATTTAGGTCTATCAATAATCTCATTTCTCGATGTAGCTATAAGACTGGAGAATCCCAAATCTATGCCTAGACTAGAATAAGACAAATCTGGAATAGGGTCTGGGATATTCCCCTCAGACTGGATTGTACAAATGACATACCAACCCGATGCTTTATTCACTACTTGGACTTGCTTAACTACAAATCCTTCGGGAATCGGTCGATGCAAATTAATCTCAATATCGCCTATCTTTGGTAGTTTGATTTGATTACCAACAATAGGATTAGTTTTGAATTGGGGAAACACCATTGAGCGAATCCTTTTGCGGAAACGGGGAAACCCATACCCTCTATTATGAAAAGACCTGAAAGCCTTATCGACTTTGCCAACAACCTCTTGGAGAACTTGAGATGGAACTTCCTTTAATTCAGGATTTGTTTTCTTAGCTTCCGTTAGTTGTCGCTTTTGGTAGTAATAGTCGGGATATTTCGTTTGCGCAGGAATAATATACTCATTAACCAACGAACATTGATCAATGGGAGACTTCCTTGATTTTATCCAATCTTTTCGTTCTGCCAGACAATAATTATAAACTTGACGACACGCAAAAAGCCACCGCAAGAGGGTTTCCTCCGGTGATGGCTCTGGATAGATGCGGTATTCGTAGTTCAAGTTGATCATTGTCTTAGGTGAATTTATTTTTTACCTAGATACAGAATAACATAAATTTCTGATTTGTGCAAATAAATCTGGACGGCGATTCATCCCACGCCGAAACGTAGTGATTTTCTTTCGTGTTTACGGCGTGGGGCTTCTCGCCGAAGAGCTAAAAATTTACCTCCTAGTTATAAGCAAAAATCTTTTTCTGTGGAAGATAAACAAGGAAAATTATGTTTATTAGCTTCGGCTGATGGTAGAGAAAATTCTTTAACTATTCATCAAAAAGTCAATTTATTTGCTTCAATTCTGAAAACGGGAGAAACTATAAACTATACCTTTGATGATGATGATTATGGTTGGATTCAAATAATTAAAGGGGAGGTTTCGATCGATCATACTACCTTAAAAGCAGGAGATGGTGCTAGTATTCAAGGAGAAAAAGAGGTGAGAATTATCTCACATCAACCTGATACAGAATTTTTATGGTTTCATTTTACTTAATGACACCCCCTAGGTCAACAGAAACACCTTGACAAAAAAAAAAAACTTAGATATAATTATTAATTGTGTCATCATTTGGAGAGGTGGCCGAGCGGTTGAAGGCGCAGCACTGGAAATGCTGTTTGGGGGTAACTTCAACGAGGGTTCGAATCCCTCCCTCTCCGTTTCAAAATTAACTATTAAAAGTTAATAAAAATTTTTTCTGATCATGTTAAGAGATTGCTTAAAATTGCTTCGTTACATTCCAATGAAGATTTAGGCAGTTTGTTCATACTGAAAATTATAGACATCTTTAATGACTTTAACCCAACCTTGAGCTAAAGAGTCTAAAATTCGATCGCCCTTTTCTTTCGTCGCAACGGTGGCATCTCCCATAACGCCACTTTCACTAACATCTTTGGTTAACCATGGAAAAGGTAATTGCCCTTCCATCGACAAAAGACTATTAGGGGCAAGATTGCGAGGATATTCTTTTACTGCTAAATCCATTTTGACTCGATCGGGCAACAGTGCTAACATTAAACTGGTTTCTGCATCCCCTGCGTGAATACCTAACTCTATTTCTTCTGCTGTTAATAAATCGTTCGTAATATTTGGCACTCTCCATGTAAAAAAAGGAAAAACCCAGAAATCTGGATATTTTTGATGTAAGTCTCTCCCCAGAATTTCCATGATTTGTGGTTGTCCACCATGAGAATTCATTAATATTAATTTACGAAAACCTGCTTGATAGATACTAATAGCGGTTTCTTCGATAAGGGAATATAGGGTATTAGCAGATAAACTAATTGTACCAGCAAAGCCTTCATGTTCGTTAGATTTACCGTAGTATAAAGTAGGCATGGCAAAGGCTGGTATGTCATCTTCTAACTGATTTAAAGCCTTACCTAAGACACCCTGACTAATAGCTGAATCTACTACTAAGGGTAAATGATAACCATGCTGTTCGATCGCACCTATCGGCTGAATAACAACAGTATTTTTTTTGTCAGACATTTGATCTATTTCCTGCCATGTCAAATAGGCAAAAAATCTTTCTGGAGGAATAAAACCGTGAATCATAGATAATGAAGAATGAAGAATTGAGAATTGCTGGGAAAATGGATAATGAATAGTAAATAGTAAATGGAGGTGTTAATTGTTAATTGTTTGTTAATTCCTAAAATCTAAAACCTAACACCTTTTCATTAATTACTGAGATTTCATTGCTATAATGATTATGCTATTAGTAGGGGGTAAAAGTAAGTGGCGTTATCACATCAACTGATTGGCGAAGGTACTCAATTACAAAGACGTACCAGTAAAGTCGCTCAAGATGTCCTGAGAATGGGGGCATTAGTAGAGGAATCTTTTCGTTATAGTCATAAAGCCTTATTTGAAGGTGATCTCGAAGCTGTAGAAATCATTAAAGCACAAGATCGGGAGATCGATCGATATTATCGAGATATAGAAATGCACTGTGCTAGTATTTTAACTCTACAAGCTCCCGTGGCGCAAGATTTGAGAATTTTAAGTGCTTTTATGCAGTTAGTACGAGATTTGGAAAGAATCGGTGATTATGCGGAAGATTTAGGGAATATTGCTCTTAAATTAGTACTTTATCCTCCTCATCCTTGTATGCCTGAGTTGGCGATTATGTCGAGCCAAGCACAAATTATGTTAGCTAAAACTATGGTAGCTTTAAGTGAACTGGATGGAGAAGCTGGGGAAAAAATTAAACTCCTTGATGATACTGTGGATAATGCCTATGAACGTTTATATCAAAAATTGGCTTATCAACGAGATGTAAAAGGAGTCGTTGAGCCGATCGTGCTACTAACCCTTGCTATTCGTCATTTAGAGAGAATGGCTGATCATGCTACGAATATCGCTCAGAGAGTATCATATATTGTAACAGGACAACGAAATTGAAAATGACGAATGAATGAGTATAATCTTACTGTTGGTAGGTTTATTGGCATTTTTGATGACTTTTAGTGCCATTATTGAGGCTTGGCATCGATTTCAATACTTATATAAATATCCTAAACGATCGATTTCTCAACTCAAAAAAGGATATTTAGCCAGAATTAGTGGTAAACTTAAGCAAAATAATCCGTTAATCTCAAGTCTGATTACCAATACTCAATGTTTGTTATGGCAAGTACAAATATATAGTATTCATTCTACTAGCACAGGTACTCATAGTACTATCAAAAAATCTTTTCAGTCAAAAGACTTGATTACCATAGTCGATCGAACTGGTAAAATTAACATTGAGATTAACCACTCAAATATTGAACTTTTTGATCATAACTATTTCAATGATCATCAAAATCTGATTAAATCTTGGAGTGACGATCGTACAAAGGTTTTTTTACAACAAGTTTTTGGAAAAACAACGCAGAAAAATCTATCTGTCACAGAAAAAATATTATTCCCTCAAGATAAAATTGTGATATGGGGAAAAGTGGAAATAATTAATCAACAAAAAATTTTTGTTGCAAGTAAAATATCTGATTCTTTAGCCTATCAAATATATGGAATTATTTTATTTACTTTTGGAGGATTATTTGGTATTTATATCAGTATGGCATTAATCTGGTATTCGATCGAACAACTTTTTTCCTAATCAAAAAATTCATCAAAACAGACTCATTTCATTAATGGTGAAACTTTTGTTAGTTAAATTATCCTATGAGTTCAAAAAAATCTAAAAATTGTGATCATTGTAGTAACTTAGTATTAATTCGTTATCGTATTCAATATGATGATAGTCAAAAATGGATTATGGTTTGTCCAAATTGTTGGAAATTATTAGCTAAAGATAACAAATTTTATCGTTATGGTGGCACTTGGAAAGCTAAATAAATGATTCATCAATAAAGATTAAAAGATAAAGTTAGGGAAAAAATGAGAGAAAAAGGTAGCTAAATAAAAAAAATGAAAATCTCCCTAACACCCTTTCCAATATCTCAACATCTTAATCTAAAAATTTGATAGAAAATGAAAGTTTCTAGAGCTAAAAAGGAGTGATGGTTTGGAGATGTAAAATATTTTGAGTATAGGGATGAAGGAAAGTAATTTCTCGTGCGTGGAGAGACAATCTACAACTATTATCCTGTAAAGAGTCATAAAGTCGATCGCCCTTAATGGGAAAACCTAAACCTTCCAAACAATGGACTCTTAATTGGTGAGTCCTTCCCGTAATCGGTTTTAACTCTAATCTTGTTTCATTATTTTCGATCGTCATCACCTGAAAATGAGTAACAGAGGGTTTGCCATGAAGAGAATTAACCTCTTGACGAGGACGAGTGAAAGGATTACCCCATAAAGGTAAATCAATGACACCTTGGGGAGTAGAAACAACACCATTTAAGATAGCTTCATAGACTTTTTTCACCTTTCTTTGGGCAAATTGTTGACAAAGATGGATATAAGCATCTTGGGTTTTTGCCAAAATTAATATACCCGAAGTATCTTGATCTAATCTATGAACTGTTGTAAACTGAAAATTAGATTTATCCGTGGCAATCTGTCTAAAACGAGACTCTACACTATCAAATTTTTGGCTTCCTCTACCCGATACTGACAACAAACCACTAGGTTTATTAACCACTAATAGCCATTCGTCTTCGTAAATAATCGGGATTGATGGAAATTGATTAACAGAAGTGACAGTAGGTAAACCCGACAAAAGAAAGCCCATTAAGGGTTGACATCGATCGAGACAAGCCCCATAAAAGAAACCTTCAACCCTTTCCCCATTAGGAGAAGACTCCCCCCACCAAAACTCAGCCATCGCCATCGGTTGCAGAAAATGAATAGCGGCATAATGTAAAAGTTTAGGAACACAACAATCACCAGTACCAGTAGGAATAAAAGCCTTACCTAACAATGAACCAACACTTAAACTATCCCCAGCAAAATTAGTAATAGTATAAGCAGTTTGCATTTGTGCCTGTAACTGTCGAGATAACTCCTTACGCCGTTGTTTAAGTCGCTTAATTTTGTTATCAGCTTCATTAACTTGTATTTCTAACGGATGTAATCTTTCTCGCCATTGATGCTTAAAAGTACGGCTTTCCCAATCATCTTTGCGACTTTCCTGCTGTAAATCATCAATTTTAGTACTTATAGCCTTCTGAGAAAATAAGAGAAACAACAACTTTGCACCTTTGCACCTTTGGGTGAGACTTATAATCAATAAAGACACCATGACAAAGCATAACTCTGGATTTTCAGACATATTAAGAAAAAAACGCTTTTTATCTCGAATTTCCTTACGTTGACGATGAATAACTTTTAAATCCTCCCATTGCTGTTGATATTCTAAAGATAATTGTTGATAATCTTGACGCAAAGGCAGATTTTCGAGGGTGAGAATATCTAATTTAATCTTGTCTAACTCTTTAATAGTGAGGTTTTCTGCTAAGGCAATCAAAGAGTTACCAGAAATTTGAGACACCCAACCATCAACATCTTTTTTTCCATTAAGCAATCCCGAAAAGGCTTTAATCACTCCTAATTTGCCTTGTTTATCTTTGACAATTAAGACACCTAACATTTTTCCTTTCACACTGTTAAAGGAAGTGTTTTTCAGTTGACGACATAAACTCAGGGCGACTTTTTCCGTCAAAATAGTACGAGGTAACTGCAGATTTTCCCCTGTTTTTGGGCAAATTCCCTCATAATAATAGGTAACAATCTCTTTTTCGGTGACTTCTTCTTCGGTGACAAAATCGGTTAAAGGGTATATTTCTTTCAAAAAATCCACTATTTTTATGGTTCATTCAGGTGTACTTAGCATCTTAACCTAACCTCAGTTCGATATAAGAAAAGTGGTGAAAACGAGACAGGTGGATAAGTGGACAAGTCGAATGGTAGAAAAATTCTCAATATTTGATGTACTTTTGAGAGAATTTTATTCATTCACCAGAAATACAATCTTCGGAGTCTTCCAAGTCTTCCAAGTCTTCCAATACCCCAATCCCCCAATACCTCAATACCCCAATCCCCCAACCAGCGAAAATTTAGGCATTCCCAACCAAAATTTCGTTCACCGGGTAAACGAATCAATCTTATCCCGAACTGAGGTAAAATGGTATTTAAAACAGTAATAGAGTATAAAAAATAATTATGACTGAAGTTAGTAACAATAAAACCTTAGAAGCAATGAAGAATTTTGCAGAACAATATGCAAAACGTACAGATACTTACTTCTGTATAGACCCTTCCGTTACCGCCGTTGTGATTCAAGGTTTAGCACATCATAAAGAAGAATTAGGATCGCCTCTTTGTCCTTGCCGACACTACGAAGATAAAGAGGCGGAGGTTAAAAATACGTTCTGGAATTGTCCTTGTGTACCGATGAGAGAAAGAAAAGAATGTCATTGTATGCTATTTATTACCCCAGATAATGAATTTTCAGGTGATAAGCAAGAAATTACATGGGAGGATTTACAATCGGTGAAATAGATTGACAGATTGAATACGGGAGTTAGGAGGGAAAAGAAATACGGATAAATCCAACTCTCCATCAAATGATATTGGTGAAAGTGCTAGTCGGGTGATGTTAGATAACAGAAAAGATTGATTGGTTAATCGTAATCTAGGTTTCAAGTTAGCAATCGGTAACGGTTCATCATCATTGCCGTTACCATCACCATCGAAGAATAAATCTCCAGTGTTAAAATTACCTCAGTTCGACAGAAGAAAAATGGTGAAGACGAGACAGGTGGACAAGTGGACAAGTCGAATGGAAGAAAAATTTTCAATATTTGTACATTTTTGAGAGAATTTTATTGATTCACAAGAAATATAATCCCCCTGTGTGCCTGTCAACGAGAGTCAGTTCTCACCAATAATTTTATAGTTCACTCAGGTTAAAATTACACACCAGACGCTGATTAGCATTGGTAGCACCAGCACAAAGTTATCGGAAGTCAATTGCCCTAATGGTAAATTAAAACTACTCCCCAAAAGTTCTTTTTTAGAAACCGCCTAACTGCTCATTAGGTTAATGATATATTAATTGACAAGAAATAGTTAACCATAGACAATAAACTATAAACCATAAAAAATTAAGATAAAAAAATCAAGTTATGAGATTATTTCGTCCTATTCTCTCTTTACTGTTAGTATTTGTTACGACTTTTTTAGTTAGCTGTAGTAGCCCCACTCAAGCTAAAATTCCCACTGTTTATACTCCTGAAAAAATTGCTCAATTACAACCTTTTCGTGAACCTGTGGCATTGGCTAAAGAGCAAATGGAGACTCTCAAAGGTTTTATTCAAGCTAAAAACTGGACTAATACCAGAACTTTCATTCATGGTCCTTTGGGGGGATTACGTCAAGATATGGCGATCGTCAGCAGAAAATTATTAGTTAAAGATCAAAAAACTGCTCAAAATTTGGCTAAGGAATTATTTGGTCATTTTGAAAGAATTGATGCGGCGGCTAAAGATCGCAACGATATTGCGGCACAAGAGCAGTACTTGGAAGCGGTGAAGGATTTAGATGCTTTTCTTGCTCTTATCCCTAGCAATAGCTAATATTTCAATAAATAAATGAACAGGTGGACAGGTGGACAAGTGGACAGAAAGACAATTAAAATTGATGAGTTAGTGTTAAATTCTTTATTTTCCATTTGATTTTCTCAATTCTCATTACTCACTTTCAATTAGTTACTGATTATCATGATTTTTCCTGATTTCTCTGCTTTTTCTGCTTTAACTCAAAAAGGCAATTTCATCCCTATTTATCGAGAATTGGTTGCTGATTTAGAAACTCCTGTGTCTGCATGGTATAAAGTTTGTGCGGATCAACCCTATAGTTTTTTGTTAGAGTCGGTGGAAGGGGGAGAAAATTTGGGAAGATATAGTTTTCTTGGTTGTGATCCTGTATGGATTTTGGAAGCACGAGGCGATCGAACTCAACAGTTTCATCGAGATGGTAAGGTAGATATTTTTACGGGAAATCCCTTTGATATTGTTACGGAATGTTTAAAATCCATTAAACCTGTAAATTTACCAGAGTTACCTGCGGGAATTGGGGGTTTATTTGGTTATTGGGGTTATGAGTTGATTTCGTGGATTGAGCCGAAGGTGAAAATTTATCCCCCCCAAGAGGGAAATTTGCCTGATGGGGTATGGATGCAAGTAGATAATTTATTGATTTTTGACCAAGTTAAACGGAAAATTTGGGCGATCGCCTATGCAGATTTAAGACAATCACATTTGAGTTTAGAAGAAATTTATCAACAGGCTTGTGACAAAATAACAAAATTGGTTCTGAAGCTACAATTACCTTTACCTGTTTTAGCTAAACCTTTGGAATTTAACTCTACAGGTCATTCTGAATCTCTTGCTAATTATACAAGTAATACGACTAAGGAAAATTTTTATCAAAATGTAGAAAAGGCGAAGGAATATATTAAGGCTGGAGATATTTTTCAAGTGGTAATCTCTCAAAAATTACAATCAAACTATCATGGAAATCCTTTTGAGTTATATCGATCGCTCCGTTTAATCAATCCTTCTCCTTATATGGCTTACTATAATTTTAATGGGTGGCAAATTATCGGTTCATCTCCTGAAGTGATGGTAAAGGCGGAAAAAACTCCAGAAGGCACGACTAAAGCCACTTTAAGACCGATCGCCGGAACTCGCCCTAGGGGAAAAAATATCTTAGAAGATCGTAGTTTAGCCGAAGATTTATTAAATGATCCTAAAGAAATCGCTGAACACGTTATGTTAGTAGATTTAGGAAGAAATGATTTAGGTAGAGTGTGTACAAAAGGAAGCGTCAAAGTTGATCAATTGATGGTGATTGAGCGTTATTCCCATGTTATGCACATAGTTAGTAATGTAATCGGAGAATTAGATGGTGATTATTCGGCATGGGATTTGTTAAAGGCGGCTTTTCCTGCTGGTACAGTTAGCGGTGCACCGAAAATTCGATCGATGGAAATTATCAACGAATTGGAGTCAGAAAGGAGAGGTCCTTATTCGGGAGTATATGGATACTATGATTTTGAAGGGCAACTTAATACAGCGATAACTATACGAACGATGATTGTGGAAAGAATCTCAGGCACAGAAAATCATCGAGTATCGGTTCAAGCTGGGGCTGGATTAGTGGCGGATTCTGATCCCGAAAAGGAATATCAAGAAACTTTAAACAAGGCGAAAGGATTATTGGAAGCTATCCGCAGTCTTAGCTAAGTGGGGGTTGCCTCATAGTCTTTATCGATTAGGGAGATAGGAGTTAGGAGACAGGAGATAGGAGAAATACTGAAACATCAAGGTTTTGATGCTGTTAATAGATAGAATAAGTATAGTTGTATTTAAAAAAATAAGGTTAAAAGTGTTGAATTTTTGAATAAAAATCCTTAAAACTGCACACTTTTTGGTGAATGTATTATGTCTAAACCTTAGATTTTTATAGCTTTCTGATTTATTCAGCAAACCCTACTTATTATTTAATCAGGAAACAGGGGATAAATAATGAACTTGGGTTGGATAAGCAAATTCTAATCCTTGATCGGAAAAGGCATTTTTGATGGCTAAATTTACTTGATTTTTAGCGATGCGAGATATTTTTATATCGTTACTAAGCACATAATAAATAACCTCAAAATCTAGGCTAAAATCTCCAAATTTTGAGAAATAAGCGGTGTCAAAAGTAATATTTTCTATGGGTTCGATCGAACTCTTAATTATCTCTGGAATTTCTGCTAATTTACGATTATCTGTTTCATAAATAACTCCTATTTTTAAAATAACTTGTCTTTGTTCCATCCGCTTAAAATTGCGTAATCTGGAATTAGTTAAATCAGTATTTGCTAAGATTAATTGTTCTCCTGTTATAGATTTTATTCTAGTGGTTTTGATGCCAATATGTTCCACATGACCAATAAAATCTCCTACGGCAACTAAGTCAGAAATTTCAAAAGGTCGATCGAACAAAATCGCAAAATAACTAAATAAATCTTGTAAAATATTTTGAGAAGCTAAAGCTAAAGCTACACCACCAATGCCTAAACCAGCAACAATAGTTTTAATATCAAAACCTAAATTACTTAAAATTGAGATACCGGCTAAAAGCCAAAATATGATCCTAATAGCAGGAAATAAAGCCTTAATATTTCGTTCAATAATAGAGTCTGAATCTCGATATTTTTCACTATAGGAATAAATAAATATTCTTGATAAATCGACTAAAAATCTAGTGACATAAAAAGTAGTTAAAATAATCACGATCGTTTTTATGGTAGCGACGATCGAGGGATTAAACTCAATTTCTTTTAAAATTGTATAAAATAATCCGAAGTAAGTAATAGGAATAAAATATTTATCGATAATTGCCAGAATTTGGGTTGTGAAAATATTATCGGTTTTATTAATAAGTTTTTTGATTTGTCTCAAAACTAGATTTCTAGTAATTTTCAAGAAAAAATAAGCTAATACTAAAACAGAAATAGTAATAATTAAATCTTTAAGAAAACTTTGTAAATTTTGCGATAAATTAAAAAGATTATCAAACATCATTTGAAAAAAAACGTAATTTTAAGTGACAAGGTAAGCTAATATCTTAACAATTATTAAAATTTTGTGCAGTAAATTATGAAGTTATTTGATCATAATATTCAACGACAATGGCGAAAATTATGCCATTCAATTATCATTTTTACCCTAACCACTCTATTTTTATCTTCCTGTGGTTTCAATCCTTCTCAAAATAATCAATCAAGACTGGTACAAGCTATTTTAAGTGATCCGAAAACCTTTAATGCAGTATTATCTCAAGAATCACCGAATATTTTCGGTTTAACCTATGAGGGATTAGTCACAGAAAATCCTCTTACGGGAGAAATTGAACCTGCTTTAGCGGAATCTTGGACTATTTCCGATGATAAATTAACGATTATTTTTACCCTCAAAAATGATTTAAAATGGTCAGATGGTGAACCTTTAACGGTTGATGATGTGGTGTTTAGTTATAATCAATTATATTTGAATGAAGAAATTCCCTCTAATGCTAGAGATAGTTTAAGAATTGGACAAAGTAAGGCTTTACCTATTGTTGAAAAAGTGAATGATACACAGGTAAAATTTACAATTCCTGAGCCTTTTGCACCATTTTTAGAAAGTACTGGTTTATCGATATTACCTCAACATATTTTAGCGGAAAAAGTGACGACTAAAGGAGCAGATGGTAAACCTATTTTTCTCTCTTTTTGGGGAGTGGACACCCCTCCTGATCAATTAGTAGTAAATGGAGCATATAAATTAAAAAATTATGCCACTTCCCAACGAATAATTTTTACTAAAAATCCTTACTATTGGCAAAAAGATGAACAAGAAAATTCGTTGCCTTATATTGAAGAAGTGGTGTGGGAAATTGTGGAATCCACAGATACTTCGATCGTACAATTTCGATCGGGCGGTTTAGATTCGATCGGAGTTACACCCGAATATTTTTCATTACTAAAAAGAGAAGAAAATCGAGGAGATTTTACTATTTTTAATGGTGGTGCAGCCTATGGTTTAACCTTTATGAGTTTCAATCTTAATCAGGGTTCAAGGGATGGGAAACCCTTAGTTGATCCGATTAAATCTAAGTGGTTTAATAATGTTAATTTTCGGAGATCGATCGCCCATAGTATTAATAGAGAGAGGATGATTAATAATATTTATCGAGGATTAGGAGAAGTACAAAATTCCCCTATTTCGGTACAATCACCCTTTTATGATTCTACTGTTATTAGTTATGATTATAACCCCGAATTAGCCAAAGAATTGCTATTAAAAGAAGGGTTTAAATATAACGAAGAAGGTATTTTATTAGATGCAGAAAACAATCAAGTTAGATTCACATTATTAACCAATGCAGGAAACAGAATTAGAGAGTCTTTAGGCTCACAAATTAAACAAGATTTAAGTCAAATTGGTATCACTGTGGACTTTACCCCGATCGCATTTAATGTATTAGTCGATAAACTCAGTAATTCCTTAGATTGGGATGCCCATATTATTGGTTTTACAGGAGGAAATGAGCCAAATGGGGGGGCAAATTTATGGTTTCCTGACGGTAATTTACATTTATTTAACCAAAAACCCCAACCCGGAAGACCTCCTATTCAGGGTAGAATAATTGCAGATTGGGAGGCTAAAATTGGGGATTTATACATTGAGGGAGCAAGAGAATTAGACATAGAAAAAAGAAAAGAAATTTATGGTAAAACTCAACAATTAGCCCAAGAATATTTACCTCTAATTTATCTAGTTAATCCTTATTCTTTATCTGCTGTTAGAAATCGCATTGAGGGAGTGGAATATTCAGCTTTAGGAGGTGCATTTTGGAATATAGAAAGGTTAAAAATAGTAGAAAAATAAGGGTTAAAACCCTCACTACAAACAGAGAAAAATCTTTTCAAGTTTATTGCTTAAGCAATTTCTTAACCTTGGCTTTCTTAAGAATTATATCAGAAATATTGATTAAAATATCTTTGCGCCTTTGCGTCTTTGCGTCTTTGCGTGAAATATTACTTTTTTTAATGAAATAATAAAAAACCCCCTTAAATTAGGGGGAATATAAAAGTTGATTACTAGAGATTGCTTCGTAATCTGGCAATGATGATCGAGTTAATAATGGTGAATCTTAGTCATCATCATAATCATCACTATCATTTTGATAGTCTTCATAATCATCATCGTCATCATCGTCATCAGCGAAATCCTCATCAATATCCATGGTAATATCACGGTCAAGATCAAGATCATCATCGAGATCAGGAAGTAGTGCTTCCCGATCGCTATAATCGCTAATTAAGGTATCATCATTTAATGATTCTTCAGGAGACAAAACTCTTGCCACATGATCATCAATGATTACATCATCTTCAACCTCTTTCATCGTTAAGGTATTGGTTTCATCCTCTACATAATCATTGTAAGAGTTGACATTAGGAATACTAGGTTCAGAATCATCCCAATTAAGATGTTCGTCATAGGCATTAAAACCAGTACCTGCGGGAATTAAACGCCCGATAATGACGTTTTCTTTTAAGCCTCGTAACCAATCTGATTTACCTTCGATCGCCGCTTCAGTCAATACTCTTGTTGTTTCTTGGAAACTAGCCGCCGAAATAAAGCTATCGGTGTTCAAACTAGATTTAGTGATCCCCATTAACATAGGAGTATATTGAATAGGAGCGCCTCCAGTAATCGACATGGTTTCGTTATCTTTTTCAATCTCTCGTAATTCTACCAATTCACCGGGTAAACGAATGGTATCACCACCATCATCAACTCTGACTTTAGAAGTCATCTGACGCACAATTACTTCAATATGTTTGTCGGAAATGTCGATACCTTGAGATTGATAAACCCCTTGTACTTGGTTGACGAGGAATAATTGTGCTTTTTGTAAGGCAGCTAGGGCGGCATCATACATGGGTTGATGTTCTTGGTAATATCCATAAAACACCTCTAACATTTCGTGAGGGCTTGGTAAACCATCGGTTAAAGGTTCGCCCACTTCTACCCGTTGATTGTCGTTAACGATGATGTTTTGGTTTTGATTGAGGGGATATTCGGAAATAGTACCGTCATCTTCGATTACTTTAACATCGATCGCCTCGTCATCACGATATTCTACTTGACAAACACCCGGACGTTTAGCCAACAATGCTGGTTCTTTCGGTTTGCGTGCTTCGAGTAATTCTTCAATTCTCGGTAAACCTTGAACAATATCCCCAGTTTTTGCCCGTTCAAATACCAGTAACACAAGGTTATCTCCCCGTTGAACTAAGTCTCCTTGTTCGATGTGCAGAATCGCACCCGCAGATACACGGTAAGGACGCGCATAACGTAAAATAATACTATTTTCGTTAATTTCTAAAACTCGTCCTGATTGATGGGCTTTGATTTTAGCAGTTAATGGTTGATTTTGAGTAATATAGTCTCCAATTTTACAAAATACCTTATCACTAACAGTAACACTTGTATTTGTAACTTGTGTAATAATTCCAGATTTTGGTGTTGAAATATTTTTAGCGATTAAATCTCCTTCTTTTACCAAATCATCAACTTTACAAGATGGTATCGAATAAAGTACTACTTGATTATCTGAGATTTGTGTAACCTTACCAGATGTTGGTGCTGTCACATTTTTGGCGATTAAATCTCCTTCTTTTACCAAATCATTAATTTTACAAGATGGTATCGAATAAAGTACTACTTGATTATCTGAGATTTGTGTAACCTTACCAGATGTTGGTGCTGTCACATTTTCGGCGATTAAATCCCCTTCTTTTACCAAATCATTAATTTTACAAGATGGTTTATTCTCAATATCTATGGTAATTGGTTCAAGATTAATGATCGTTTCAAGATTAATGATCGTTTCAAGATTAATGATCGTTTCAAGATTAATGATCGTTTTTTCAAGATTAATGATAACTGGATTTCTATTAATATTGATTAAATCTTCATTTCGAACTACTAAGACACGGCGAATGGCTTCGACACCTTCTTTAATCCCCTGAATAATACCATCTTCTAAACAAAGAATTTCGGTGGTGGCAACGACTGCGCCAGGTGCGATTTCTTGTCCATCGGTGACTAATAAACGGGTAATTACATTAGAGTCTATTTCCATTTCTCGACGCAAGACAACGGATTCGAGTACCACGATTTGCAGACGGAAACCATCTTCATCGGTTTCATGGGGTACTAACTCAATATCCGCACTCATGCCGTCGTTAGTTTCTAGGACTAATTGAGTGGTGACAAGTTGTACTCCTTCCACACTCTTAACTCTTTCACCGTCTTTGAAGAAGGTACGCAATACAGGACGTAGGTTAATCGAACCTCCTGCGGTATTTAAGGATTCTTGAGAAGGGGATTGAGTGGTGTTATAGATTTCGTACTGTCTCATGGGACGCAGTAATAAACCCACACCTTCGTTAGTATCGACAAATTCGGCTAAAAATTCTTCTTCCGTAACTGAGCCAAGGGCGATTTCTGTACCCGGTGGAATAATTATACCATCTTCGATCGTGGCTAAATATTCAGGGTCTAAATCCATGTATAATTGACCCGGTTTGATGATAATTTCCCGTAAAATGTCATTCTTTTGGATAACTTCCACGATGCCACTGGATTGACAGAAAATATCTTTAACTACTTCTGTACCTGCTTCCACATATTGACCATCTTCTACTAATAATAAAGAGATGTCTTTATTGATTTCGTGGCTTTCTTCGGGAATCCAAATTAATGTACCTTCTTTGGTGACTTCATAACCTTGTTTACGGTTGCCTCGTCCAGTTTCGAGTCCTGCATAACGCATGATACCGCCTGTCCCAGTTCTGAAAGTATCATCAATTAATTCAGCAACTACTTGATTATTTTGTACTTTTGTACCGGGTACTACTTTTAAGGCAAATCGATCGCCTTTAGTGGTATGAATAACATACTGTTGTTGAGTGCCGTTATGTTCTAAATAAACATCAGCTTGATCTAAGGAAACAGAAGCGGTAATAATTTCAATTTCTCGACTGCCTTCTTCAAAACGACAAACCCCACCACTCTTAGTTTTTAACTTGGTTTCTGCTAAGACTGAACCATCAGTAATTTTGTCCCCATTTTTAACTACAGGCTCAGCCCCCGGTGGAAGGTTGTAAACTTGTCCTGAGAGTACCCAAATTAAGCCGTTACGGGTTACGGTAGTAGTGGTGTTACCCTGTCTATCGGTTTTACTTTCAGGGGAAATATCAGCAAAATAAACCTCTCCTGAGAGATCGGAAGAAACGTCTTTAGTTACTCTTTCGGTCGATCGAGTTTTTTGAGGCATTACTTCAGCTAAGAGATCATCAACCTTGACTGTATCTCCTTCTCGAACCGCTAACAAACTAGCGGCAGGAACATTAATTTTTGTATCTCCGACTAAAATATTACCTGCAATTTCTACTAATAATTTTTGATCCCCGTGACGGGTACGAGTATCACGAACTTTGAGTTTTTTATCAAATTTGACTGTACCAGCCTTAGGTGTAGTAATACGTTGGGCAACTTCCCCAGTAAATACCCCCCCAGTGTGGAAAGTACGCATGGTTAACTGAGTACCCGGTTCACCGATCGACTGAGCGGCAATAATACCTATAGCTTCTCCCATATTAACCCAATCGCCGTGGGCTAATGACCAACCATAACATTTTTGACACACTGATCGAGCCGCATCACAGGTAAGAGGAGATCTCACTTTAACTTGTTCAACGGTA
Organism: Geminocystis herdmanii PCC 6308; assembly: GCF_000332235.1. Classification (NCBI taxonomy): domain Bacteria; kingdom Bacillati; phylum Cyanobacteriota; class Cyanophyceae; order Chroococcales; family Geminocystaceae; genus Geminocystis; species Geminocystis herdmanii. The sequence continues at coordinate 3,321,301 of NZ_CM001775.1, read as the reverse complement.
TCACCGATCTTTTTCGCTAAATGAGCATCGATCGCTTGATTACGAGTACCGATCACTTCTCCCGTTTTAGGATCAATAACATCTTCTCCTAAAACCCGTCCTAAAAGTCGATCGCCCAAAGGAATTAAAACCCTTTCCCCATCTTTCATAGGTAACACTGTTACCCCTCTTGTTGTGCCACAATCAGTCTCACGAATAATGACATCCTGAGAAACATCCACTAAACGACGGGTTAAATAACCAGAGTCAGCCGTACGCAACGCAGTATCAACTAAACCTTTTCTTGCACCGTAGGAAGAAATAATATATTCTGTAACTGTTAAGCCTTCACGGAAATTAGTTTTAATGGGTAAATCGATGATTTCCCCTTGAGGATCAGCCATCAAGCCACGCATACCAACCAACTGACGAACTTGGCTAATATTACCCCTTGCCCCAGAAAATGCCATCATATAGACAGAATTAAGGGGATCAGATTGACGGAAATTGCGCACTACCTCATCTTTCAGAGATTCAGAAGTATCATTCCAAGTATCAATTACTTTTTGGAAACGTTCAACTTCAGTAATTTCCCCATTAGCGTAACGGTTGAGAGTATCCTTGATGGTGGACTCTGCGACAGCCAACATGGCTTTTTTCGCTTCGGGTACTTTTAAATCTTCCACGCTGATAGATACAGCAGCTTGAGTTGCATAACGGAAACCCATTGTTTTGAGCTTATCGCAAACAGTGGCACAACGAGCAGAACCGTATTGAGTAAAGGTTTTCGAGATCAGTTTTTTGAGTGAGCCTTTATCAATAACAGTGTTATAAAAAGTTTGGGTTTTTTTCTCTGTAGGCATATTCTATTGGTGATAATTACTAAGGTCAAATACTGAATGGGCAATGGAGAATGGAGAATGGAGAATGGAGAATGGAGAATAAATGATACCTAAATTAGACATCAAATTGAAATAGCCATTACTTTTAAGTCCTTAATTATTTAAAAGGTGCTTAACATCTCACTCAAGTAATAATTTTCAATTTTCAATTTTCAATTCTCCATTCCTGATTAATATTCGTCGTCGTCATCTTGTCCTAAACTGGCAAGATTTTCATAGGTAGGACGTTTGGGGGTGCGGTTTCCTTGTTCCATGAGGTTGATTTCTACTTCCTCTTGTCCGTCTAAAACTTTATGAACAGAAACATCTAACCCTAGGGATTGTAATTCTCTCAAGAGTACTTTAAAGGATTCTGGAGTACCCGGGCGAGGAATTGTTCTACCTTTGACGATCGCATTTAACGCCTCATTACGTCCTTGCATATCATCGGATTTGACGGTAAGTAACTCCTGTAAAGTATAGGCGGCACCGTAGGCTTCTAATGCCCATACCTCCATTTCTCCGAACCTTTGTCCTCCTTGTTGGGCTTTACCACCGAGGGGTTGTTGTGTTACCAGAGAATAAGGACCAGTCGATCGAGCGTGAATTTTATCATCCACGAGGTGGACTAATTTAAGCATATAGGCTTTGCCCACGGTTACAGGTCGATCGAACGGTTCACCAGTACGACCATCATATAACTGAATTTTACCCGGATTATTTTCATCGAATACCCATTCTTTGCCCGGTTTTTGAGACGCTTCTTTTAACAACCCATTGACGGTATTACGAGACGCTTCTTCTCCGTACATTTCATCAAAAGGAGTCATTTTATAACGATAGCCCAAATGTTCTCCTGCCCAACCTAAAAGACATTCAAACACTTGACCGACATTCATCCGAGAAGGTACACCCAGAGGATTTAAGACAATATCCACGGGAGAACCATCAGGACAATAGGGCATATCTTCCCGTGCTAAAATCCGAGAAATAATCCCTTTGTTACCGTGACGCCCTGCCATTTTATCCCCAACTTGAATTTTCCGTTTCTGAGCAATATAAACCCTGACAACCATATTCGCACCAGGGGGTAATTCGTCGCCCTGCTCACGGGTAAACACTCGCACATAGACAACCCGTCCTTTTTCCCCGTTAGGAAGACGTAAGGAGTTATCACGAACATCTCTAGCTTTTTCGCCAAAAATGGCTCGTAATAGTTTTTCTTCTGGTGGTTGATCTGATTCCCCTTTAGGAGTGACTTTACCCACTAAAATATCCCCTGATTCTACCCAAGCACCCACTCGAATAATACCTTGTTCATCGAGGTTTAAGAGGGAATCTTCTCCCACGTTGGGAATTTCACGGGTAATTTCTTCAGGTCCTAATTTGGTTTGACGAGCTTCGATTTCGTGTTTTTCAATGTGAACAGTAGTATAAATATCTTCTTGTACTAATCGTTCACTGATCAAAATCGCATCCTCGTAGTTATAACCCTCCCAAGGCATATAAGCAACGGTGATGTTATTGCCTAAGGCTAATTCTCCTCCTTCGGTGGCTGAACCATCGGCTAAGACTTGTCCGGGTACTACTTCTTCCCCTTCATCCACTAAGGGTTTTTGATTTAAACAAGTGTCTTGGTTCGATCGTTCGTATTTTTGGAGATTATAGGTAATTTCTCGATCGTCATTGGTTTTGAGTTTAATTTTTTTTGCATCGGCATAAGTGATTGTACCGTAATCACGGGAAACAATTACCATACCTGAATCTCGTGCCGCTTGACCTTCTAAACCCGTACCCACGAGAGGACGTTCTGCTCGTAATAAAGGTACAGCTTGACGTTGCATATTCGATCCCATTAAGGCACGGTTAGCGTCATCATGCTCTAGGAAAGGAATCATAGAGGTAGCAACGGAAACGATTTGTACGGGAGATACCGCTACATAGTCCACCTGATTAGGGGATGTAGTAGAAAATTCTTGACGGTAACGAATGGGTACACTTTCCCCTAAAATTACGCCATTTTCATCGGTGGACAAATCCCCCGGCGCGACTCTTTTGTCGTCTTCCTCATCGGCAGTTAAGTATTCTGGGGGTAAATCCCAACGGACTTTTCCATGCTCAACTTTATAGTAAGGAGTGGCGATAAATCCATATTCATTTACACGAGCATAAGTTGCCAATGAACCGATTAGCCCTGCGTTAGGTCCTTCGGGAGTTTCTACAGGACAAATACGCCCGTAATGGCTCGGATGAATATCTCGCACGGCAAAACCAGCTCTGTCACGGCTTAAACCACCCGGTCCTAAGGCAGAAATACGACGTTTATGAGTCAATTCTGCTAAGGGGTTGGTTTGATCCATAAATTGAGATAACTGAGATGAGCCAAAAAACTCTTTAATGGCGGCGACTAAAGGTTTAGGATTGACCAAAGCTCCCGGTTCTAGGGTGTTAGGGTCTCCTACGGTCATTCTTTCTCGGATGATACGCTCTAAACGAGATAAACCGACTCTCACTTGATTCTGCAATAGTTCTCCTACACTACGCACCCGACGATTACCAAGGTGATCAATATCGTCAACCTTGCCGATGTCAAATTCTAGGTTGATTAAATAGTCAACTACGCATAATATATCCTCTACGGTTAAGACTCTAGTATTTTCTGCTACGTTCAAACGTAGTTTTTTGTTCATCTTATAACGTCCCACCTTCCCTAAATCGTAGCGTTTAGGATCAAAGAAACGGGTTTCTAATAATGCTTGACCACCGCTTACGGTAGGAGGTTCACCCGGTCGCAATTTACGGTATAGTTCCATTAATGCTTCATCGGTGCTAGGATTACCTTCTTTTTCTAAGGTTTTCTCGTAAAATTCGGGGTGTCTGAGTCGATCGAGAATTTCCTTATCGCTCAATCCCATGGCTTTTAAGAGTACTTGAGCAGAGATTTTGCGAGTTTTATCGATTCTTACCCACACAACCCCGTGTTTATCGGTCTCAAATTTTAACCATGCTCCTCTATTTGGTATAACTGAAGCAGAGTAGGTTCTTTTACCGTTTTTGTCTAATTCTGATTTGAAATATACCCCCGGCGATCGGACGATTTGATTGACAATAACCCGTTCTGCTCCATTAATCAAGAATGTACCTCGATCAGTCATCAAAGGTAAATCGCCGATAAAAACTTCCTTCTCTATGCGCTCTCCTGTTTCTTTTTTTAGTAGTAAGGTGGGAACATAAATTTGGACACCATAAGTAGCATCTCTTTTCTTTGCTTCCTCGATGTTGTATTTTGGTTCTTTGAGACGGTATCTCTCGCCGATGAAGTGTAGTTCTAGTTTACCTGCATAGTCGGTGATGGGGGTAAAACTGTTGAGTTCTTCAATAATACCATGCTCTAAAAACCATTTGTAGCTAGAGCGTTGAATTTCGATTAAATCAGGTAACAGTTCTTGATTTGTCATAAGTCAGTTGTCAATTATCGGTTATTTGATTATCGTAAGATGTCAGAGTAGGGGGCGTTTCTAGTGGAGGAATTTATTTACTGTTTATTCCTTTTTCCCGATGATTGTGTTTAAATATTGAACAATCTACAGGCATTATCGTAGGTTTGTTGGGCGATGGTTTCCAATGATTCTCCTCTAATTTCGGCTAATTTTTCGGCTACATGGATAACATAGGCAGGTTCATTTCTTTTTCCTCTATGGGGAGAGGGGGCAAGAAATGGGCAATCAGTTTCAATTAAAAGTTTCTCACTGGGTACGATCGAAGCACTAGCCTGTACTGTTTTCGCACTTTTAAAAGTAACAACTCCACTAAAACTGATATACATTCCTAAGTCTAAAAACCATTGAGTTTCTTCTGGATTTCCTGCCCAACAGTGCATTACCCCTGTGATTGTGCCTTTTTCTTGCATAAATTTAGACAAGAAATTATGTAGAGTACTAGCCGCATCTCTACAATGAATAATAACTGGTTTATTTAATTGTTGAGCGATGTCCAACTGTTGCCAAAAGACTTCTTTTTGTAACTCTTGTTGATCATCTTTATAAAAATCCAACCCCATTTCACCAATGGCGACGACTTTGGGATGTGATTTAGCTGATTGTAAAATTTGTTGGTAGGTTTTTTCTCCTTGCCATTTCTGAGCATCTAAGGGATGTAAACCTACGGCACAATACAATTCTGGGAATTGTAAAGACAACTGTTTAATACTTTCAAATTCGTCTGGATGGACACAGGAGTGTACTAATTTACTAATTCCTGCGGATTGCCAACGATCGGATACTGAATCCAAATCTCCTTTGAATAAATCAAAGTTTATATGAACATGGGTATCTATTAGTTGCATGGTTGATCAGGGATTTAGTTATCGTTTATTTTCTCTTACTTAGAGATTAAGTAAAAGAATTTACCATCATAACACGAACTGCCTAGATTTTAGGATTAGGAGGCTTGAGGTACAACAGTTTTCAAGGCTCTTGCTAGTCTGGCTTTTTTTCTAGCAGCATTATTTTTATGATAAACGCCTCTTTTTACGGCTTTGTCAATTTTGCTGTAAGCTATAGACATGGAAGTTTGAACAGTTTGTAATTGTTCTTCGCTAGGGGCAGAAGCATAAGCATCTACTGCTAGAAAGTATTTTTTCATTAAGGTTTTAACCGCAGATTTGTAAGCCTTGTTACGCATACGGTTACGTTCATTGATTTCGATTCTTTTGAGTGCAGATTTTGAGTTAGCCACTATCTTATTCTTATATCCGTTACTTGATTAAATATATAGGTTTTGTTTTAAGACATTCAAATTATCTATTTTAACTTCGATCGGTACTCTTGACAAGGGGGGATTTTTATTTGGGGTATTTGCTTAGTAAAGTTTTTTTTAGTAAACCCTAAATAATCGTAACAAAATAGGTTTATGGGCAATAAATCTTTTAGAATTAAGCTGATATAAATAATTTACATTAGTTATCGTTATGCGCATTTTAGCTCTTATTCCGGGGGGAATTAGTGATCAACTTTTATTCTTTCCTACCCTGAAAACTCTTAAAGAACAATATCCACAGGCTATTATAGATGTTATTGTTGAACCTCGATCGAAAAATACCTACCGAGTCTGTAAATATGTACAAGAAGTACTGGTGTTCGATTTTCAAGATCGTAATGGTTTAGCTGACTATCTCAATTTATTGGGCATGATTAGAGATAGAGAATATGAATTCGCCATCACCCTTGAGGAAAATTGGGCGGTTGCTTTCTTGTTATGGCTTGATGGTATTCCCACTCGTCTCGGTTATAAAAACAATAGTTCATGGTTTCTTAACAATACCGTATCAAAGAAAACTGAACAATATACAGCTTGGATGTATCATGATCTTCTCAAAGGTTTAAATATTCATAATCCTTGTCCAGAGCTTAGTATTAATGTACCAAAAGAAGATATTGAATGGGCAGAAGCGGAACAAAAACGTTTAAATATTAAGGATACGGGTTATATTTTAATTCATGGTGGTGCGAGTCCTCTCACGGTTCGTCAAGGTATTAATAAGATTTATCCTGTACCGAAATGGCAAAGGGTAATTGAGGATATTCAAATGAGACAACCTGATTTACCGATCGTGCTATTATGTGGGCCTGATGACATCGGTTGGACTAATGAAATGTTAAGTTTATGTCCTACGGTTAAAGTCATTAGTCCTCCTGATATGGGTAAGTTGGCAGGAGTGATTGCTGGAGCGAATTTGATGTTGTGTACCGATAGCGCCCCGATGCAGTTGTCTGTAGCGGTAGGTACTTATACGATCGCACTTTTTGGACCGACTCAAGGGAAAAAATTGTTACCTCCTAAGCTCGATCGATTTATCGGACTTCAATCTTTAAGTGATAAAATTGCCGATATTCCCACCGACAAAATTTTAGAACAAATATGGAAGAATTAAGAATGAAGAATTAAGAATGAAGAATTAAGAATTAATAATTAACAATTAACAATTAACAATTAACAATTAATAAAAAAGTTTAATTTATTAAACACTTTGACTATAAGGTTATCGAGCGAAGTCACTATGACAGAAAATAAATATAGTCACTTAACAGCCATAGAAAGGGAAACTATCTCATTTCCTGCTAAATATTTATTAAAAAATGAACTGTTAAAAGGAGACATATTAGATTTTGGTTGTGGCTTTGGCAAAGATGTGGAAGTTTTGACAAAAAAAGGTTTTTCTATTAAGGGTTTTGATCCTCATTATTTCCCTACTTATCCTCAAAAAAAATTTGATACCATTTTTTGTTTTTATGTACTTAATGTTCTCTTTAAAGAGTCACAGGAAGCGGTAATTATGGCAATTTCTCGATTATTAAAACCAAAGGGAAGGGCTTATTTTGCTGTCAGACGAGATTTAAAAACGGTAGGTTTTAGGAAACATTATATTCATAAAAAAAATACTTATCAATGTTTAGTTAATCTTCCTTTTAAATCTATTTATTTAGATGAATTTTGCGAAATTTATGAGTATCGTCTTTATAATCAAGGAAAAAATAATGACAATAGATGTATCTTCTGCAATCCCTATGCCAAGTTAACTCTATTAACTGAATCTAGTTTCGCCTACGCTATTTTAGACGGTTATCCCCTGAGTAAAGGACATAGTTTAATTATTCCGAAAATTCATGAAGAAAATTACTTTAATTTATCTTTTGAAATCCAAACTCATTGTTGGCAAATGGTAAATGAAGTTAAAAATATTATTACAGAAAAATATAATCCTGATGGTTTTAATATTGGTTTTAATGTGGATAAAGCTGGAGGGCAAAAAGTTCATCATACCCATATTCATTTAATCCCTCGTTATTTAGGAGATAATCAGGGTAAAAAACATGGTATTCGATGTGTTATTCCTCCTCCATAAAACTTAAATTCAGTACTTTTATGGTCAATTCCTGATAAAATGATGGAAAAGAATCTTCATCAATCAAACTATCAGCAAAAAAATGTCTATGAATCCTTCCATTCCTCTCAGTCAATCAATACCCATTGATCAAATAAAATACAATGAGCAAGGATTAGTACCCGCCATCACCCAAGATTATCTTGATGGTACAGTTTTAATGATGGCATGGATGAACAAAGAATCTCTACAAAAAACCTTAGATACGGGAGAAGCATGGTATTGGAGTCGCTCTCGTCAAGAATTATGGCATAAAGGAGCAACCTCTGGACATATTCAAAAAGTAAAGACTATTCGCTACGATTGTGATAGTGACGCTTTATTATTGTCGATCGAACAAATAGGAGACATAGCCTGTCATACTGGGGAAAGAAGTTGTTTTCACCAAATTGATCACTCTAAATCAGCACCAACTGCCGATACCTTAACAGAATTATACAAAATAATATGCGATCGAAAAGAACATCCTGTAGAAAGTTCTTATACTTGTAAACTCTTTGAAGGGGGAGATAACAAAATCCTCAAGAAAATAGGAGAAGAAGCTGCCGAAGTTGTCATGGCGTGTAAAGATGACAATCCCCAAGAAATCGCTGGAGAAATCGCCGACTTATTTTATCATTCCCTCGTTGCCCTAGCCTATCATCAAGTCAACCTCCGAGACGTATATAAAAAACTGGAAGAAAGAAAAAGATAATAATGGAAAATGGATAATTGATAATGGAGAATTTTTAGTTAAAAACTCAGTATTTTGAATCTTCTTTTTGATAATACAATATCGCTATTTTTTGTGTATTATGCACATTCTCAAAAATTTGATTTTTTAGTATTTCTCCTATTTCCTGTCTCCTTTCTCCTAACTCCTACCACCATCAAAAAACTTTTTCATCAACCCCTAATTATTTATAAAGTTTTATTGCATGAATCGTCAAAAAAAAGTAATTTATAATACCATATCTTAAATATATCTAAAAATCATTATATTTTTCAGAGGAATTGAGATAACATGACTAGAAAAAAAACTGGAACAACCACAGGTTTAATGACTCCCAAATCAAAAGTAAACTTGTCTTTGACGGAAAAAGCCATGGAAACCATCGAGACAATGATGAAAGAAACTGGTTTAAATAAATCAGCATTATTCGAGGGGATTTTAACGGGTAATATTTCTCTTTCTAGTCAAAATTCTAACGTTTCAGAAAAAAATGCTGATGATAATACACAAGTTAAGGAAGTTTCTGAAGTAGCGAATAATCTTATTCGTCAAGAATTAGAGCAACAAAAAAAACTCATCGAAAATTTAGAGCAAGAAGTTAATAAACAGAATAATTTAGTCTCAGAAAAAGAACAAATTAATAATTCTTTAAAATACTCTTTACAAGAAAAAGAAGATATAATTAAAACCTTAGAAAGTCAATTAAAAAATCAAGAGTTAGAATATACTAAGAAAATTAAAGAAATTTCTAACAATAACAATATATTAGCAGATAAAGAGAAAGAATGGCACTCTATCAAACATCAATTAGAAGAGGCAAATAATAATTTAAAATTAAAAGATGATGAAATAAAAAAATTATCAGAAACTCAAAATTTATTAGATAGTAAAGTGAAAATTATTGAAGAATTGACTCAAAAAATTGATCATCTTGAACAACAAATTACTGAAGTTAATACTAATGATCAATCTTTACAAAATAAATTAACCCAAATTGAAAAACAAGCTCAAGAAGCTCAAATTCAGTATGATAATTTACAATTAGAATTAACTAATAAAAATAATTCTATTAATGTTTTAAGTCAACAATTATCTCAACAAGAAAATATTATTAATCAACTCCATCAACAAATCCAAACTCAAAAAGAGGTGATTCAACAATTAGAAACAGAAAAAAATAATGTAAGATACCATTATGAACAACATCAAAGATCGATCGAAACTCAATTAAATGGTATTAATGAGCAACAAAAACTAACTATTCATCATTTAGAATCCAGAGTTGCCGAGTTAGAAACCACTGCTACCATCGGAGAACAAATGTTGAATAAGTGGCGATCGAAATTATATAATTAATAAACACATATTTGCTTTAAGAAGGGTTTTAACCCTTACTACGAACTGATAAAAATATAATAATTCTGTAGGGGTTGAATAATATTCAACCCTTATTCTATCAATTTTTCCCAGAAGTTTAATGATTAAAAAGGTAAAGTTTTTCTATGTTTAACTTCGATAACGGTATGGACATTTCCTCTAGGATAAAAATCACCTTTAACAGTAATGGATAAAGGATCACAAGCCTCAACAAAATCATCTAAAATTTGATTAATCGATTCTTCATGGGAAATATATCGGTCTCGATAGCTGTTAATATAAAGTTTAATAGTTTTTAACTCCACTACCTTCTCATCAGGGCAATAGTTAATATAAATAGTCGCAAAATCAGGATAACCAGAGAAAGGACATTTACAAGTAAACTCAGGTAAAGTGATACTAATATCATATTCTCTACCCTGACGAGGATTCGGAAAAGTAATCAAACTACCTTCTTCAATCGCCCTTTCACCGTATTTTACTTCAGGAAATTTTTTTTCTTGACTCACCACTACTCACCTATTTTTAACATTGCTTTAAAGAAATAAAAATCAAATACCATAGAAAAGATTGCTTCGTTACCTCGCAATGACTCTCTACATATCTCTAAATTATCAAAACCTTGATTTTTATCTAAAACCTAACACCTAAAACCTCTCAGCATCAAAATACTATGAGATAACCCCTAATTAAGATTCTTCGTTTTCTCTTTCAGAATCTTCTTCTTCTTCAGGAGTTAAACTACCTAAAGGCACTAATTCCACTTGGGTTTTTTCCTGTAACCAATCGAGGGTTTTTTCTGCTAACAAATCGTGTTTAACATACTTTTGTAATTTTGCTTCATCAACTTCACGATCTTTGAGGGTTTCTCTAATTTCAGCGATTTTAACTGCTAATTCATCATCTCCAATAGTAATGGATTCTTGTTCAGCAATTTTCTCGATAATCAAATTAGTATGGAGATTTTTACTCGCTTCAGGTTTAGCGGTTTCTCTCATTTTGGTAACGGTTTCTCTGGTGAAAAACTGGTTAACATCCATACCGTAGCTTTGCAGTTGGTTAGCGGTTTGTAAAAGAATCGTTTGGATTTCTTCTTCTAACATAGTATCAGGGAGTTCGATCGAGGTATGATTTAATAATTCAGCGACGATCGCACCATGAATATTTTGTTTAGTATCATTAGCCGCTTTTTCTTGATACTGCTTCTCTAAAGACTCCCTTAACTGTGCTATCGTTTCAAACTCGCTGACTTCTTGAGCAAAATCATCATCTAATTCAGGTAACTCTTTCTCTTTTAAATCCTTGAGAGTAATAGTAAAAATAACTCCTTGCCCGGCTAAATCCTTTTGATGATAGTCGTCAGGGAAAGTCAAATTAAGTTTCTTGGTTTCATCGATATTCATACCGACAACACCTTCCACAAAACCCGCAATAAACTTACCATCGCTTAATTCTACCTGATACTCTTTTGCTTCTGTACCGGGTATAATTTCCCCTTCTTCTCCAGTTTCAGTGGGTTTACGCCCTTCAAAATCAATTACTGCCAAATCACCCATTTGAGCAGGGCGATTTTCTACGGGGATTAAAGTAGCTAACTTTTCACGACGTTCATTAATCAGTTTATTTACGTCTTCTTCATTGTAAACAACTTCTTCCGCTTTAACCTGTAAGCCTTGATACTGTCCTAAAGTTACTTCAGGAGGAACATCCACAGCTGCCAAAAAAGTAAATACTTCTCCAGGCTTATAGGTATTAATTAATTCTTCAAAATCGGAACGTAATTTATAATTTCCTAAAGCATTAATAGATTCTTGTTTAATCGCTTCTTCTAGGCTATCTTGAATTAATTCCTCTAAAACTGCCGCTTTTATTCTTTCACTACCGATACGTTGCAATAAAATAGGGCGGGGTACTTTTCCTTTACGAAAACCGGGAATGTTAGTTGTTTTAGCTATTTCTTTAATAACTTTTTCGTAAGTATTTTTGGATGTTTCTGCAGGAATCTCGATTTCTAAACCGATTTGACTAGCAGGAAGTTTTTCCTGAGTTATTTTCATAAAAATTACTATGTTTTTCTTTTAACGAATTGCTCTTTTTTTGAGCAAAATTTTATCTAATAATTGCCATAATATAAGGGCTAAAGCCCTTATTACAAAATATGATTTAGATAGATTTAACCTTTTTTACGAGGTGCAACAATACCCATAATATTTTTGTTGGGATCATCTAAAACTTTAATGCCTTCGGGTAACACTAAATTGGCTACAGAAAAAGTTTTACCAATATCGACTCCAGAAATATCCATTTCTAAAAATTGGGGAATATTGGTAGGTAAACAACGGACTTTTACTTGTGTTACCATTTGTTCCATGATTCCACCTTTAGAAATTCCGATCGAACTACCGACAATTTTCAAAGGCACAACGACTTCTACATCATTATCTCCTGAAGGACAAAAGAAACTAATATGATGTAAATTACGTTTCCAAGGGTGAGTTTGTACTTCTCTGATTAAAACTTTTCCATTCCATTCCAACTCAGGAATCGCTAAATCCACGAGGGTATTATTAACGGAGGCATTTTTCAAAAGAGTAATAGCTTCTTTTTGAGTTAAAACTAAAGATACAGCTTCCGCCCCATTATGACCATATAAGTTCGCAGGAATAACACCTTCACGGCGTAAAGCTCTAGGCTTACTGCCTTCAGGTCTAGTCTTACATTCTAATTTTACTTCCATTTTACTTAATTGATTTCTTTATAAATTTGAATGCTATTGATGATTACAAAAAGAAATTAAATTACTATTAACTATAAATATAATGGTAAGTTATACAAGGAGATTTAGTTAGGATTGCACTGGATTACCGTTAGGGTGTAATAACGCTCTTTTTGGTCCATGAATGGGATCTTCTATAATAATAGTCTGATCTCGTCCAGGTCCTACGGAGACAATGGCAATAGGCAATTCCATTAATTCAGCTAAGAATTTTAAATAATTTAATGCTTTTTGTGGCAATTCCTCTAAATTATGACAATGAACTGTCGATTCTTGCCATCCTGGTAGAGTTTCATATATTGGCTTACAATTAGCGAATTTCATGGCATGGGTTGGAAATTCTCGACAGATTTCTCCGTCTATTTCATAGGCAACACATACTTTTATTTCTGCTAATTCATCGAGGACATCCAGCTTAGTAATAGCTAAACAGTCTAAACCATTGATTCGTGCCGCATATCTACCGATTACGCCATCAAACCAACCACAGCGACGACGACGACCTGTCGTTGTGCCAAATTCAGCACCTCGATCGCCCAATAAAGTACCGATGTCATCTTCCAATTCTGTAGGGAAGGGTCCTTCTCCCACACGGGTTGTATAGGCTTTTGCCACCCCAATAATTCGATCGATAATTGTTGGACCGACTCCAGCACCAACACAAGCACCACCAGCAATAGGATTTGAGGAGGTAACATAGGGATATGTACCATGATCTAAATCCAAAAGTGTACCTTGTGCTCCTTCAAACAAGATATTTTTCTTGCTACGAACGGCTTGATCAATTTTCAAGGAACTATCAATGACAAAAGGACGTAAACGATCGGCATAAACCATATACTCTTGAACCACCTCTTTTGCATTTAAAGGAGGTAAGTCATAGAGTTTTTCTAACACCGCATTCTTATAGTTAATAGTCCATTCTAATTTATCTGGATGTCGATCGCAGTTGATCAAATCAAGCATTCTAATGCCGATTCTTTCAGCCTTATCCGAATAAGTCGGACCGATACCCCGTCCAGTTGTACCAATCTTATATTTACCTCGTTTTTCCTCTGCTGCTTGGTCTAAAATACGATGATAGGGCATCGTTACATGGGCAGTTTGGGAGATAAATAAATTTTCCGTGGACACATTGAGAGCTATAAGCTGATCAATTTCTTCCAACAATTCTTGAGGATCTATCACAGTACCAGAACCGATTATACATTCAGTATCAGGGTACAAAATCCCTGACGGAATTAGATGTAATTTAAAGGTTTGGTCTTGAACAACCACAGTATGACCGGCATTCACACCTCCTTGAGAGCGAACTACGACATCTGCTGATTTACTGAGTAAATCTGTTATTTTTCCTTTTCCTTCATCGCCCCACTGGGCTCCGATTACGATAACGTTAGCCAAGGGTTTTATAGAGCTAAACTTTACACAAACTCTTATTATCGCAGTTTCGGTCTTTAATGTCAAGCACTTTATTCAGGTTGAAAGTTAAATGAGTCATGATCAAGTTTTTGGGAATGCTCAAGATACTTTAAAATACTGATAAAATAGTCGATAATTACTCTGGTTTCATTGTTTTTCCGATCTCTTATCTTCCTCAAAAAACTGTTTGTGTTGTCTCTAGTTAACCAAATTGTTCGCTAATTTCAAGGTTAAATAAAGTTTGCAGAGTCTGTAAAGCCTTACGTCGGGCTTCAATGTCTTGTTGCGATCGTAATTGTACCATAGGATCGTGTAAAATTTTGTTGACAATGCCTCTGGTTAAGGCTTCGATGACTTCTTGATGTTTTTCGGCAAATTCTGAACCTAAACGGGATAAGGCTTTCTCTAATTCTTGTTCCCTAATTTCCTCTATTTTACTGCGAAGACAGCTAATAGTTGGCACTGTTTCTAAAGATTGCCACCATAGCTCAAAAGCCTCGATTTCTTCTTCTAATAATAATTCGGCTTCCCTTGCCATTTCTCTACGACTAGCTTGGTTTTGTGCTACTACGGCTTTTAAGTCGTCCACGTTATAAGCCACAATAAAATCTAATTCCTCTACATCACTGGCAACGTTACGGGGTACAGAAATATCCACTAACATAATAGAATGATGACATTCGATCGAGCATAGATTATTTTTATCAAGAATCGGCTGAGTTGCTCCTGTGCTAGTAAAAACTATATCTGAATCCCTGACTATTTCCATCATCTCTTCGAGGAGATTAAGTTTTAACTCAATTTGAGGAAATTGTTTTGCTAATTCTTTCGATCGAGAGACAGAGCGATTTACTATCGTAATATCAGAAACACCTTTGGAAATGAGATGTTGTACTAACAAACGAGACATTTTCCCCGCACCAATAATAGATACTTTTTGACGGGATAAATCATCTAGCTTCATGTCCACTAATTCTACTGCCGCCGAACTAATGGACACCGCTCCCGTACCGATATTTGTCTCTGTGCGTACTCTTTTTCCAGCACTCATTGCCTGTTTGAAAAGTCGATCGAGTAATCGACCCATACCCTGATATTTTGTAGATAGCTTATGAGTATTTTTGACTTGGGCGAGAATTTGTCCTTCCCCTAACACCAAACTTTCTAAACCAGCAGAAACCCTCATCAAATGACGAATAGCATCCTGATGTAACAAGATAAACAAATGTCGTCTCAAACTATGTAAAGAAAGATGACCAATTTCCGCTAAAAATTGAGTAATTTCCTTAACACCTTGCTCTGTTTCTTTCACTACTGCATATATTTCAAGGCGATTGCAGGTGCTAATAATACCAACTTCTTCAATATGAGGATAACTAAGAAGATGTTTAATGGATTCTTCAATCTTAGCTTCAGGAATACTTAATTTTTCTCGCACTTCAACGGCGGCGGTTTTATGAGAAAGTCCGACTACAATAATATTCATATTATGATCTGATGTCGAAATAAATTTAGTTACTATAAAAATGCTTTTAAACAATTTTAATCATCACTGATATTGCGGTGTTTGGCAATTTTTTCTTAATCTTTTGCAATGAAACTTCATAAATAATGGAGAATTGAGAATTGAGAATTGAGAATTGAAAACTAATCAATTTTTTTGCTGTCTTCCTATTCTCCTATCTTATCTTTTCACCAGTGTAAGCACTTCGATCGAGCGACTAGCGTAGGCTTGATAACGTTCCCGTTTATTGCGTATTTTTTCGGGGAAAGGAGGAATAATACCGAAATTAGGAGGCATGGGTTGAAAATGTTTAGCGTCAGCAGTACTGATAAACTCAAATAACGCCCCCATCATGGTGACATTAGGAAGGGTTAAAGGGGTTTTGTTTTGAGCAACTCTGACAGCATTTGTACCTGCTAACCAACCTCCTGCCGCCGCCGCCGTGTAACCTTCTGTACCAATAATTTGTCCTGCGGCTAAAAGAGTGTCTCTGTATTTGAACTGTAAAGTATTTTTGAGCAGTTGGGGTGCATTTAAAAAAGTGTTTTGGTGCATTACCCCCATACGCACAAACTCCGCATTTTCTAACCCCGGTATCATCCTAAATACCCGTTGTTGCTCTCCCCATCGTAAATTTGTTTGAAATCCTACCATATTCCATAACTGTCCAGCCTTGTCTTCCTGACGTAATTGCACTACGGCATAGGGGCGTTTATCTTTGTTTTCCCGAAAGTCTCCTAAACGAGAGTCAAATAAACCAATGGGTTTCAAAGGACCATATCTCATAGTTTCTTCTCCCCGTTGCGCTAATTCTTCAATAGGCAAACAGGCTTCAAAAAATTTGGCGTTTTCTCGCTCAAAATCTTTCAATTCCGCTTGTTGGGCTTGGCGTAATTCCTGCCAAAAATGTAGATACTGCTCTTTATTCATGGGGCAATTCAGATAAGCGGCTTCTCCTTTGTCGTAACGGGAGGCGAGAAAAGCAATGTCTTTATTGATGGACTCTCCCACAATAATCGGACTCGCTGCGTCAAAAAAGTTAAGGTAATCCATGCCCGTCAAATTCTGTAATTCTTGGGCGAGGGGAGGACTGGTGAGAGGACCTGTAGCTAATACTACAATTCCGTCCGATGGTATCGCCTTAATTTCTTCTCGTTTAAGGGTGATTAAAGGGTGATGAGCAAGGGTGTTCGTGAGTTCTTGACTAAAAACGCCTCGATCGACCGCTAAAGCCCCTCCCGCGGGAACTTTGTGGGCATCCGCAGTGCGTATTACGATCGAACCAAGGGTTCGTAATTCTTCGTGTAATAATCCTGCTGATCGATCGACGGCATCCGCACCAAAGGAGTTACTGCACACTAATTCGGCTAATTCCTCGCTATGGTGTGCCGGGCTTTTGACAACGGGGCGCATTTCATAGAGGGTAACGGGAATACCTGCTTGGGCGATTTGCCATGTGGCTTCTGTACCTGCTAAACCACCTCCAATAACTGTTACGGAATTTTGATTCATAAACCTTCGATCGCATTAGAATAATTATCTATATCATAAACTAGACTTGAAATTAAATATTAGTTATTACTCATTACTCCTTACTCATTACTCCTTACTCTTCCTTATGAGTTTAAAGTCGAGCCACTCCTGCTTCTCTGGCGGCTTGTTGTACGGCAGCCGAAACGGTGGTAGCTACTCGATTATCGAAGACGGAGGGGACAATATGTTCTTTATCCAATACATTAGGAGATACCAAAGATGCGATCGCCCTAGCCGCTTGAAGATACATTTCTGTCGTTAAGGAAGTAGCACGACAATCTAATGCACCTCGGAATAAGCCGGGGAAGGCTAAAACATTATTAATTTGGTTGGGATAATCGCTTCTTCCTGTGGCAATTACGGCGGCAATGTCTTGGATTAATTCGGGTTGAATTTCGGGGATGGGGTTAGCCATAGCGAAGATAATTGGCTCTTTTGCCATAGTTTTAACCATTTCAGGGGTAACTACTTTCGGGGCACTCACTCCAATAAAAACATCGGCATCCACTAAGGCATCCGCTAATAATCCGCTTTTTTCTACGGCAAAAAATTGTTTTTCTGGAGTTAAATTGGCTCGATCGAGACTTATGATACCTTTAGAATCACAAAGAGTAATATTAGTACAATGGGCTTTATTGAGTAAATTAGCGATGGCAATTCCTGCCGCCCCAGCACCATTAATCACTACTCGGATGGTTTCCATTTCTTTTTTAACCAATTTCAAAGCATTGATTAAAGCCGCTACGGTTACGATCGCAGTACCATGTTGATCATCATGAAAAATAGGAATATCTAACTCCTCTTGTAATCTTTTCTCGATTTCAAAACAACGGGGGGCGGCAATATCCTCAAGGTTAACCCCGCCAAATACAGGGGAAATATTTTTCACAGTTTTAATGATTTCTTCCACATCCTGAGTTGCTAAACAAATGGGAAATGCGTCAATGTCAGCAAATTCTTTGAATAACATCGATTTGCCCTCCATCACTGGTAAAGAGGCTTCCGCACCCAAGTTTCCTAAGCCTAAGACGGCACTACCATCGGTAACGATCGCCACACTATTACTTTTGATTGTCAAGGAAAATACTTTTTCGGGTTCTTCGTGGATAGCCTTACAAATGCGCCCTACCCCCGGAGTATAAGCCATAGCTAAATCGGAGGAAGAAGTGATGTTAATACGATTTTGGATGCGAATTTTGCCTCCCCTATGAATATCGAAAGTTCGATCGCTTACATGGAGAATTTGCACCTCAGCTACGGATTTAATAGCATTGACAATTTTTTCAGCGTGTTCGGTACTAGATGCGTCAATTTGTAACTCTCTTTTAATGGTTTTCAAATTACGTTCAATGAGGGATACTTGACCTAGACTACCGCCAACATCGGCAATGGCTTTGGTTACTTTTGCCAATGTACCCGCACGATTGATTAATTCTAAACGAACGGTTAAACTAAAACTAGAGTTAGGGGTTAAATCTACCATTATTCAAAGATTCTATAATTTAATGTATGTTTTTCTATATTCTCTGAATTGTATCGTAAACGATCGATCTCCTTTATTCTTCTTTGTTATGGAATAATCACTTTGAAAAAAAATTAAAAAAATCGAGAAAATCCCTTGACAACTTATTGACTTTTTGATAAAATATATGATAATGGGAATATTGACATTTTTGTAGATAGACGGTAAGATTCCCATTATGATCTTTATATTTTCTATTATTACCAAAAAAAAGAAAAAAGTCAAGGAAAATCGAATTTTTTTGGTCAATAATCAAAGTGCGATCGCTCTTCAGTCGCACTGCTTGATCGTTTGAAGCTAGATGATAAGATAAAAACCTACAGAAATATTGTTGGCAATTCCTGTTCAATCATCCTAGAAATGAGGAAGGTCGAATGAGATAATAAAAGCTAGTTATGATTAAATTATTGAAAAATAAAAGTATGATGATCAAAAATAAAGTATTATCTTGGCTCACTATAATTATATTTAGTGTTATTTTAGTGGGTTGTAATGATTCGATTGAGAGTACACAGGCTTTTAATAGTGAAGCAAAACCTCCCATTCCCAACGTGGAAAACATAGCCGAAGTTGCCCCCCCTAGCTTGATTTCACAATTAAATGAAAATTTTGCCCAAAATCAACCCCAAGTCAAAATTTTAAGCCCTCAAAACAACGAAACATTAAATACTAACAACGTCTCCGTTAGTTTACAAGTCAAGGGATTAGATATATTTAAAAATGAAGAATTAAAAATGGGTCCTCATTTACACTTTTTTGTAGATGATCAACCCTACCAAGCTATTTATACCACAGAAGATTCCATTCAACTCAAAGATTTATCACCCGGTACTCATACTATCAGAGTTTTTGCTTCTCGACCTTGGCATGAAAGTTTTAAAAACGAAGGTGCTTACGCCCAAACCACTTTTCATGTATTTACCCCCACAGAAGACAACAACCCCTCCCCAGATTTACCCTTACTTACCTACAGTCGCCCCCAAGGAGTATATTCTGCTGAACCGATTATGTTAGACTTTTACCTAACTAATGCTCCCCTCCATGTAGTGGCTAACGAAAATCCCGATGATGACATTGCCGATTGGCGCATTCGAGTCACCATCAATGGAGAATCTTTTTTATTAGATACATGGCAACCTATTTATTTAACTGGTTTTAATAAAGGGCAAAACTGGGTAAAATTAGAATTTATCGATGACAATGGTAATGTAATCAAAAACGCTTTTAATAGTACTGTCAGAGTTATTGATTTTCAACCCAAAGTTAAAGATACTCTAGCTAAATTAGTTACCAATAAAATTAGTTTAACCAAAGCTAAAGCTATCACCTTCAAAGATTATCCCGTCACCCAAGAAGAAGAAGTTATCCCCGAAGAAACAGAAGAAATTATCGTAGAGGATACAACTATCGAAGAAATTCCTATGGAAGAAATCACTCCCCAAGAGGTAGAAGTTAAAGAAACAACTACCATTCCAGAGGAGACAAGTATTATTGAAAATACAACTCCAGAGGAAGTAACAGCAATAGAAAATAATCCAGAGGAGGTAAAAGCGGAAGAAGTTATCCCAGAAAACTTCAGTGTCATAGAAGAAAAATGATGATGGTTTAGGGAGGGAGGAGAAATCGTTAAATATCCGTTTTCCTCTTCTCTCTGTTGAATAAAAAGTCAACATTTTCCCCAAAACAGAACGATAAAACAAGGCTTGTAAGGTTGTTGAATAAAAAATCAACCTTTTTCAAGGTGTTGAATAAAAAGTCAACAGAAGGATTAAGTTAACCTCGTTTAACTTAGCGTATCAGTTATTCAATGGTTAAATCTCGATCGAGTTTTAAGTTGAGATTTTCAGGGGTTACTACTAATAAATCCGCACGGTTTAAACCAGTGAATTGAGGAATTAAAGTAGCTAAAAGTCCTACTCCTGTACCAATCAATAACTCCCCTGTAGTAATACGTCGATCGCCCGTAACTCCTGCAATAATGGCAGCCGCCCCCGTGCCAAAAGCCGCATTACGCAATAATTTAGTTACATCCATGCCTTTACTTACCCTTTCTGTGTCGGTGATAGTTTGAGAAGAAGCATCAACCCTGATAATATTACCATTAGGCAACTCGATCGAATTAGCAAAAAATCGTGTACCATTATTTCCACTAGGTCGTAGTTCTCCTATTACTCGACTATCACGGGGAATAATTACCGTTTGATTATTGAGGATATTTTGAGTAACCGTAAAAGTTAAGGGTACAGTTTCGGAATTAGTAAGAAAAATCTTCTCTTGTTCATGTCTGACAGGGATTCTTGTACCTTGATTTAAGCCGTAAAAAGAATCATTCACTATGGGAGTCAAAGCGACAATATAGTTAGAATTAACCGCTTGTAATTGCCCTTGAGATACCAACGCCTGATAGATAAAAGCCGCAACTTCTGCTCTGGTAGCATTTCGATCGGGGTTTAACTGTTGTAAACTAGGGTAGTTAACCACGAGATTGTTTTCCGTAGCCGCCGCTACAGGAGAACGGGCAAAATTCGAGATACGATTAGCATCGTTAAAATTATTAAGAATGCTATTTATCTCATTATTCGGGGCAAAATTAAGTCCATTAGCTAATGATACCAACACTTGCTCCCTGGGGATATTTTGTTCAGGGCGAAAAACTTGCCCGGGGTAGCCCGAAAGAAAACCCATCATCACCGCATTATTAATCGCAGTATTCGCCCAATAAGTGGAAGAAACATCATTAAAATTAATCATCGGTCTGGTACTATTTCTAGGTAAGGCTTTTTGTACCATCGCCGCAAATTGCGCCCTCGTTACTGGGGCATCAGGTTTAAATGTACCGTCTGGAAATCCTGCTATAACGCCTTTTTGTACTAAAGGATTAATAAAATTAGCCGCCCAATAATTAGGGGAAACATCATTAAATTGTCGATTTTGTGCCATCACCATAGGAGGATTTATGAATGATGGTATCATTGGTATAGTAGTTCCTAATCCGAAGGTAAGACTAAGAAATAAAGCAGTGGTAGTTTGAGATTTATATAGTGTTTTCATAACTTTTTTTTATTATTGTTAATTAATTAGACTAGATAAAATTTTGAAAAGTTCCCCTAATAAAAAATAACAATTTATCCCATAATAAAGTTAGAATATAGAATCAATAATTACCTTGTTGATTGCCAATGAGTTATAAGCACTATATAGAAATATATAATTGCAGATTAATGATCTTATTTTCCTTCTTTTAAAACTATAAAATTATTAAACATACCGAGTGCTTTAAATTCAGTAATTTCTGGATTGACTTCATAAATACTAAATAATAAAAAATTTTGTCTAGTGGTGTTTTCAGTCACAAATCGAGAAACTAATTCCATACTGCTATTAGTTAATAAAGTACAAGCATTACTGACAAATTTTTCTAAGATATTTTCAGATTCTGTTTGACAAATTTCTTGTTTAATAGTGGTACTTCCTTTTTCCATGATAAATTGTTCAAACTTTTTTTGATCAGGATTAGTCACTCCTGCACCTATAATAAATACTGTAAAAAGAGATAAAGGAATTATGGGTAGTTTCATGATATTTTACCTAAAGATTATATTTAATTATAAACGATCGATCTTGCAGAATTATAAAGTTATAGGCTAAGGTAATTCCTAAGAAAAAATATCTTAATCTTCTATTCCCCTTTTTTAAGCAAAGGCTTTCATCAATAAACCGCCTTGCAATAAATTGACAAGGCTTATAGCAAAAGTCGGCTAAAGCGACTCAAAAAATGCAATTTTGCCCCTACTTTGAAAAAATTATGCTCGATAACGGAGGACGAAAATTTTATAATTGAGATAAGATTACTAGAAGTTTTAAAAGTTTCATTTAATGTAAAATATAGTTAAAAATTTGATAGGGTTGAATTTGTGTAGTTTGATTATCGATCGAATTTTCGAGGAGATTAACCCTAGTTTTTACGTCTAAATTTAATAAACCATTTACCTCTAAATTTGCGGATTCTCCATGACATTCATAACCTCTAATTAAGAATTTATTAGGATCATTTTCTGTGGTTTTTAATGCCATTAAAATAATATTATTTGTACCTACTGCACCTAAATTTATTAATTCTCCGCTACTAGGTAAACAGGACAATTTTTCATTATTATTTATATTATTATCTCTCAAAATAATATTTAAAGGGGTATTTAATTCATAGGCTTTTTTGACAGTATTGGCTTTTTTCCAATCTCCTTCATGGGGGTATAAACTATAACTAAATTGATGATAGGATAATGGTGTATTTCGATCACCAAGTGGCGCTGCACGATCGCACTTTTCATCTGGCCATTTCGGACTTCTCAGCAGACTTAAACGTAATTGATTCGGTTTTGTATCATAGCCATATTTACAATTATTGAGCAAACTTACCCCATAATCATTATTACTTAAATCTGCCCAAAAGTGAGCGGGTACTTCCCATTGTGCTTTTTCTGCTTCGGTTTCAGGCTTAGTTGTACGTTGAATATTGCCACAAGCAATGTCATAGGTAACAAAATCACTCTCAATATTGAGAGGAAAGTTTACTTTTAATAATGTATAATCTTCTTGCCAATTAACTTTATTATTTATCGTTAATATTGGTTCATTATAGTTTAAGATATAATCTTGAATAAAGCTCGATCGATTGAAGGTTTTTTCGACTCTAATAATTTGTCTTAAACTACCTTTTTCTAACCATTGAATCGAGATTAAACTAGGACTTTCTAAGGGATAATTTTCGTAATTAGGATCAATATTCCACGCATCCCAATATTGCCCTTTATCATCAAATAATTGTAATTCATTGCCAAAACCTTTTAAGATTTCTTGGTTATTAACTTTGTCATAAACCATGATTAAATTACCAGTTTTATTGTCAATGTTAGCAATAATATAACTATTTTCTAAGATAAATGTTGAATTATTATTCAATGTTTGAGAAAATTTATTTTTGGATGGTAAGCGACTATCAATATCTAAATTTTCTCTAAGATAAAAAGATTTATAACCGATACTAGGGATATTTTCCGCTAAAAATAATAGTTTGCCTTCATGACTAATTTGAGTTTCTAAAATTTGTTGATTATCATCTAAAATTTGATAGTTTTTATCAGAATTTATTTCTAATTCAACTATTTGTGATCTATGCCAATTTAAACTATTAAAAATAATCACTATTTGATAATTTTTACAGTCAATTTTAGGTATATTAATATAAGGTTCGATCGAACTTAAAGAAGACTTTAAAATATGTTGAGTATCGGCAATAACTTCTTGCCAAAGTTGATTTGCGTCTTCAAAAACAGGAGTAATAGAAGTACCGGGTAAAATATCATGAAACTGATTTAATAATACCTTTTGCCAATTTTCTTTAATAGCATTATATTGTTGATTATTAACGGCAGTGATAGAAAAATTTAGGTTAAATTTTTGAGCTAAAATTAAAGCAATAGTAGAGAATAATTCAGCCTGATAAAGTAATCTTTCAGCATATCTATTTTGATATTTTTGATCACCGTGGGTTGTATAACAGCCTCGATGTAATTCTAAATAAAGTTCATTATTCCATAGCGGTAATGTTGATAATTTTTCATCAGAAATAGAGCTAATTTTATCTAAATATTGTTGTGCAGAAGTAAAATTTATTTGAGGGAAAAAAGGCGAATTATCATAACGTTTTGCTACCTCCAGCATATCACGGGTGGGTCCTCCTCCATGATCACCTACCCCCGGAAGCCAGAAAATATCTTGTAATCCCGTTTGCTTTTCCCAATCAACACTATAGTTAGTCATGGTAATAGGGTTAGTATCCATAACTCCTGCAACGTTGGGGGGAGACATGAAAGAGAAAATACGACTACCATCGGGAGACTGCCACCAAAAACAACCATGGGGGAATTTGGTGGTATCATTCCAATGCAATTTACCCGTAACAAAGTAATTAATTTCAGCTTGTTGTAAAATTTGTGGTAACTGCCAAGGAAAACCAAAAGTATCAGGCAACCAAGCGACGGTGTTATATTTACCAAACTTTTTTAAGAAATATTTTTGCCCATATAATAGTTGTCTAACTAAGGATTCTCCACTGATTAAATTAACATCAGGCTCAACCCACATTCCTCCTAAAATTTCCCATTGATTATTTTGTACCGCTTGTTCTATTTGACGAAATAAGAGGGAATTATGGCTTTCTATCCATTGATATAGATAAGCGGTGGTATGTCCAAACATTAAATAAGGATATTTTTTTTGCAGGTTTAAAACAGAGTTAAAAGTTCGTTGGGCGACTTCGTAAGTTTCCTCAAGAGTCCATAACCAAGCCATATCTAAATGGGCATGACCTAGTAAATAAAACTGTCTTTCTTTGATATGATTAGATAGGGATAAAAGATTATTTCTGAGGTTAGCTAATTCTTGATTAAATAAAATTTTATTATTAATATAATCCCAATTAATTTTATTTATTTGGGTGGCTAAAAAATCTTTTTTTTCGGGATAAAAGTTATCAATATATTTATCTAAAATAGTTAATTCATTAGCAACGAAACTGGGATCAATGTCTTCATAATTACTCTCATAAATACAGCGAGAAGCCATTAAACCACCAATATCATGGCTAGGGCTAACTAAGCGTAAACTAATGATAAATTGTTGGTTAATATATGCTCTTTCTGTGACTAAAATTCTACTGGAGGAATCGAATAAATCTCCTTCACAAACTAACTGATTATTGACAAAAATTTGAGCAGATTTTGCCCACCATGTTAAGGCAATTCTTAAACTAAAATCTGCTAAGGAATAACCTTTATTTAAACTTTCTGGGATAACAATTTTTTGGGCAAACCATCGTATTTTATCTCCTTTTTCCCACACTAAATATTTTTTTTCATTAACGGTAGCTTGTTGCCAATTATCATCTATCATTAAAGGTGGTTTATTTAAAGCTCGATCGAGATAAAACCAATTATTTTGAATGTCTAATTCTGTTAAATTTTGGAGATTACTAATAGTATCTTGAATATTCATAAAAGAAAATAACTGGTTCTTTTATAGTAATTATATCTCTTTTTTCTCCAATTCAGCAAACACTTGCAATTGATCAATTTTAGAACTATTTTATATCTATTAATGGAACTAATATTGAATAATATAAATCAATAGACTTCTCCAGAAAAAATTTTTTATTGGCTTGTAGTAAGGGTTTCAACCCTCGTTTTTCTAATTATTGGAGATGTCTAATGAAAACTTTAAATTAGTCTTTAATATAATTAAATTTAAGGTATAGATTTCCTAATTCCCGATTAATTCACGGTGCTAAACGTTGTCTAGTCCATTGATTATCTTCTAGTTTATAGCAAAGTCGATCGTGCAGACGGTTTTCTCTACCCTGCCAAAATTCCATTAAATGGGGTACAACTCTATAACCTCCCCAATGGGAAGGGCGAGGAATATTATCGGCTTCATACTTTGTCATGACATCTTGTAGATTTGTTTCTAAAATGTTTCGGCTAGTAATGACTTGACTTTGAGGAGATGCCCATGCCCCATATTGTGAACCGATGGGACGACTAGAAAAATATACATCCGATTCTTTTTCTGTTACTTTTTCGACTTCTCCTTCAATCCTGACTTGCCTTTCTAATTCACCCCACCAAAACACAAGGGAAGCCCAAGGATTCGTCTCTAAATTTTTACCTTTATTGCTATCATAATTGGTAAAAAATGTAAAGCCTCGATCGTCCATTTTTTTTAATAACACGATTCTGGCACTGGGTTTGCCTTCTGGGTTAATCGTTGCTAAAGTCATTGCATTTGGTTCGAGGATTTGCGCAGATACTGCTTGTTCAAACCAATGGTGGAATTGTTCAAAGGGGTTTAAACTAGCTTCAGATTCGAGTAATCCTCCTTGAGTATAGTTTTTTCTAAGGTGTTCGATCGACATAATGGTACATTCTCCTTTTCTTTGTGGAATATAAATCTTTACATATCTTGATTTTTCTTAATCTGTAAATTAATTATAATCTTAAAGAGCGATCGAACCCTTCTTGATACAATTATTATACTCGATCGATATTCTCCTTTGAGGTTTCCCCGTAAAATATACTTTGATCGAGCTTCTTCCCAATAATAAAGAGCTTATTTCAAGTTTATTACACTTGTTCTAAAAGTTCTAAATATTTATCCCTTGAGATACCTGCCGTTTTTAAATTAGTCATAATATGAGTCACTGCAACATTACGAGGACTGGTTTTTATTACTACAGGGCGAGATACATTAGGTTTAGTGAGAATTAAATGATCACCTTTTTGACGCTTAACGGTAAATCCTTCCAATTCAAAGATTTTGACGAGTTTTTGATAAGGAATTGGTGTAATTTTAGCCATTATGTTAAGCGATCGCCATCAACTCCGAAACGACTGGTTTACGAGGCAACCAAACATTATTTTCCTGAATAAAACCAGCCTCTTGCAAAACTTCTTGTAAAGTATTCATGTTTTCACACTCTTCTAAAAATACCATTAAGGCTTCTTGTAAGGATGCTTTAGCTTCTTCGATGGTTTCACCAAAACTAGAGACATTCAATTCGGGGCAAATACCTACATATAAATCATCTTCTTGAAAAATCTCGCATTTGACTTGTATATTTTTGAGCATATTTCTACTTACTCTATGTTAATAATCTTTTCTACTAAATATATTATCGTTTTGAAAGTTCGATCGAACTTATTAAATAAATGTAGGGCGATGCACACCCCACCATCTTAAAATTTTGAGATTAGATTTAGAGTTATTACAATTTCTAAAAGACATCGTTTATGATTGAATAAGTGAAGGTGATAAAAATTTCAACACTTACAAAACAAAAGGTTATTAAACAATGGAAATTACTTTAAAGCCAGACTTAATCGAATTTCTGACTGATAAAATCGCTCAAGGAAAGTATCAAACTTTAGATGAAGCTATTAATAAAAGTGTTGAATTATTAAAAAATCAAGAGCAAATCTATCAGGGACGTTTTGAGGAATTACAAAAAGATATTTTACGAGGTGTGGAAGCCTCTGAAAGAGGAGAAGTAGTTGATGCTGATTTAATTTTTTCTCAATTAGAAAATAAATTAAAACAGAAAAGAATTGAGGAAAATCATGGCTAATATTTGTGTTTTTACAATTCCAGCAAGTCGAGATTTAGAAAACATTTTAGATTATCTTGCCGAGGAAAGTAGTTTAAATAAAGCAGAAGAATTTTTAGCTCAAATTAATAAAAAATGTCGGACTTTAGCTAATTTTCCTAATATGGGAAAAAGTCGTGAGGAATTATTACCTTTATTAAGAAGTTTTCCTATAGATGATTATTTAATTTTTTATCGTCCAATTAATAATGGTATTGAAATATTAAGAGTTGTTAGTGGTTATCGAGATTTAAACATATTATTTGAAGAAATTTAATGAGAGTAATTTCTATTTTTATGTTTTAAACTTTAATTCTTTGAGAAGGAAAAGGAATCTCTTTTTTACCACTAGAATAAACCGTTTCTATCCATAATTCTCTCGCTTCATCAATATTATTAATTGCCTCTTGTAAAGTTTCTCCTTGAGTGATACATCCATCTAAATCAGGAATCATAATTGTATAGCCTCCTTCTTCTTCTTCTGAATAAATAGACATTGGATATTTTAATGATAAATAATATTTTAAGGATTTTATTTGAGTGAGATTATTCATTATTAATATCCTATAAATTTAACTTTTTAATTATTTCTGTGATCTAACAGCTCCACTTCGTGATCGCACCTTACAAAAACTCATTTAATTCTGTTTGCAAAACCTGTATTTCTTTATTTAAGTTGTGTAAACTTTTTTTCAAATTATTAACCTCTAATTGTTTTTCTTGTATGGAATTTTTGATAAATTCTACTCTATTTTCAATACTTTCAATATCACCATTATTAATACAAAATAATATTTGATGGATTGAAATGTTATTCTGCTCTACAAAAATAACTATTTTATAAATATTTTCTACATTGGAGAGAATAAAATTATTTTGAAAAATAAAAGAATATCTAGCTATTTCTGAAATGGTAAAACTTTTTTGATCTACAACCTTAACAAATTCACTTATTCTTTCCCAATTAGATTTAATTTCATCATTTTCTAATAATTGTGATATGATTATTATCTCAAGATTTGTATTATTTAAAAATTTAAAAATTTTTGTCTTTATCTCTCTTTCCTCTTGATTTTGTTGAACTTTAATTTGTCCAAGAGTGACTCCATATATCTTGTATAAAATAAAATCTAAAACACTTTCTACCGTAGATAATTTTTCTGCTTCTTCATCTGATATTTTAACCTCAAATGCCTCCTCTATCGCCATACATAATTCTATTGGATCAAGTTCATTACTATATAAATTATAAAAATTAGTATCAAGAGTTACTGTATCAGGAGTAACGTCTAGTTGTTCAACAACAATTTCTGTTAGTTTTTCTAAAATTTCACTATACATATTATTCATTTTTGTTTAATTAAATTTATGCTTTAGGATAAGTTAACAAGAATTTTTCCTTGAAAATTATTTTTAGTGGTTTTTTTTTACTGTAATTTCTACATCCTGCCCTAATTTATTTAAAAATCTGATTAGAGTTTCTGTAGAAAAAAGCATTAAATTTCCTTCCAATAAATCTGATAATTCAGCTTGATTAATTCCTAATAATTTTGTTGTATTTTCGGGCTTTAAATTGCGTTGCTCGATCGTTAAACTAATTTGTCTCACTAATTCAGCTTTAGCTAACATTTCATCAGGATTTTCAAAACCTAAATCAGCAAATACGTTACCACAACCAGTGTAAACTTCTATTTCTTCTGTCATCAATTTATTTATTTTATACATTAATCGGTGATTCTATTTCCAATAATCTTTTAGCCTTATTCAAACGATATTGATATACAGGAGAATTTCTATTTTGTTCATCTAATTGAGCAATAATATCATCTAAAATTAGTATTTCAGCGTCCATTCTTTTACAAAGTTCTTGAAATTTAAGGGAAGTTTTTTTAATTTGTTCAATATCAGGGATAAATTTTTCTTGTGTCATGATAGATTAAAACTCCTTTTTTCTTCAATTATAGTAGCTTGGGTTGCCTCTATTGTTGCTTCTGCTTCCTCAATAGAACGATTTAATAAAGTTAGCATTACATTAGTCGCCATCGGTTGAGATTCTGCTATTTTACCTAAAATATTATGTAGTCTTGAATAATAAGTATAAGCTCTCTCTCTTGCATTGTCTAAATCATCTAAAGCGATAATTGTGGTTTCCGTTTCTCCATAAATCTCCAAAATGGTAAATGTTGTTTTCGTTGACTCGTTGATAATGAGAAGTAGTTGCTTCTCTAATTCTAAAACCTTTGTAATTATTTCGTCAGAAAGTTTCGCCATTGTTTTTAGTTAATTGTTGTAACAAAACAAATTAAAAAGGTGGGCATTGCCCACCCTAGTATTAATGATTACTCAATGCCTTCGATGCGATCTTCCGCTTCTTGGTACAGTTGTTGTAATCGATCGATATTCTCCTGAGAGGTTTCCCAGTAACCACGCCCGTTAACTTCTAAAAGGGTGCTTACCATACGGCGGAAGGAGTTGGGGTTTAAATCCATCAACCGTTTACACATTTCTTCATCTTGGATAAAGGTGCTGTTGGTGTCTTCATAAACCCAGTTATCCACTGCGTCGGCGGTGGCACTCCATCCCATTGTATTTACAAGGCGTTTGGATAATTCTCTTACTCCTTCGTAACCGTGGGATAACATCCCTTCGTACCACTTGGGATTTAATAATTTGGTACGGGCATCTAAACGCACGGTTTCCGATAAGGTGCGTACTTGAGCGTTAGCGGTGGTAGTGTCGGCGATATATGCAGAGGGTTTTTTACCGTCATCGCGCAAACTTGCCACAACTTTGGTAGGATCAGAGTCGAAGTAATGGGAGACATCCGTTAAGCTAATCTCAGAAGAATCGAGGTTTTGGAAGGTTGCATCAGCAGTTTTCAAGGATTTCTCGAACATTGCTCGGTTTTCATCCATTACCCCCGGATTATCGGAGTTAAACGCAAAGGATTTACGGTTTAAGTACATATCCCGCAATTCTTGCTCCTCTTCCCAACTACTATTTTCTACCGCTAGGTTAACGTTACTGGAATATGAACCAGATGCGTTGGAAAAGACACGGGTTGCCGCTTGACGTAGGTTGATGCCCATTTCTTCCGCTTGGGCTAATGCGTGTTTACGAACGAAATTCATCTCTAAAGGTTCGTCTGCTTCGGCGGCTTTCTTGACGGCTTGATCAAGTAAATTCATTTGATTGATGAATAGATCACGGAATACGCCCGAACAGTTTACCACTACGTCAATACGAGGTCTGCCTAACTCCTCTAAATCAATTAATTCGAGTTTGTTGACTCGCCCTAACGCATCAGGCACGGGTTTAACCCCAATCATCCACATAATTTGTGCCAATGATTCGCCGTAGGTTTTGATATTATCCGTTCCCCATAATACACAAGCGATCGTCTCAGGATATTTGCCACCGTTGTCTAGCTTTTGACGCTCTAAGAGTCTGTCCACAACGATTTTAGCGGATTGAACAGCTGCCAAAGTGGGGATTTTTTGAGGATCGAGGGCATGAATGTTTTTACCCGTAGGTAATACATTGGGGTTGCGGATGGGATCGCCTCCGGGTCCGGGTAGTACATATTCACCTTCAAGGGCTTTTAATAACGCACCTAATTCATTATCAGCACAAACTTGCTCTAAGCAAAATTCGAGGTATTCAAAGAGGGGTTTAAGGGCTTTTTCGTCAACTTTGGTATAGCCTAATTCGTGTAATTTGGCTACCCAAGGCTCTTTTTTGCCCATATTGAAGAAGTTGAGCTTAGAAACGAAAGAAACTCGCCCTTCTGCGTTGATTTGCTCCTCTACTAAGGCTCTTACGGCTTCTCTCGTGGCTTCGGTGATGTTTTGTAATAGCTCTACATCGACTAAAACTCCTTTGTCAGCGTTGCGGTAAATATCCTCAATTTTTCGATCGATACTATTAGCGATAATGGTAGTTAAGGCTAAAATGCCCTCGTCTTCTCTGTCTAAACTAGCGATATTAACAAGGGTTGCGATCGCCTCCTCCGCAGTGGGAGGTTTACCGACAACGTGTAACCCACAGGGTAACAGACGGGATTCAATTTCCATCAACTTGCGATACACTGAACCCACAATGTGATCTCTTTCATCTTGGGAAAGGTTGCTGGAGTCGAATAAATCTTCTTCTGGGCGAATGCCATTCGCCCCTACAATGTCACCATTCGCCCCTACGGGTGCAATTTCGGGGATGTCTTTATCGAGGTTGCAGATACGGGCTTTATCGACGATCGTATTGACAATTTGCACACCGCGCCCACTATCTTTCAAAGTCTGATATGAGCCGATTAACTCGCTTAATTCTTCTAAACCTTTATATAATCCTGCGTTTTCGGCGGGGGGAGTAAGGTAAGAAATGGTGGCGGCATAACTACGGCGTTTCGCAATAGTCGCTTCACTGGGGTTATTAGCAGCATAGTAGTAGATGTTGGGAATATTACCGATGAGGCTATCGGGGTAACAGTCTCCAGACATCCCCATTTGTTTACCCGGCATAAATTCGAGTGAACCATGAGTTCCAAAATGTAATACTGCATCCACACCCCAAATTTTTTCGAGGTAGGTGTAATAAGCCGCAAAACCATGATGAGGAGAAGCCGATCGAGAGAAAAGTAGCCTCATGGGATCGCCCTCGTAACCGAAAGTGGGTTGCACACCGATGAAGACGTTACCGAACTCTTTACCGTAGATTAACAAATTTTGTCCATCGCTGTTGAGATGCCCCGGAGGTGCACCCCAGTTTTCTTCTAATTTTTTGGAGTAGGGGGTTAAACGCTCGTATTCTTCCACACTCATGCGGTAGGCAACGTTTAATTCGGGGCTAGAATATTGGGCTTGGGCATCGTGAATCACCATCTCCATTAATTCTTTGGCGGTTTCAGGCACGTCTTGCACGTCATAGCCGTTGTTTTTCATGCCCTTTAAAACTTCGTGAATTGAGCCGAAAACGTCTAAATAAGCGGCTGTACCCACGTTTCCTTTATCGGGAGGGAAGCTAAAGACGGTAATTGCTAATTTTTTGTCAATTTTAGGCTTTTTGCGTAAATTAGTCCATTTTAAAGCCCGTCCTGCGATCGCCTCTACCCTGTCTTGTAAAGTGATTGATCGACCTGTATTACCATCACGTCCAGATAAGATGATAGGTTCGATCGCACCGTCTAACTCAGGGATAGCGATTTGTAGTGCAACTTGGATAGGATGCAAACCGAGATCACTTTCTTCCCATTCTTCAGTGGTTTGGAATACCAACGGTAAAGCCACCATATAAGGACGATTCAGACGTTTTAAGGATTCGATCGCCTTGGGATGATCTTGTCGTGCAGGACCTCCTACAAGGGCAAATCCCGTTAAAGATACTACAGCATCAACGATGGGTAACGGCTCAACTCCTGCTACTGCTTTATCTAAGAAATACTCATCCACAGGCTTGGAGAAGTCTAAACCCCCTGCAAAGATAGGGATAACACGAGCGCCCCGATATTCAAATTCTTGTAACATTGCCACATAGTGAGCATCGTCACCCGTAACAAGGTGAGTACGTTGCAACACTAAACCAATGGTAGGTGCAAGAGGGTCTTTTAAATCGTCGTTGATGTCATCACGGGTATTATACCAATTAAGATACTCCTTGATGTCTTCAAACATTTTCGGGGCGAGGGGATGCCAAATACCCATATCAGGATAAACCACAGGCTCGTTATATTCTCGGTTGCTGAGTAAGGATTTTTCCCCGGTGAAGACGTATTTATCCGCTAACATCAAGAAGAAATTTTCGAGGTTATCGGCGTTACCTCCCAACCAATACTGAAAACTTAACATGAAGTTGCGCGCGTCTTGGGCTTTTTCTACGGGGAGATATTTTAAGACGGTGGGCAGGGTGCGTAATAATTTGAGCATGGCATCTTCAAAACCTGCTCCATTTTTCTGTTTACGCTTCTTCATAAACTCGCCGATGACACTCTTACTCTGTCCGAGTTGTGCCATACTGAAAGTACCCATTTTATTGAGTCGCATTACTTCAGGCATGGAGGGGAAAACTACCGCCGCATCAAGGTTATCACGGTGAGGGGTGACGGCATCGACAACTTTTTGGGCTAAGTCTTCAATGAAAATGAGGGAAGCAATGAAGATATTGGCTTCGGATACGTCTTTCTTGAATTCTTCGTAGTTTTCAGGGCTTCGTAGTTCTTCGATAAGATAACCATTTACTTCGATCGCCAAGTTAGGATTATGGGCGTTAATGGCTTTAACGGCGGCAGTGATAGAACTTTGATATTGTGCTTCTAACAACACATAAACCACCTTCATTAAAGCACGTCCTTGTAAATCTTCGGGCGCGATATGACGAACGGCGGATTTTACGTTTGTAAACATTAAGTTGTAAACTCCTGTTAAGTGAGATTATAAAAGAAATATGAGAAAAATAATGACAGTGTGCAAAAAACACTCTTTATTGTTTTTACCACGAAACTAGGCTCTTTTACCTAGTCTGCCTTGAATCTTTACGGTTATCCCTATTTTTTGT
The DNA here is from genome assembly GCF_000332235.1 of Geminocystis herdmanii PCC 6308. NCBI lineage: Bacteria > Bacillati > Cyanobacteriota > Cyanophyceae > Chroococcales > Geminocystaceae > Geminocystis > Geminocystis herdmanii. The sequence continues at coordinate 3,286,907 of NZ_CM001775.1, read as the reverse complement.
TACATTTCTTGACTATATTAGTGAGTTATAAAATTTATGGCTCTTCTACAGTAGTTATGATAAATTACTAGAAAATAATCGCTTAAAACTTTAATATATATAGTTTTGATAATTTTAAAAATGCAATTGTTATAAATTAACAGTTTGAATTTAACCTAATACCTGCTACCTGATACCTGACACCTTTTTTTAGACATAATTTATCACGACGAGAAGTAAGAGAGCCAAATTTATCTTTTTCCGCAAATCCTAATTATCAATAACGCACACTACCCTAAAACCGACAAAGTTATAGTTAGAGTCGGCGGCATAACTACTTCTTTTTGCACTACGACAATACTGAGAAGATAGTGACCACGAACCTCCTCTTACTACTCTGGGTTGATTGCTCATTCCTCCACTATAAGCTGTGCCGTCTTTAGGTTTATGAATGTAGTTATTTGCATAAAAATCTTCGCACCATTCCCATACGTTACCATGGACATCATATAAGCCAAAGGGATTAGGGTAAAAACTATCTACAGGGGTTGTTTTTTTGTCATACTTCCCCTTTTTATGATCATTTCTTCCATCATAGTTGGCGACATCTGGGACGATCGAATCTCCGAAGAAAAAAGCTGATTTAGTATTTCCACGACAGGCATATTCCCATTCTGACTCTGTGGGAAGTCGATAGCTTCTTTTGGTGTATTTACTCAGACGTTTACAAAATTCCTGTGCGTCTAACCATGATACTTTTTCCACTGGTAAATTATCCCCTTTAAATGCAGACGGGTTAGTCTTGACAGGTCGTCCTGCTTTGGGAAATGATGATATGGTGCGCCACTGTAATTGAGTAATGGGATATTTACTGATATAAAATGAGTTGAGATTTACTAAATGTAGGGGAGTTTCGTCTTTCTCTCTACCATCTTCATTGTTATTTGATCCCATCATAAATGATCCTGCGGGAATAAAGATCATATCCAAATTAACTCCTTCCCCTAGATATTCCACGAAAAATTGTCCCTTTTTGGTGATGGGATTTTTCTTAATATTGGACATTAAACCAAATAATTTTTTTTCTAATTCGATCGAAATTGTCTCAAACTCAAAAGTTTCGATATGAGGGTAATTAGTTTTCGGTTTGATGATGGTAGGTGGTGCATTGATGGGGGATATTTTTTGTACAATAGTTTCATCATTATCTACCACGGCATTGAGAATATTTTGCCGAGTTTCTGCGGTGGAAATTGTGGTTTTTGTCGGTGTTTTTGTGGGATTATGATCGGTACTTTCTTTAAATAATTGAAACCAATCTCTTAAATTTTGAGGACGTTTTTCTATATCTAATTCCATCCCCTTAATAATGCCTTCGTTGAATCGATCGCTCAATTCTGGGGTAAACTGTTGTGGTGGTATTAAGTCTTTATAAGTCCGAAAATTTGCTGGATTTGGTAATTGTCCTGTCACGAGAACATACAATATTGCGGATAAAGCATAAATATCTGTAGCTGGTTTATTGTTAATATTAGCGGAAGGTTGCTCTGGTGGACTAAAACAGTCCATATTTTGAAGTTTTCTTGGTGCTAAAGCAAACAACTTCACCGCTAACCCATAATCTGTTAAGATCGGTTCTTCTGTATTTTGATCAATAATAATATTTTGTGGTCTTATATCTTGGTGAATATATTTGTTTTGATGGAGAATATTTAATGCTGTGGCAATTTTCGTAACTAATTTTAATGCAGAATCAGGCTCAAATTTTCCATTTCGATCGAGATAAGTCGCTAAATCCATTCCTTCCAGATAATCCATCACCATATAAGCTCGATTATCTTCCATGAAAACTTGGGGGTATAATTTAACAATATAAGGATTCGCACAGTTAGAAGCGATTAATTGGGCTTGTTTGATCAACTTTTCCTCAAAACCTTTTTTATCTTCAGAAGATGACCAAAATATATCAGTCGCTTTTATTGTTACCAATTGGGAATTAGTTGTATCTTTTGCTCGATAATAAAATCCAGTGCCACTTCTCAATAAAATAGATTCAATAATATATTTACCATTATTTAACTTTAATCCTTTTTTCCAATTACTCATTTAGACCTCTCCAAACATTTATAATCTTTATATAGTAATGACTTGATATTTAGTTGCTTGAAATACTGATTTAAAAACTTTGGGATTATCTCTATTTTTCGATCGAAACAAGTTCAATTAAAAAAGTAGATGCTTTTTGAGCCACATTTTCCCTGACAATCATCGGATGTAAATTAACTAAATTATTTTTCACAAAAGAATCTCTAACAATGACTTTTTCACCCACATTAAAATTAGTCTCATAGAAAACCTCTTTAATCCCTGCGGAAATAATTAACTTTAAACAGGCAATACAAGGCTCAAGAGTAACATAAATAGTTGCCCCATCCGTAGCGATACCGTGCCTAGCGGCTTGAGCGATGGCATTAGCTTCTGCATGAACCGCCCTAGATGGTAAAGTTTTACTAGCATCACAACTACTTAAACCCTCATAACAAAAACCTTGAGCAGTACAATGGATTGTACCAGAAGGAGAGCCATTATAACCCGTTGCCAACACTTGACGATTTTTAACAATAACTGCACCTACTGGAAAAGCTAGACAGGTTGAGCGGGTTGCTGCCAACTTTGCCATTAGCATAAAATATTCATCCCATGTTGGTCTATCTTTTTCTCGATCGAACATTAAAATAATTAACAATTAACAATTAACCATGTTACCCTCTTTTAAAGATGTTTAGTTCAGTTAAAGCTAAATTGATGTTATCACGGACCGATCGAGCCGAATCATGTAAAGCCTGAGTTTCCTCATCCGTAAGATTAATTTCTAAAACCGCCTCCACCCCACAATATCCCAAACGACAAGGCACACCCAAGAAAATATCCGTTAACCCATACTCCCCTTGTAGATATACCGCAGCAGGCAACAAACGAGACTGATTTAATAACACTGACTCGATCATATAATAAGCCGAAGAAGCGGGAGCATAAAAAGCACTACCAGTCTTTAACAACTTAACAATTTCAGCACCACCGTCTCTAGTACGCTGTATTAATCTATTAATAGTTTCCTTATCCATTAATTCTGTGATAGGAATACCACTTACCGTACAATAACGAGGTAATGGTAACATTAAATCACCATGTCCTCCTAAAACCATACCTTGTACATCATTAAAAGATACTCCCAACTCCATAGCAATAAAAGCCTGTAAACGAGTTGAATCTAAAACTCCAGCCATCCCAACTACCTTAGATGTAGCTAAATTAGTGGTTTTCCACACCAGATAAGTCATTACATCTAAAGGATTGGTAATGATTAAATAGAGAGCATTAGGAGAAAAATTAACACATTTTTGAGTGGCTTCCGTGACGATTTTCGCATTAATTTTTAATAAATCCTCTCGACTCATGCCCGGTTTACGAGCAATTCCTGCGGTGATAACTACCACATCAGAATTAGCTGTATCCTCATAATTATTTGTACCAACGACATTGCGAGTATGCAATTCCAAACCCCTAGCCTCCATCAAATCTAGGGCGATACCTTGGGGTAAACCTTCCACAATATCTAGCAAACACACATCGGCAAGATTACGCTCGACAATTCTTTGCGCGAGGGTTTTCCCGACATTTCCCGTACCAATAATGGAAACTTTGGGAAAATTTTTCGTTTTACAAACAAATTTTGTCATAAACTACTCAACTATCTCTAATTGATCTAGTTTTAGCCATACACTAGGAGTAGGAGTATAAAATTTTACAAAAGCATATTCTTCATTGAAGTCTAAAACTTCCCCTTTACTGTCGAAAATATAGTTCGGGAAACGGCTATCACTGGCTTTAGCTTCAAGGCTATCCACTAATTTTTCACGAATAGCCTTAACATAAGTACCTTTTTTTATTTTACCTGCCATAATCTTAATTTTAAATTTGTTGATATTAATTGTTCCCTAATTGTGCCATAAAAACAAGAGGGCAACAATTATCATTTAAGTTCCAATACTGCTCGGTTAGTGTCGAAAACGTTTTGGTGAGGGTAATTTAGAATTTAGAATTTAGAATTTAGAATTAAAATTTCATTGAAGTTCTTACCCTTTGCCCTTTGCCCCTTGCCCTTTGCCCTATCTTAACCGACAATTGTAAATTCCTTAACCGAGCAGTATTGGAACTGAGGTTAAATAAAATTGTTAATATGAGAAAAAAAACGCCCTAGAATTTTATTCCAGAGCAGTTTTTATTATATATATAGTTTTTATGTAATTAAACTAAATTATAAAGAAGAACCTAAACCTGCATAAGCACCATAGAAAAACAGTGCTAGTACAGTTAAAGCACCCATACCTGCGATCGTACCTACAATCCACAAAGGAATTCTGGCTTCACCCATGATCAAACCTCCTATATTAATTAAATTAGTTTTTAGTTGAAGAAATAACTAGAGAATAAAACGCCTAAAACGGCGACAAATAACAACCCTAAATAAAGGGAAGTACGATTTAACTCAACACCTTGACGGTTGGGATTTTGATTTCTGTCCATGGGTATCTCCTATCGTTGAATAAATTGCATAGCGGTAATTGCACCGACGAAAAAGACAGAAGGTACTGCTAAAGTGTGAACAGCTAACCATCTGACAGTAAAAATAGGATATGAAATTGGTTGATTAGGACTATTAGTCATCTTTTATTTACCTTTTTGATCTATTAACTATTTACTAAATTGTTCGACTTGTTGACTTGCTTTATAACGATCGCTAATAATTGGTAATTCTTCACGAGTTTGAGTGAAATACTCGTCAGGGCGAGGAGTACCAAAAGCATCATAAGCTAAACCAGTACTAACAAACAACCAACCAGCGATAAAAAGCATGGGGATTGTGATACTATGAATTACCCAGTAACGTACACTGGTAACAATATCGGTAAATGGACGTTCACCTGTATCTCCAGCCATAAAAACAGTGCCTCCTAAATTTTTTTTACTATTTAACTAATGTACAACATTTGCGACTTAACTTAGACCGCATTCTGAGTATTATATTTTAACAGAACACCACGCTCTCCTAAAACAAAACCTCGATCGGGATCAAGAAAAAGGATTTTATATAAATTAGAGGGTACAGACTCCACTTCTCGATCTTTTTCCCATGTTAAACCACCGTCACGACTAACGAGAAGATTTCCACTACCTCCTGCTACCCACACTTCATCCCCTTGACGGGTGGCTAAATCTAAAAAGCCCCAACTGGTGGAATATTCAGGGTTAATTGGTTGCGCCCAATTTTCTACATCTTGGGATTCACTCAGTTGAATTTGTCCGCCTCTGGCAATCAACCATAGTCGATCGTCATCAAAGAAACCCATATTTTGTAAACGTTTGGAGGAGTTGCGGTTATGGGGAGTCCATTCTCGATCGCCCGGTTGCCATGTAGAATAAAAGTTTCCTCTGGAACTCACAGCGACATATCTACCATCGGCAGAGCGATTAATGCTTCTGGCAACCCCCACAGCACCTTCTACTAAACCTTTCCAACTTTTACCCCCATCGGTGGTTTTATAGATAGCTCCTAAATTAGTCACCATTTCGGCGGTGTTAGGTGCAAGGGCAAATATATCATAGGGAATACCGGGCAATTCATCACTTAAAGGAATACGCTCCCAAGTTTCTCCGCCGTTGACGGTGCGTAACAATATGCCGGGTTGTCCTGTAATCCAACCTTCATTATCATAAAAACTAACCCCTGTAAAACTGACTTTTTCTTCTCCAAAATCAATGGTTTTGGGTTGCCAAGTATCTCCACCGTCATTGGTTTCAAATAAGGTGGCTTTTGTACCCACTAACCAACCATGATTAGAGTCACTGGTAAAGTCTAAATCGGCTAAAATAGCATCGGTTTCTAAATTAATATATTGCCAAGGATTCTCACTGACAGAAGGCACATTCGAGCAACTGACACAAAAGAAAGCGACTATTACTAATACTAGAATTTGTTTGACTCGATCGAATAAAAAATTCATTGTAATTTCCAAAAATATAATTTCTAATTAACCCAATCCGTATAAACTGAGAAAGAATAAGAAAGCTAAAGCCAAAGCTCCAAAAATCAATAGGTTTTTTTGATTGGGAGTTAGTTGATTTACCCCAAAACCATAATTCAAATTTTCAGCAAATCCTGATGGTGCATCGGGTGCACCAATATTAGTAAAAGCATTCCGACTTGAACCACACACAGGGCAACGCCAATTACTCGGCAAATCCGTAAACAACGTACCCGCTGGAATATTGGTTTTACTATCACCCTTAGAAGGGACATAAGTATAACCACAAGAACGACATTCATAACTCGGTGGTGCTTGTTCAGCTAGGGTTTTTTCTTTGGCAGCTTCACTCATAACGTACTTGTTTAGCAAATCTTAAAAGTTCTTTAAGAATTATTACATAAAAGGTGTTAAACAATAGATTCTTTAATCTATTTTCTCAGGTTGAAAGAAAAAATTAAAACCTTTTTTGAGTAAACCTTGCTTTAATTTATTATCCCCTGTCCATAATTTGCCTTGTAACTCTGATGTTAAAGCAACATGAACGGTATCATGTACATCGATGTCTTTACACAAATTATAGGCTAATTTTAAGTTATTTGTGTGGATTAAATCTTCTTTATAAACGTTAATTCTTTTGAGAATAATATGATAAAATTGTATAACTTCTTCTTCTGATAATTTACTCAATTTCAGAATTTTATTTTGATATTTAAAAAGTTCTACTAATACTAATTCACTAATATAAAATTCATTATTTCCTAGTAATAAAATAAAAGCAAAATTAGACTTACTGTTAAGTAATGCAGAAAATAAAATATTGGTATCAATAATTATCGGTTCTAATGGATTTGACATTTATTTTTCTAAAATACGAGATTCGATCGATTTCCAAATTTTTTGATCGATTTCACTGGCTAATTCTTCTGCTTTTTCTGATGTCAATTTACTTGAAGAACTAATATTTTCTAAGATAAGATACTCTAAAAACTTAGTTAATTGTTTTTCAGAAAAAATCTCTTTATTTACTCTCACAATAATATCTTGATTTTCTTGAAATAAACTATAAGCTGGTTGTGTTGTCATAGCAAATCATTATTTATATTGCAATTATTGGCTCTATTATAATCTTATTTATCCAAAAAATATTCATAGTTCATTATGACTTTACATAGTACCTTAAGTTTATTTATTGCGATCGTACTTCTTGCCTTGATACCGAGTGTTAGTGTTTTAGCGGTATCCCTTCGCTCTGTCACCTACGGATTTACTCATGGTGTGCTTACAACTATGGGCATCGTTTCAGGAGATATTATTTTTATCTTATTAGCTATTTATGGTTTAACATTTCTCTCAGAAATAACAGGTAATTTCTTTACATTTCTTAAACTATTGGGAGGAGGGTATTTAATTTGGTTAGGAATAGGTTTATGGAAAGCTAAATCTCAAGAAATCAACCTTGAGATAAATCAAAAATCTTCTTTTATTGCTAGTTTTTTAATGGGACTTTTTATTAGTTTAGGTGACTTAAAAGCCATCTTTTTTTACTTAAGTTTTCTTCCTGCTTTTGTTGATTTATCCACTATTTCCATCATGGATACTTTGATTATTATTGCTATGGCAACCATCGGAGTAGGAGGAACAAAATTAATTTATGCTTTAATGGGAGATAAAACCAGTTATCTTCTGAAAAAATCTCAGATGATGAAAACAATAAATAGAGTAGCTGGTACACTAATAATTTCCATCGGACTCTTTTTAATTTTTCGTTAAAATAAGATGCAATATATAAAATGATTAAAACATGATTTGGTTAGGAATTGATCCCGGATTAGCCATCGTCGGTTGGTCTATATTAGAAGGGGATGAAACTAAAATTCCCACAATTATTGACTATGGAATTATTGAAACCGATAAAAAACAACCCACGGGGGAAAGACTAGCCGAATTAGAAACAGATTTTGTGACTATTATTCAAGAGTTTCAACCTGATGCTATTGCCATGGAAATGCCTTTTTTCAGTCGAGAAATCAAAGCCGCGGGGAAAGTTTTACAGGCTTTGGGAGTGATTAACCTTGTGTGTTATCGAGAGGCTCAATTAACCCCCTTTTTCTTACATCAAGCCAGTTGGAAAGCCCATTTAGGTAACGCAAAAGCTAATAAAAAAGAAGTAGGAGCAATGTTACAACAAATTTTTGATTTACCCACTTTACCCATTGATGATAGTGTGGATGCCATTGCCATTGCTTATAGCGCTTGTTGTGGGTTACGAAACGCTATCCATTGACAGCACTACCTCGATCGACAATAATTTAAGTAAAAAGTAATTTTAAAATTTCTCTCAATTCTCAATTCTTTTTGTCATTGCGAGGCACGAAGCAATCTCAAAGTCTTATTACCGTCAAAAAGTGAATTTCACTATTCACTATTCATTATTCATCATTCATTATTCACTATTTTTATATGAGTCAAGATAATTTAATTCCCGTAGTCGTCAATGGTGCGGGGGGAAAAATGGGCAAAGAAGTCATTAAAGCCATCGCATCTTCTAAGGATATGATGTTAGTGGGAGCAGTAGATCAAAATCCTGCTTTATTAGGGCAGGATGTGGGAGAAGTGGCAGGATGTGGAGAGTTAGAAATTCCTATCCTTAACGATTTGCAAAGTGTGCTTGTTTTGGCTACCCAACACAAAATACAAGGGGTAATGGTGGATTTTACTCACCCTGATAGCGTTTATGAAAATGTCCGTAGTGCGATCGCCTATGGTGTTCGTCCCGTAGTTGGTACAACTGGACTATCCCCCGAACAAATCCAAGACTTAGCAGATTTTGCCGATAAAGCCACTACGGGAGTCTTAATTATTCCGAATTTTTCCATTGGTATTGTCTTAATGCAACAGGCAGCGATTCAAGCGGCACAATATTTTGATCATGTAGAAATTATCGAATTACATCATAATCAAAAAGCCGATGCGCCTAGTGGCACAGCCATTAAAACGGCGGAGATGTTATCGGATTTAGGAAAAAGCTATAATCCTCAATTAGTGAAGGAAACCGAGAATTTAGCAGGGGCGAGGGGCAGTATTTGCGGTGATAATATTAGAATCCATAGTGTGAGACTACCCGGATTGATTGCCCATCAAGAGGTGATTTTTGGTGCTACTGGACAAATTTATACCCTCCGTCATGATACCAGCGATCGATCGTGTTATATGCCGGGGGTATTGTTATCTATTCGTAAAATTGTCGATTTAAAATCTCTCGTTTACGGTTTAGAAAAAATCTTATAAATATATTATTCTCCTCTCCTATAGGAGAGGAGTGAGGGTTACAAAAGACTTTTTCAGCAACCCTTAATTAAGGAAATAACTGTTTTCCTAAAAGCATTTCTTGAGTATTTCCGTTACCGTCAGAGCGTAATTCATGAATATTGCGACTCATTTCTCTGGCTTGATGGTAACTGTCGATGTCTCCTTGCTCAAAATAAAGTAAAGCGGCTTTTCTTAAATCATCAACGGCTTTTTGTTTTAAACCCGTGTCTAAATAAAGCACTCCTCTTTTATGGTAGGCTTTCGCAAAATTACCATCTTTTTTAATAGCTTCGCTGTAATCTTCGATCGCACCATTTTGATTACCTAATTTTTCGTAACCGATACCTCTTTGATAGAAGAAATCCGCAGAATCAGGTTTAACTCTCAACTCTTGAGATAGATTTTCTATTTCTTTAATATCTGTAACGACATTATTTAAGTTTTGATGTTGTAAATCAATTCGCTGAATTTCTCCATTAAGAAATTCTTTTTGTGCCTGTAAATTAGTATTTAAGGATTGCTGTAATTTTTCAATACTTGTGCCTAACTCCCCTTTATTTTGGACTAATTTTTCTGTTAATTCTTGATGATTTTTCTCTAATTTTTGAATTAACTCATTAATAGTTTGTTCTTGTTTATTATAAGCCTCCACTAAACTATCATTTGACTGTTTACGACTAAAAACGTTACAACCTATTCCTATGGCTAAAGGAATAGGTGCGATCGAAAAATTCCCAGTAGCCACAGTCACAATTGCACCTATTCCCGAAATAACTGCTCCTGAAATACCGATAATATCTTGTTGTTTTTCCATAATATAAAAATAATTACTCCAAATCTAAAACATTTTCAAATAAAATAAAAAGTAAAAGTAAAATATTGTCATTGATATTAAATATTTTAGCTTTTACATAATATAAATACTTAGACTAAAACCGCACAATTAAGCTCAAAAATAGGAAGGGCTAATTTAGCTTCTTCTGGGGTTAAAAAATTAGGAATAACATTCAGTAAAACCTCATAGGTATCAATATTGTCATTCTCAAAATTATAGGCACGGGAAATAGTTTGAAACCACAGCAACATATTTGTGCGCAATCTTTCCATATCATCAAATAACAAAGCCGCCGCACAATAACGTACTAAATCGATTAAATCCCGTTTACAGGTGACATAATAATCCTTAAATTCGGGGTTACGTTTTTGTTTCCCGACTCTTACCGCTTCGATAATCTCGTCAGCATTATCTCTGATTTTAGTATAAGCGCTCAGTCTGATTTCCTGAGATTCTAAGTAATCTTCTAAGAATTTTAACTCATAATCTTGGGCATAACGACCATCCGCTTCTAAAGTCAAATCTCCAAATTGTTTTAACATTGTGATAAATCCTTATATACTAAATTGAATAAAAAATTAAACTGCGTCACTGGTATTAGCTAAATATTGGGATACTTCCCCTTTAGTATTCTCTAATTGACTAATCATCGATCGAGTGATCAACTTTCCTTCTTGTACTAAAATTTTTCCTGATATGGGGTGTAAAATGTTTTGTTGCGCTCTCCTACCAATCAACTCCTCAATATCATCAATCTCACTCAAATACATCCCAGCTGGTAACTCCACCACTACCCCTTCACCAATCACCCTAGCTTGACAAGCTAAACGGGAATTAAGTTTACAAGTAGTAATCACTTCTAAAGTGCGTTTTTCCCGCCGATTAAGAGGAGATAAACTCTCCATTCCTGCTTTTACATAAATATGACAGGTTGAACACATTCCCCTACCGCCACACTCCTGCATGACGTTAAGTTGATTTTTTAGTAACCCTGATAAAAGATTATCATTGGTTTTTATCGCTGTTTCTGTACCGAGAGGATCAAGTTTGATGAGTTTAGCCACTATCTTATTTCTCTAAATATGTTTAATAGTCTAATTTTAGATTAGCTTAAATGTTATGGAAAATAAAACATAGCTAGGATTAGTAACAATAATTAAAGTTAACTTTAAGAATCAGAATCTTTTAAAATTCGATCGAGGATAGTACCATGATCATGACCTTCTTCTGATAAAGTTTTAGCTAAGATCAATCGCTCATTTAAACCCAGAATAAAAGTATTATTCTGTGCGCCTAAAGATTCGCAACTGGTTTGAACACAAACAAGGTCTTCTCCCGTTAATTGACTGAAAAAAGAACTTAAAATACCCGCTTCGGGTTGACAAGAAAAACCCTTATCTTGGGGTGCCGCTTGAGCAAAAGGAGAATTAACCGTAGTCGCCACAATAAAACCTTGAGAATAGTAATCAAAATTAAAATTAATTACTCCCCAACCGTGAGTTTTCCAACACTGTTTTAAACAACTTAAAAACTGTGCCATCTCCATCTCAGCTAAAGGCATTTCATAATATTCGCTTACCTCTTGCAGAAAACGGCGGTAAAAACTTTTACCCCACCAACGCCCACAGTTATATAAAACGATACCTGTCGCTTGTCCAATTTCCTCATCTAAACCAGCATAAACCCCCTGTAAAAAAACTTCAGGTAATGCAATTAATCTTGAGCCTAAACGGGTTTCGAGTAATCCTAACTCAAAATCCCCCTGCACATAAGCCTCTGGAGCAAAATAATTGCCTTTAAGGGCTTTGTCTTGAACTAAATCTGCCACTGAAATCATCTATTTTTCCTCATTTCTTGGATATTTTTTAGTAAGTTAAACACTAATAACGGGAATATTGCTTAAATAATCATTTGCTTGAGTTAAAAAAGGTTGAATCTGTTGTAATCCAGCCTCCGATAATTCTTCACCTAATTTCACCATTAATAGAGAATATATAGTAGAAGAAATAGCCTGAGAATCATGAGCTTGAACTACATCTGTTAACCATTCCAATAAACGATGCTCTAAAAAGTCTGGATTATTAAGTAACATTGCCATACCGCAATACCGAGTAATTAATAACCAATGACGGAGGGCAGTTTCTATCTTTTTGGTATTTTCTTCGGGTAATTTTTTTACTGCCTTATCAGCTACCTCTTGAAAAATACTAATTTCTTGATCTCTCAGTATTTTGTAAGCTGTCAGTCTATCTTTTAAGGTAGAAACTTCCTGAGTTAATTTATGTAAATTATCCGCCTGTAAATACTGATGTTCAGCTTCGTGAATTAATGCTTGTAATTCTGGGTACATAGTTTTTCTTTAAAGTAAATCCGATAAATCATTAACATTCAAAGGTTCAACCGTCGAGCTAAAAGTATTTGACGGAGAAACTTGGGGTAAGGATGCGATCGATCCCTTCTTGTAATTTATTTGTCCAGTCCATGGCATTCTTTGGAAAAATTCCCCTACGGACATAGTGAGAGAATAATTAGGCGGAACTACTGAAACAGAAGAGGATGAATCAGAGGATGTAGAAAACTGAACAAATTTGGTTTTAACTACCCCTTGCCAATTAGCCTGTTGAAAAAAATCTTGTACTGTCAAATCAAAAGTAGGTGTAAAAGTATCTTCTACCACTTCCTCTTGAAACCTAGATTCTTCAGGGATAGTAACTAACTTTAATCCTTGCCAATTAGCCCTTTGAAAAAAATCTTCTACGGTAATGGTTTGTGAAAGAATCATTTGAGATACTCTCCGTTAACGAGTTTTTTCTGAATATCTTTTGCACCTGCGCCCTCGTTTTGCCAGAAAGTAGCTGCATCGATGCGATCTTGTTTTCCCAACAAAAATTTACAATAGGTTTCTCCCATAGAGTAACATTGAATCTCAATGCAGTTAAGTTGTTTATTAATAAAACGACTGAAAAAACCTGCCATTAAACCAGCGTAAATATGACATACAGGTTTCCCTACATCTCCTAAAGTACGAGCAACGGCGGAGTCAAAAATATTAACAAACATAAAGCCGTTTTTTTGTTCACTCAAATCCACATCCCAGTTACCCCATCCTTGAGTAGTAAAAGGCCACCACCACGCTTCGAGAACGTATAATAAGTTCATGTTGTGAACATCTTTGGGATACTCATATTCTTTTTGAAACCATTGTTCAAAAAATTCCGCATCTCGAATACCCCATTCACGACCGATATTATACATAACCACGCTAGAAGCAGAACCAACTTCTTCTTCTAAACCTTCGATTAAACCTACGATAAAATCTTCAGTTACAAGAACGTTACGAGACTCATTCCAGTCGGTAATATTACCGTTTGCGGTATCAAAGTAAAAGAAATCTTCTAAAGTATAATGATCATGTTTTTTGGGATACTTATTTTTCCAAAGATTTTGGGAAATTTTTTCTACAGTACGACTTGATTTTGTGGGTGTAAAAGTCATCTGGTTTTTTATCCTCTCAAGTTTATTCTAAATTATTTAATTAATTGACAAAAAATTTTTTTTCTACTTTTATTGTAACCATTTTTTTTGTTTTTAATCTTATTTCTTCAACATTTCTATACAATTAATACTTAACAATTATTAATATTAAAAAATAGGGAATTATGGTGTATAATTTAACGGTTGTTTAATCCATAAAACACTTTTAAGAGGGATTGAGGGGGATCAGAAATTTTTAAAACAACTTCTTACTTATTAGACATCGATCACATTTGGGGTAGGGTGAGCGAAAAAATAGTTGGCAAGTCAGATAATGTCTCGAATGTTAGGCTGTTAGGGTGTTAGGGGGAAATATCCTCAATCCCCCAATTCCCCAATCCCCCAACCTGCGAAAATTGATGTCTATTATTCATTAATCAATTTTACGCTACATTATTTTTAATTAAATAATCAACGGTTAAGTGTTTTTCTTCAATGATATTAGGTAAATCTTGAATAATGATAGAGCTTTTTTTGATGAAAGCGTTAGTCCATTTTTCTAACCATTTTAATTGCATCATGGTGGCTTGATGGTTTAATGTACCTGTAAAACTTATTTTTCCTTGTCTATCCATAGAAAATTGTTGTAGCCATTCGATGTCAGGACGACTTTCGTTAAAGTTTTTAGCGGTTATCATGCCACCTAAATAACAACCTGTGATACTGGCGATCGATTCAAAATTACTAATAACTTGGGCAATAGTAATTTTTTTACTGGCGGATGCTTGAAAAGATGAAAGTAAAGTCATCCCTAGGGTAGCAGGATCAAAACATCGATCGAACCGAGTAGTATTGTCGTATGATGCCCCCTGAAAAATAGCACCATTTAAGTGAGCTCCATTCAAAAAAGCTCCTGATAAATCGGCTTTCATGAAATTAGCTTTGGTGAGGAAACTCCCCGTAAAATAGGTTTCTTTAAGAATAGCTTTTTTAAAACTCGTTTTAGTTAAATAGGCTTTGATGAGATAAGCACCTGTTAAATTCGCCCCTGTTAAATTCGCACCACTTAAATTAGCCTCATTTAAGTAACAATGGCTTAAATTAGCATTGCTCAAATCAGTATCTCTTAAATCAGCATAACTTAGATCAGAACCTTGTAGATTAATGCCTTTTAAGTTACTATTTCTTAAATCAATTCTTCTCAACTGCATTTTAGGAAAATCTCTTTCCCCTTGACCGTATTGAGCTTTAATATCAGTATTGTAGTTATTTACCAGCATCTTATTATTTCCTTTTATCTAAATTATGTTGATTTAAGATTCTTAATTTTTAAGTTTATAAAAGAATTTTTTAATGTTTACTTTTCTTAATGATTTTTTTATCTTTCTTTAATTTTAACGGGATTCATGACAAAAAGGGTATTTTTTTTAACAAAAGTTTGCTAAACTTTAAACATCTTATAAATAATTATTTTTGTTGAGTATTTATACAGAGAAAACATCAAAAATAAATATTATTTATTAAAAATTTTTATTGAGGATTTATGGAGGGTTTGATGATCCTAAGTATTTCTTGATAAATTTGACTACTGATTCGATCGCCCCTCTTGCCATATTCTAATTTAATATCATCCACAAAAAAATTAAGTTTAAACTCATAATACAGAAAACCCTCATCATGATTTAATGCAGTGATCCAAATTTGGGGGTCTTGCCATTTTTTTCTTTCTTTAAATTTCGACTTAAACCAATCGCTCAATTCCAATACATAATCATCTAATCGAGTTTCTTCTAATTGAGGGTTAATAATTTTTTGGTATAAACGATAGGTTCTTTTTTTGATTAAATTAATTTTGCGATCCCATTCTTGGGGGATCAAATAAAGGTCTTCTTCTTGCAAATTAGGGTCTTTTAACCAAAGACGATACCATTGTTTAACTAACTCGATTAAGGCTTCTGAGTCTTGAGACTCGATAAATTCATTAAGAAAGATGTCTTGATCTCCCTCCGTAATATTAAAACCGATTAAAGAAAGAACTTGTTGATATTCTTGGATAATATTAGCAATTTCTTCAGAGGTTAAACCACCCTTTTCGGCGAATTGTAATGTCACCACTAAGGCTTCTAAAGAATATTCGATTTCCTCTAGTTTTTCGTTAACTTGTTGTTCCGCTAATAGTCTTAATTTCCCGATTTCCTGTTGTTGCTTCCCATGAACAGAAGATTCATTATCTAGGTAGTATCGATCGATCAAACTCAATTTTTGTTCAATATTAGCTAAAGTATCAGGATGAGCAAGGACAACTTCAGTAATGATTTTTTGCAGATATTCCAACTCATATTCAGAAGCAGGAATTTCTAAAGTACTGGAATAGTAAAAATAAGAAGTAGGACGACTTAAATTAGTAATATTTTGATTTTGTAAGATACTATTAGGGATATAAACATCACAATGACTATCAAATAAATAAATTTGTGTCACCCTCACACCGATACGAGATAACATTCCGATCGAGCCATCTTCCAATCGTAAAACATCTCCAAATTGAAAAGGAGTATCAATCAACAACACGATACCACTAAAAAAATTAGCGAGAATATCTTTTAAGGCAAAACCAATAATAAAAGTAGCCCCTCCCAATGTCACCCAAATTCCCGTTAAATCCACCCCAAAGGTTTTTAAAGAGAAAACACCACCCAATAAAAAGATAATAACAGGAATAACAGCTTCTACCAAAGGTAATAAAACATCATCCCACATCACTTCTGTTTGTTGAGTATATTGTTTGAGATAGTAGATAATTACTTGCTTTAAAAGTGATACCAACCAATAACTAACAATAATAATTACCGTCACCGTGAGGATAGTTTGCAGGATATTTTTATCTTCTACCAACTCCAAATCTCTCAAAGTGAATTTAAGATTAAGTACTGTAAATATACTTAGAAGAGGATACCCCGATACATTGAGAGTCACTAAAGCAATATCTTGTTCTAACTGACGAAAGAGAGGACGTAAAATAAAAAATAAAATAAGATAAATAACTATAAATCCGATACTTAAAAATCCTAAGTGAAAAAGAATAGATTGAATGGGAGGAGAAAGATTAAACCAATATTCTTGAAACATATTTTAAGAATTGAGAATTGAGAATTAAGAATTGAAAATGCAAAATTAAAAACTATTCATTATTCACTATTCATTATTCACTGCTTAATTGTATTTTTGGATACAGAAAAGATTAGTTAAAACATAACAATATTTAACAGTTAATTGAAGACTTAAGAGATTAAATCCTCAATTTCTATGTAGTTTTGGTGCAAATCTATACCAATAAAAATTCATGGTGATGATGTCAAAAAAAATGAATAACAAAGTATCTCGATCGAACGATCAAGGTAGTTTTATACTTAATTCTATAGCTCGTGTTAGAAATTTATTTTCTCCTTATCAGTTAGCCTGTATTCCCTTAACCGCCATTATTATTATGGTGTGGAATAGCGCCGCAATGGCACAAGGATTTGGACAACCCGAAGATGTAGGGCAATTAAAAATCGTTTTAGATTCTGTTTTCTTATTGATAGCAGGTATTTTAGTTGTGTTCATGAATGCGGGTTTTGCCATGCTAGAAGCGGGTTTTTGCCGTCAAAAAAATGCTGTTAATATCCTTGCTAAAAACTTAATCGTCTTTGGTATCGCCTCTATTGTTTATTGGGCGATCGGTTATGGTTTAATGTACGGTAACGGTAACGGTTTTATCGGTTTAGATGGTTTCTTTTTCAATGGTAGCAGTCTCCCTTACAGTGACTCAGAAGCCTTTGAAATAACCAAAACCATGGTTGAAGGAGTAGAAGTTGAAGTGAAAACTTTGACAAAAGTACCTGAGTCTATCTCTTTCTTTTTCCAATTAGCTTTCGCCGCCACTGCTGCCACGATCGTATCTGGTGCGGTAGCCGAAAGAATTAGATTTGATGCCTTTTTAATTTTCAGTGTACTATTAATCGGAATTGCTTATCCCATTACTGGACATTGGGTATGGGATGGCGGTTGGTTAGCGGAAATGGGATTTAAGGATTTTGCAGGTTCAACCGTAGTTCACTCTGTCGGTGGTTGGGCAGCCTTAATGGGGGCTTCCATTTTAGGACCCCGTCAAGGTAAATATTCCAGCGATGGTAAAGTAAATGCTATACCCGGTCATAATATGAGTATTGCGACTTTAGGATGTTTAATCCTTTGGATTGGCTGGTTTGGTTTTAACCCCGGTTCTGAGTTAGCTGCTACTGCAAACGTACCCTATATTGCTCTTACTACCAACTTAGCCGCAGCGGCAGGTAGTATTACAGCTACTGCGACATCTTGGGCAAAGGATGGTAAACCAGACTTATCCATGATTATTAACGGTGTTTTAGCTGGTTTAGTGGGTATCACCGCAGGTTGTGCTGATGTAACTTATTTCGGTGCTATTATTATTGGTGCTATTGCTGGTGTCATTGTGGTTTTTGCCGTAGGATTTTTTGATAAAGTTTTAAAAATTGATGATCCTGTTGGTGCAACTTCTGTTCACTTAGTCTGTGGTATTTGGGGAACTTTAGCCGTAGGTATTTTTAGTGTAAATGGTCATAGTTTCTTCACCCAATTAATCGGTGTTTTAACCGTGGGTGGTTTTACTGTTGTTGTTAGCACTATCTTTTGGTATGCTCTCAAAGCTACTGTAGGTATTAGAGTTCATGTTGAGGAAGAAGTGAAAGGTTTAGACATTTCCGAACACGGTATGGAAGCCTATAGCGGATTTGTCAAAGAAGCTGACATTCTTGCTGGAGGCTTTGGCTCTAGCGTTGGAGAAGTTAGTTCTGGCATTGAATTATAGTTACAAAAGCAGTTAGGTTGTAGGGACGCAAGGTTTGCGTCCATTAAAGTTTGCGTCCATTAAAGTTTGCGTCCATTAAAGTTTGCGTCCATTAAAGTTTGCGTCCATTAAGGTTTGCGTCCATTAAGGTTTGCGTCCATTAAGGTTTGCGTCCATTACAATCAATAACTCAGTTAATCCTGTCTCTTAGAAGACGGGTTTTTTTTGCTTGTTTTGAAGATTTAAGTTTAAAATTGACTTAAAATTAGTCTTTTTTTACGCAATGATAACCAATGCGATTATTTGTTTCGTTTTATTACTCTTTCAAAGTGTTTGTTTTTTTATTCTTCTGAGTCGATTATTTAGGGGGGCAACTCGATTTCCTCCTTTAAAACCTGAATCTGCTGATCCTTCTTTGTTAGCTAAAGTTAGTGTGATTGTACCCACTCTCAATGAGGTCGATCGAATTGATAAAATGCTAGAAGGCATTACCCGTCAAAGTTACGAAGTCAAAGAAATTATTATTGTCGATAGTAACTCCCAAGATGGTACAAGAGATAAAGTAATAGAAGCCTCAAAAACTGATCCTCGTATTCGTCTTGTCACCGATCCCCCCTTATCTAATAATTGGGTGGGCAGACCTTGGGCATTACATAATGGATTTTTAAATAGTTCAGAAACCAGTGAATGGATTTTAGGCATAGATGCAGATACTCAACCCCAAAAAGGCTTAATTCCCAGTTTGATAAATTTTGCGAATGCACATAATTATGATGTGGTGTCTCTTTCTCCTCAATTTATTCTCAAGGGTGCTGGAGAATGGTGGTTACAACCTGCTTTGTTAATGACTTTGCTTTATCGTTTTGAGTCGTCAGGAGTCGATGCAAAAAGTGCGGAAACGGTGATGGCGAATGGACAATGTTTTTTAATTAAACGCAAGGTTTTAGAAGCTATAGACGGTTATAGTTTTGCTTCTAATTCTTTTTGTGATGATGTGACTTTGGCTCGTTATATCGCCAGTTTAGGTTATAAGGTGGGTTTTGCTGATGGTGCAAAAGTGATCAAAGTGAGAATGTATGAGGGTTTAGAAGAAACTTGGCGTGAATGGGGAAGATCGATCGATCTCAAGGATGCAGGTTCAAAAGCTCAGTTATGGGCAGAATGTGGCTTTTTAGCTTTAATTCAGGCTTTACCCTTTTCGATCGTGCTTATAGGCTTTTTCTTCTGTTCTCAGTTAGATTTTCTCAGTTTTTACTTGTTATATATCCTTAATTGTATTTTACTATTAATCCGTTTTGCCTTATTAGGTGCGATCGCCCCTTCCTATCAATTTACGAAATCACCGAGGGAATTATTCTTTTTACTCTCCCCTACCGCCGATATTTTCGCAGTAGTAAGAATCTTTTTATCAGCTACGCAAAAACCCCGTCAATGGCGAGGCAGAAACTATTAGACATCTCCATTAATTGCTAAAATGAGGGCTGAAGCCCTTACTACGAGCCAATAAAAAATCTTTTTTGGAGAAGTCTATTAAGTACCTGAGTTCGATATAAAAATAGGTGAGGACTGACTTGGAAGACAGGCAGACAGGCAGACAGGAGGATTGTGTTTTTTTGAGTCAATAAAATTATTTTTAAAACCCACAAATATTGGGAATTTTTCTACCTGTCCACTTGTCCACTTGTCTACCTGTCTAGTTTTCATCATTTTCTTTATGTCGAACTGAGGTATTAAGTAGGGTTTGCTGAAAAGTCTACGGAGGAAAATCAATGATTAGTTTTGATGATGAAATGAATAAACTGTCACCTGAAAGACGAGCAAAAATTGAAGCTAAAACTCAAGAATTGTTACAAGAAATGCAAATCATTGACGAGCTTCGTCAACGACTAGAAATTTCTTCGGAAAACATTATAGAAAGTGAAAATGAATACTCCTATTTTTCAAAAAAATCGGCTGATTTAAAACAACATCTTACCCTAGAAAATTTAACCCGTATGATAACTGAATTAGGAGGAGAATGGGAACTTATTCTCAAATTTCCTGATACACAAATCATTAAATTAAATAATCATCAATTAAATTAAACCTAAAATCTACTAACTGAAACCTTCCCTTATCCAATATTTTCGTATCAAACTCTACTTAGATGCAAACTAGCTCACGAATAAATTGGGAGAAAATTGTTCTTTGTGGACTTTTAAAAAACCCTTAAGTAATTACAATTAAAGATTATCTTTAAAAAAGTAACTATGAGCGGAAATAATTCACGGGTTCAAGCCATTAACCAAATTACCAATAGAGAAATCAAGCCCTTTAACACTCCCAAACGGTTAGAGGATATGTGGGCAAAAGATGTTTTTACTCTTAGCAAGATGCAAGAGTGTCTCCCTAAAGATATTTTCAAATCTCTGAAAAAAACCATTCAAACAGGTGAACCTCTTGATGTGTCTATTGCCGATGTGGTAGCAACAGCCATGAGAGACTGGGCAATTTCCAAAAAAGCCCTTTACTACGCCCACGTTTTCTATCCTCTTACTAACTCTACAGCAGAAAAACATGACGGTTTTGTCTCCGTACAGGGTGACGGTTCGGTTATTTCTGAGTTTGCAGGTAAAGTATTGGTAAAAGGCGAACCCGATGGCTCATCTTTTCCTAATGGGGGGATTCGATCGACCTTTGAAGCCAGAGGCTATACGGCATGGGATGTCACCAGCCCAGCCTATGTTATGGAAACTGATAATGGCGTAACCCTTTGTATCCCTACGGTATTTGTTTCTTGGACAGGAGAAGCCCTAGATAAGAAAACTCCCCTACTTCGATCGAATGCAGCTATGAATAAAGCGGCTCGTAAAGTCTTAAAATTATTAGGACATAAAGAGATAGCTCCCGTTAACTCCAGTTGTGGAGCAGAACAAGAATACTTCTTAGTAGATGCCAATTTTGCTCATAGTCGCCCAGATTTATTATTAGCAGGAAGAACCTTATTTGGTAAACCCTCCGCTAAAGGACAAGAATTTGATGATCACTACTTCGGAGCAATTCCTGAAAGAGTACAAGTGTTCATGCAGGATGTGGAAGAATCCATGTATCGCTTAGGAATTCCTGCCAAAACTCGCCATAATGAAGTTGCTCCCGGACAATTTGAATTAGCTCCCTTCTTTGAAGCAGCAAACGTAGCAACAGATCATCAACAGTTAACCATGACCATTTTACGCAAAATGGCAAAAAAACATGGTTTTATCTGTTTACTCCATGAAAAACCCTTTGCAGGTATTAACGGTTCAGGAAAACACGTTAACTGGTCGGTAGGTAATGCTACACAAGGTAACTTACTAGACCCGGGTGATACTCCTCACGCCAACGCTCAATTTTTAGTTTTCTGTGGAGCAGTAATTCGAGGCGCCCATAAATACGGACCCCTTTTGCGCGCAGTCGTAGCAACAGCAAGTAATGATCACCGTTTAGGGGCAAACGAAGCTCCCCCTGCCATTATGTCCGTGTATTTAGGTTCACAATTAGAGGACGTTTTTGAGCAAATCCGCAACGGTGAAGTTAAAAGTTGCAAAAAAGCTGAAACTATGAATATTGGTGTGGATACTTTACCAGAGATTCCCATGGATCCGGGTGACAGAAATCGTACATCTCCCTTTGCCTTTACAGGTAATCGTTTCGAGTTTCGTGCGGTAGGTTCAGGGCAATCTGTAGCAGGTCCTCTTGTGGCTATGAATACCATTTTAGCGGACTCCTTAAACTGGATTGCAGAACAGTTAGAATCTGAATTGGAAAAAGGTACAGAGTTAAATACTGCTATTCAAAAAGTCCTCAAAGAAATCATGGAAAAACACGGTAACGTGGTTTTTGGGGGCAATGGTTATTCTTCCGAATGGCATGAAATGGCGGTGGAAGAAAGAGGTTTAGCTAATTTACCTACCACTGCTGATGCTTTACCTGTTTTAAAAGAAAAATATATTGAGGAATTATTTGAGAGAACTGGTGTACTTTCTCCCGTAGAATTAGAAAGTCGTTTTGAAGTTTATGCGGAACAATATTTATTGTCGATCGAAGTAGAAGCTAAATTAGTGATTAGTATCGCAAAAACGACTATTTATCCTGCGGCGATGAAATATTTATCGAATTTAAGCGGTACTATTGTCATTCTCAAAAATATGGGTATTGAAGTTGATGTAACTCCAGTGAAAAAAGTAGCTGAATTAGCTGATGCGATGATGGCGGAAGTTTATAAATTAAGTCATGCCCTAAGTAAACATGATTTTGACAGCGTGGAAGATCATCTTCAATATTATGCTCAAACCATTCGATCGTTAATGGATGAAGTGCGCAAATATGCCGATGGTTTAGAAGCGGAAATTGCCGATGAATTATGGCCTTTGCCCACCTATCAAGAGATGTTATTTATCAAGTAGGGGTTTTTAATTAAATTTTGAGAAGATGAAATCATTGTAGAGGTGTAAAATTTTACGTCTCTACGGGAATTGTGTGTATTATTTATCCCCTAAAAACCTTTATTTATCCTATCTCCTGTCTCCTAAATCCTCTCTCACCCGAGTGAACTATAAAAATAGATGAGGGCTGACTTGGAAGACAGGCAGACAGGCAGACAGGAAGATTGTATTTCTTGTGAATGAATAAAATTCTCTCAAAAGTACATCAAATATTAAGAATTTTTCTCCCTGTCCACTTGTCCACTTGTCCACCTGTCTAGTTTTCATCATTTTCTTTATGATTCACTGAGGTTCTCTCCTATCTTCATCATTCGACTATGAGGCAAAGCCTATAATAATCCTGCGTTGGATAAGCCTAAGACAAAACCAGCACCCAAAATATGCCCAAAACTAAGGGTAGCCAATAATTCAGGGAGTCCAAATCTTTTCCATAATGCAGGTTTTCCTACGGGTAAATCAGGACCAATTCCAGTTTGTTGGATAGCGAAACGCCCAATAAATACTGCTAATAAGTTCGCTGAAATCATCACTAAAGCTACATTAAAATTCCACTCTACCGTTTGAGGAATACTTGCTAGAAGATTTGATAACACTAAAAAGTTCATAATTTTAAGAATTTAATTTGATTTAAGGTAACTATTTTCGTTATGGTAATATTTACAGGGCTTTTTTATTAATTCTCTTAAAGATTATTAATCATTTTGATTTCTTACTCAATTTTTTTCTTATTATGCGTATTAAAATATGTGGAATTACTGACTTGCAACAGGCGATTTCGATCGAGTCTTTAGGGGTGGACACATTAGGATTTATTTGTGTCAAAAAATCTCCTCGCTACATTCAAGAGGAGGAAATCAAAAAAATCATTAAAGTTTTATCCTCACCTATCAGTAAAGTAGGGGTTTTTGTCAATGAAGAAATAGACAATATCATTAAAATAGTTAAAAATACAGGCTTAACAGCAGTACAACTTCATGGAGATGAAACCCCGAACTTTTGCTCACAATTAAGGGAGTTGTTACCTGACAGAGAAATTATTAAGGCTTTTCGTTATCAAAATGCTGATTCTTTAAGTTTATTACTAGAATATTCTCCTTTTATAGATACTATTTTACTAGATACTTTTCAACAAGGTATTTATGGCGGTACTGGTAAAACTTTAGATTGGCAACAATTAGATAATTTTAGACCATCTCGTCCTTGGTTACTAGCTGGAGGCTTAACTCCAGACAATGTAATGTTAGCCTTACAAACCTTACAATGTGATGGAATTGATTTGTCTAGTGGTGTAGAAATCAGTGCAGGAAATAAAGATTTAGAAAAAATAAAATTATTATTAAATAACTTAAATCAAGTTAAAAATTAATAGTTTTTTCTATGCTTAATTCTATAAATTTTTTAGTAAAAATATTCTTGCAACTTAGGATAATTAATGGTTAAAAAAAGTTTGTAGTGAGGGTTTTAACCCTTAGTTTTAGTTATCGAAAATTTAATTTTTGAAGAAATATCTTAAATACTAAAACGAGAAGCAAGGGAAAAAATACCAAAGATTAATAAAACTGCTCCACTAAGGGGATTTATCCACTGAGTAATAATGCGTAAATTTAGCAAACTTTTTAATGTCCCGGTAAATGTACCTGCTAAGATTAGAGGAAAAACATATCCAATCGCATAAAAAATAAGAAAAATTGCACCAATCACAATATTTTTACTACTAGCAATATAAGCTAATAAAGTAATTAAAACTGGAGTACTACAAGGAGAGGCTATCAAACCAAAAGTTAACCCCAACAGGTAAGATTTTAGATTACTAGGAAAGTTATCTTTTATCCAGTTTGTGGTATCCCAATTTGGAAATTTTAAGGGAATTATCTCTAATAAATTTAAACCCATTATAATAGCGATCGAGCTAACAATAATCGGTAAACCAATACCAATTTGCCCGTAAACTTTACCTAATAAGGCGGCAAAAACCCCCAGAATAGCTAAAGTAGTGGCTAACCCGAAGGCAAAATAACTCGATTGCACAAAAGAAGCTAATTTCCCTTTATCTTCATAACCTCCAATATAGGCGATCGTCAAGGGAAGCATGGATAACATACAAGGGGTAAGACTGGTAATTAAGCCTGTAAATAAAATAACGAGAATAGAAACAAGGCTAAGATGATTTAATTGATTAGCAACTAATTGTTCGGCTAATTGTTGCAAATGATACAGTTTTGTGGATACAGATTCAAAAATCATTATCAATGAGGTGTTAGGTTTTAGGTTTTAGGTTTTAGAATATTAGGGATTAGGGCGTTAATCAATAGCTCACCGTGTAATAAATTACACCGCTAATAATATCACGTTCAATAAATTGAACTAGAAATTTTTGAAGAAAGGCAATATTGTTAATTATTCATTCTCCATTTTGCATTCTCAATTCTCCATTATTTATTATGACTGACTTACAATGGATTTTAATTTGTGCGGGGTTAGTATTTTTAATGCAACCGGGGTTTATGTGTCTGGAGTCGGGGTTAACTCGATCGAAAAACAATATAAATGTAGCAGTAAAGAATTTAGCAGATTTTGGTATTTCCGTTGCCTTATTTTGGATGTTTGGTTATGCCTTGATGTTTGGCTTGAGTTGGGGAGGATTTATTGGCACTCAAGGCTTTTTTATTGACGTGGGAGATAACTCAGAGTTAGGCGCTTTTTTCTTGTTTCAGGCAATGTTTTGCAGTACCGCCACCACCATTGTATCAGGAGCAGTGGCAGAAAGATTAAAATTTGGTGCTTATATTATCGCTTCTATAATTATTTCTGGCATTATATACCCTGTTTTCGGTCATTGGGTTTGGAATGGTATTGATAACACTCATACTCAATTTACAGGATGGTTAGGAAATCTAGGTTTTGTGGACTTTGCAGGGTGTACAGTAGTTCATTCCATCGGTGCTTGGGTAGCATTTGCCCTTTTACTTATTATAGGTCCTCGGCACGATCGTTTTTCGGTGGATAAAATAAATGGCTCAAATTTGCCTTTATCCGTCTTAGGTGTCATGTTACTGTGGATTGCGTGGTTTGGTTTTAACGGTGGTAGTATTTTTGTTTTTGATAATCATGTCCCCAAAATTTTAGTCAATACCCTCATGGCAGGAGTGGCAGGAATGATTAGTGGTTGCTTTTTTGGTTGGCAAAAGTATAAAATACCCGAAGTAGAATTTTTGATGAATGGTACGATCGCAGGGTTAGTTTCCATTACAGCTTCTTGTCATGTGGTTTCTACTCCCCAAGCGGTAATTATTGGGGCGATTGGTGGTTATTTAATGTTATTTACCAAGTCACAATTTGAGCGTTATAAAATTGATGACGCAGTAGATGCTGTTGCCGTGCATGGTATAGGAGGCACTTGGGGCATTTTAGCCGTAGCTTTATTTGGTAAACCAGAGTTACTTGGCACAGGTTTAAACTCTTTTCAACAATTATTAGTACAATTATTAGGGATTATCGTCTGTTTTGTTTGGGGTTTTGGGGTGGCTTATCTATTACTTAATATCAGTAATCATTTTTTCCCCTTACGAGTCTCTTTAGAAGAAGAAGATATAGGTTTAAATGTATCCGAGCATAGAGCAAAAACTGAGGTTTATGACTTACTAACAACAATGGATACTCAAATTAAAACGCAAAATCTTAGTTTGCGTGTACCAGTTGAACCTTTTACGGAAGTAGGACATATTGCCACCCGTTACAATCAAGTCATGGAATCTTTAGAAAAATCCACCGCCCAACTTCAAGCAGGAAATATAGAATTAGCCTTAGCCAAAGAAAAAGCTGAAATCGCCAATCAAACGAAAAGTATCTTTTTGGCGAATATGAGTCACGAATTGCGCACTCCCATGAATGCTATTTTAGGTTTCTCTCAAATTATGATGCGATCGAACACCCTACCAGAAGACCATAAAGAAAATATTAACATAATCCATCGCAGTGGGAACTATCTTTTAAATTTAATTAATAATGTATTAGATTTATCGAAGATAGAAGCAGGAAAAATGACATTGAATGAGAAAAACTTCGATCTCTATACATTATTAGAGGAAATTGAAGACTTATTGCAATTAAAAGCCGAAGAAAAGGAATTACAATTAAACTTTGAGCGAGAAAATAATGTGCCTCGCTATATTTACACTGATGAGACTAAATTGCGTCAAGTATTGATAAATTTGTTAAATAACGCCATCAAATTTACCCAAGAAGGAGGAGTTAACCTGTTTATCTATTTAACTCCTCATCAAATTTTCAAAGATGATCAAATTAGTATCACCTTTGCCGTAGAAGATACTGGTGCAGGAATAGCCCAAAAAGATTTAGGCAAAGTTTTTGAAGCCTTCTCTCAAACAGAAGTCGGCAGAAATAGTCAAGAAGGTACAGGTTTAGGTTTACCCATTAGCCGTAAATTTGTGCAACTCATGGGAGGAGACATCACCATCAAGAGTAAACTAGGGGAAGGAAGTATCTTTAGTTTTGACATTGTCACTAAAATAGTCAATGCCGATGAAGTGGAATTAGAACAACGATCGTACTCCCGTCATGTGGTAGCCTTAAAATCAGGACAACAAAGGTATCGAATCTTAGTAGTGGACGATCGACCCATGAATCGTTTACTATTAATCAAACTATTACAACCCTTAGGATTTGAATTGAAAGAAGCAGGAAACGGACAAGAAGCGATCGAAATATGGGATGATTGGAAACCTCACCTAATTTGGATGGATATGCGAATGCCCGTCATGGATGGTTACGAAGCAACCCAACATATCAAAGGCACAATCAAAGGTAACGCCACCGCCATAATTGCCCTAACTGCTAGTGTCTTAGAAGAAGAAAAAGCCGTCATTTTATCCGCAGGATGTGACGATTTTATCAGAAAACCCTTTAAAGAATCAGTTATCTTTGAGGCAATGGCAAAACACTTGGGAGTAGAATATATTTATGAAGAAGAAACTCATATGGCTAGTGTATCCACCAGTCAACCTTTAACCCTTGAAGATTTACAAATAATGCCCTCATTGTGGATAGAAAAACTATATCAAGCATCCGTTGATCTCGATGATGATTTAATATTAGAATTAATAGCACAAATTCCAAAAAAAAATCAGGCATTGATAGAAAAACTCACCAACTTAGTCGATAACTTTCAACTTAAAAAAATCAGAAAACTCATTGAAAAGGAATAAAAACAATGGAGAATTGAAAATTAAGAATGAAGAATTGAAAAACTCTGTATTGTGTCTCTAACCCTTCTATTGCTTTTTTTATAATATTGTCATTGCGAGGAAACGAAGCAATCTTTCATGATTAAGGAGAAATCCCTATTTTTTCAAACAGCAATTCTAACATTATTGAAAAGTATCCATTCCCTATTTTATTTTTACAAAAGATTTAAAACAGTTATATTTTATTAACAAATTTTAATACCAAATTTAAGAGTATAAGAAGTAAAATTTTATCAGGAAATCAAAGGAATAATTTTAATGGTTAATTGTGATATTAAATTTTTAAATGAATCAATGAATGAATATGATTTTTCCCCAGAAAATAACCTTATTGAAAGTATTTTAATCGTTGATGATCAACCTGCTAATTTAAGAGTACTTTCAAAGATGTTAGAGATAAAAAACTATAAAGTAAAAAAAGCCCCTGATGGAGAAACCGCAATTTTAGCAGCTCAATCTAATCCACCAGACTTAATTTTACTAGATATTTTAATGCCAGATATGGATGGTTATACTGTTTGCCAAAAACTCAAGTCAGAGGAAAAAACAAAAGATATTCCCGTTATTTTTATTAGTGCTTTAAGTGATGTATTTGATAAAATAAAAGCCTTTGAAGTAGGGGGAATTGATTATATAACTAAACCTTTTCAAGAAGAAGAAGTTATCGCTCGTATTAGTAGTCAATTAACTATTCAAACCCAAAGAAAATTATTAGAAAAAGAGCAACAATTAATTAAAAAAGAGCAAGAAAATCTTAGAAAAGAAATTCGTCAAAGAAAAGAAGCTGAAGCAATTTTATATCAATCGAGGGCTTTAATCTCTAGTATTTTAAATGCCTCCCTTGATGGCATTGCCGCCTTAGAAGCTGTAAGAGACACACAAACGGGAGAAATCAAAGATTTTCGTTGTATCGTAGTAAACCCTGTTACCGCCCAAATTTTTAATAGTCAACCAGAAGATTTAACAGGAAAATTAGTTTTTAAAAAATTTATTAGTAAAATTAAACCAGAGTTATTTCCAGCTTTTATCAAAGTAGTAGAAACAGGGAAATCTTTAGAAGAAGATATTAGATATAATCATAAAAATACTCAAAAATGGTTTCATTTTATTGCCGTCAAATTAGGTGATGGTTTTTCTGTCACCGTGAGAGATATTACCGTTAGAAAAAAATTAGAATTGAAACTAAGTAAATTAGCCACTATTGACGGTTTAACAGGGGTTTATAATCGACACTTTTTTGATAATACTTTAAATCAAGAATGGCAACGTTGTGGGAGAGAAAAACAACCCTTATCTCTTATTCTTTGTGATGTGGATTATTTTAAACCTTATAATGATATTTATGGCCATCAAGCAGGAGATAAATGTTTAATTAGAGTAGCACAAATAATGAATAATATCGTTAAAAGAGCCTCCGATTTTTTAGCTCGTTATGGCGGTGAAGAATTTGCGATAATTTTACCTAATACGCCCTTAGAAGGTGCAATTAAAATTAGTGAAGAATTGAGACAGGCAATAGAAAATTTAAAAATTCCCCATGAAAAATCTCAGGTTAGTCAGTATATTACTTTAAGTTTAGGTGTTGCTTCTGTTATTCCTTCCCCTGAAAGTTCCATTGAATCTTTAATTAAAATGGCTGATAATGCCTTATATGATGCTAAAGAAAGTGGTAGAAATCAAGTAAAATATCATATTCTATAGAATCAAGTATATCTGTTCTTTATTTATACTCATCAAGGCTGTTATCTCGTGTTGTAAAAGTTATAGTTGCCTACTTGCCCTTTGCCTACCTTCACCAAACTCCAGTTTATTAAAACTACTTTTCTTGAAGTGGAGAGTCTCAGATGTGAAAGTAGATATTTTTAACAGATTTGCACCTGAAAATCTGAATAGGTGAATTTCGATCGAATCATTGTGTCTTTAAAATTGAAATCAGATTAATTGTCATTTGTCAATTCATACAAGATAATTAGTTAATGAAAATTAATATTAAGATTGAGGAGTAACAATCAGTGACTTTAGCCGAATTAATTGAAAAAGGTGGCGTAGCGATATGGCCTTTACTATTTTTATCCATTCTTGCCTTGGGTACTATCATCGAACGTATTTGGTTTTGGTCAAAAGTATTGATCAAAGAAGAACAAATTTTAAACAATATTATGGACGCTGCTGCCACTAATTGGGAAAAAACTTTAGAGATTACCTCTCGATACCGTAGTCATCCATTAGGAAAGTTTTTAAATACCCCTTTACAATTAGATAATCCCGAACCTGAAATATTCCACTTAGCCTTAGAAACAGGAGCAGATGATGAATTAGCCCTAATGCGTAAAGGTGACAAAATTTTAGAAGGAGTTATTGCCTTATCTCCCTTGTTAGGATTATTAGGTACAGTTTTAGGGTTAATTCGTTCTTTAGGCTCGATTTCTCTCAGTGACTTAGGCACTGGTGCAACTTCAGGAGTTACTCAAGGTATTGGGGAATCTTTAATTTCTACAGCCGTGGGATTAATCGTAGCTATTACTAGCGTAGTTTTTTATCGATTATTTCAGGCTTTTTGGTTTAACCAAGTACGAGTTTTTAGGAAAGCTGGAAGTGATTTAGAAGTTATTTATCGTCAGCGATGGATTCAACGAGAAGAAGAAATGAGAATTGGTTTATCAAGGGATAAGTGAAGTACCTAACACTATACCGTAGGTTTAATGTAGGCTTCTCGTCTCACTTGCCAATGCTTTACAATACTCCGAACCAAATCTAAGCATTGTCGAGTCTTACTAAGCATCTCTGGTATTACTACCTTTATGGCTTCCGCCAACCCGAGCAGGAGTCCGCCTTCCGCAGACCCATAGAACAAAAATTCTATTCGCTTCCTACCAGCGTCTTACGACCTTTTAGTGAACTGATAGTTGCTTCCCTAGTCTCTGCCGAGTACTTTTACACCACTTCGGTAGCCTCTTAGTCAGCTGGGTGGGTCAATGACCAAGTTTATTCTAGCACAAGATTTTGATTTTGGGAATGTATTATCAGACTTTTTTATGTTGGTGGATCGGCATCCCACGCTGAAACGTAATGTTTTGCTATAGTGTTTACAGCGTGGGACTTCTTTCTCCCATCTAAAGTTAAAAGTTCGATCGAACAACCCTGTATTAATATTGGACTCTCTTTGATTACCACAATTTATCAAAAAATCTTTATCATTAAAAATATTATTTGTAGCGAAAACCTTTATGACTCAATTATCTGAAAAATCTCAACTATCGGAAAAAAAATCAGCCAATCACCATAAATTTGGCGTAAAACCCTTTAAACTCTGGCAAGATATTAACGCCCAAGAAGTCAGTATCGAAATTGTGCCAATGATTGACGTAATTTTTTGTATTTTGACTTTTTTCATTCTTGCCGCCGTAGGATTTTCCCGTCAACAAGCCTTGAGTTTAAACCTACCCCAAGCCAGTACAGGCACATCTCAAATGCGAGAAATGTTAGTCGTTAGTTTAGACAATCGAGGACAACTATACTTAGAAAAACAACCCGTTAGCCAAGTGCAATTATATAGTGCCATCAAAAACTATCATAGTTTGAACCCTAGCGGATTAATGGTACTTCACGCTTCCCAAGAAGTCCGTTATAGTCAAGTCATTGAAGTCTTAGATATGCTCAAAGAAGTAGGGGGAGAAAGAGTTGCCTTAGCCACTTTACCCGGTAAATCTCAAGCGCCAACTCAAACCGTTGATCCTTATTCTGGTTTTAACCCCTATTATCCTAGTTATCCCGATAGTTCTACCACTCCACAACCAACCCAACCTCCAGCACCAGTATCACCCACACCTCCTCCCCTTCCTTAATCTATTCTTAAATGTAGGGTGGGCAATGCCCACCATCAAAATTTTAACTCTTATTAATAGTGGACATTTGCGATCGTAAACTTTTAATTTTATCTCGATATTCTACTGCTTTTTCAAACTCTAAATCTTTTGATGCTTGTAGCATCTTTTCCTCTAATTGTTTAATTAAAATAGGTATTTGATCTAAACCTATTTCTTCAATATGAGTACAAACTTCTTCTAATTCTTGATTATTTAATTTTCTGGATATATCTAAAAATTCTAAAATAGAATTACTTGATTTTTTGACGATCGATCGAGGAATAATATTATTATCTTGATTATATTTAAACTGAATTTCTCGACGACGATTAGTTTCATTAATCGCTTTTTCTATGCTTTTAGTAAAATTATCAGCGTATAAAATAGCTTGGCCATTAACATGACGTGCAGCCCTACCAATCGTTTGAATTAAAGACTTTTCTGATCGTAAAAAACCTTCTTTATCAGCATCTAAAATAATCACCAAAGAAACTTCAGGTAAATCTAAACCTTCCCTTAATAAATTCACTCCAATTAAAACATCAAACTCTCCAGCTCTTAAACCTTGTAAAATCTCAATACGTTCGATCGATTGAATTTCCGAATGTAAATATTGTACATTTATCCCTCGTTCTTGTAAATATTCCGTCAAATCTTCTGACATCTTCTTAGTTAAAGTAGTAATTAAAACCCTTTCTTTTTTCTTAATTCTTTCTTTAATTTCCGCAAATAAATCATCAATTTGTCCCTCACTAGGTCTAACAAAAACTTGAGGATCTAAAATACCAGTAGGGCGAATAATTTGTTCCACAATTTCATGGTTCGATCGTTCAATTTCCCACTCACTAGGAGTAGCAGAAACGAAGATACATTTTTTCACCTTTTGCCAAAACTCATCCGCTTTTAAAGGACGATTATCAGAAGCACTAGGTAAACGAAAACCATGATCAATTAACACTTTTTTCCTAGCTTGATCACCATTATACATTCCCTTAATTTGAGGTACAGTAACATGAGATTCATCCACAATTAAAAGCCAATCTTCAGGGAAATAATCCACTAAACAATCAGGAGGTTGTCCTGCTTTTCTGCCTGTTAAATGACGAGAATAATTTTCCACCCCATTACAATATCCCACCTCTTTTAACATCTCCAAATCGTAGTTAGTTTTTTGTTTTAATCTTTGTGCCTCAACTAATTTTCCCTCTTTTTCTAAAACTATTAATCTTTCCTCTAATTCTTCCTTAATATGTTCGATCGCACACTCTAATTGGTCTTTTGGTGTTACAAAGTGCTTGGCAGGATAGACATTAATTTGCTTTAATTCCTCTAATAATTGGCTAGTAACAGGGTCTAAAAGAGAAATTGCTTCAATTTCATCTCCAAAAAATTCTACCCGTATAACTCGATCCTCGTAGGCAGGGACAACTTCTAAAACATCCCCCTTAATGCGAAAAGTAGCACGACGCAGATCAATATCATTGCGACTATATTGTACATTGACTAAATCTCGAATCAATTGACGAGGATCATATTCCACTCCAACCCTCAGAGGAATAGAGGCTTTCAAATATTCCACAGGCATCCCCAAACCATAGATACAACTAATAGAAGCCACCACGATAACATCTTTTCTTTCAAAGAGCGATCGAGTTGCCGAATGACGAAACATATCAATCTCATCATTAATAGAAGAAGTTTTCTCAATATAAGTATCCGTGACAGGAATATAGGCTTCTGGTTGATAATAATCATAATAACTGACAAAATATTCCACCGCATTGTGAGGGAAAAATTGCCTCAACTCATTACATAACTGAGCCGCCAAAGTTTTATTATGTGCCAATACCAAAGTCGGTTTTTGCCACTGCTCGATCGTACAAGCAATAGTATAAGTCTTTCCCGTACCCGTAGCACCCAGCAAAGTTTGAAAAGAATATCCAGCCTGTAATGATTGTATCAGCCGCTCGATCGCCTTTGGTTGATCTCCCATAGGCTTAAAAGGTGCTTCTAAACTAAACATATATTGACACGTCTCCCGAAAAGATTTTATCCTTGTTTCTCATCAAGGCCTGATTTTCTTATTTTACTAATTTGTAGGTTGGGTTGAGGAAACGAAACCCAACAAAAACTTCAAACTTGACGGAGTAGGGCGATGCACTACCCACCAAATCAAAAAAAAAATTAAAAAGAAAAACCCATATAAATCAACACTTCTAGCCATCATTAAAAAGAAAATCAAAAAAAGATTGGCAAAAAAGTTGCCGTTTTTTTTTTAATTAGTTATATTAGTAAATGTGCGATTGAGGCAAACGCCCCAGTCTAACACACCACGAACCTCGAAAATTCAATAGTTTGAAAGCCATTTTCAAATATAACATACACCCTTGTTAAAGAACTTTAAATTAACAAAAAAGTATTAAATTACTAAAAACAAAGAGCAATCAAAAAGCTCATTATAGAAGACTGAGTAATCGAAAGGTGAAAAAGAAATCTACAATGGAGAGTTTGATCCTGGCTCAGGATGAACGCTGGCGGTATGCTTAACACAT